>JABSQO010000040.1 GCA_013215775.1 Piscirickettsiaceae bacterium
TTTTTTTAAAGAGCGTTTGTTACACAGTTGCTGCAACAAAGAAGCGAGAATTATACAGCCTCTCGCCGGGCTGTCAATCACATTTTGTAGATATTTTCGATTTATTTACAAAACGCTTGTAAGCTATTGAAAACTCATATTGCTTACACCAAAAAGCCGGCTGTAGCCGGCATTTTAGTCTAACTTTTAACGGTTATTAGTTATTCTGCAACGGCTTCCTCTGTATTGCGATCAACTAACTCTACCAATGCCATAGGCGCTTTATCACCTGCGCGGGGACCCGTTTTTAAGATCCGTACATAACCTCCTGGGCGAGATGCAGAGCGAGGACCAAGATCAGTGAATAATTTTGCCACAATTTCTTTGTCACCTAAACGAGAAAAAGCAAGCCTACGATTAGCAACAGAATCCACCTTACCTAAAGTAATAAGAGGTTCAATAACACCTCGCAATTCTTTTGCTTTAGGTAAAGTTGTACGAATTACTTCGTGTTCCATCAATGAAACAGCCATATTTTTGAACATAGCTTTTCTATGACTACTATTTCGGTTAAGTTTACGACCTGAATTACGATGGCGCATTTGATTACCCTATTTCTTTATGCTGAACTAACGTCAGTATTATTATTTTGTTGCCAATTATGCCGCTGGCGGCCAGTTATCAAGGTGCATACCTAATGATAGACCTTTTGACGCCAATACATCTTTAATCTCAGTGAGTGATTTCTTACCAAGATTTGGTGTTTTAAGAAGTTCCATTTCACTACGCTGGATTAAGTCACCCACATAATAAATGTTTTCTGCTTTCAAACAATTTGCTGATCGCACTGTTAAATCAAGCTCATCAATAGCTTGCAGTAATGCCGGATCAATTACTTGCTCAACTGTTTCAGGAACAGCTTCCTCAATAACAGTAAAGTCTACAAAGGCTGATAACTGATCACTTAGAATAGTTGAAGCATATTTAATTGCATCTTCGGCCTCAAGTGTTCCATCCGTATCGACTTCAATAATTAGCTTATCAAGATCGGTACGATTTTCAACTCGAGCGCTTTCAACGCCATATGTCACCATATTAACTGGACTAAATGATGCATCTAAGTACAACTGCCCGATAACACGATCTTCATCTTCATTCTGAGCACGTGTACTAGCAGGCACATAACCACGACCTTTCATGACTTTAAATGTGATAGACAAACTACCACCAGTAAGGTTGGCAATAACATGATCCTGATTAACAACTTCAACATTATGTGGAAGCTGGATATCAGCAGCAGTAACAGGACCTACACCCTCTTTAGTCAGAGTTAGTACAGCCTCATTACCCTCATGCAGGATAAATGCAAGACCCTTCATATTTAACAAAATATCAAGAACATCTTCTTGCACACCTTCAATTGCTGAATACTCATGAACCACACCATCAATTTGTGCTTCAGTAACAGCAGTACCTTCCATTGAAGACAAGAGAATACGGCGTAATGCATTACCCAAAGTGTGGCCAAAGCCACGCTCTAAAGGTTCCAATACAACACGTGTACGAGTATCGCTGAATTTTTTAATATCAACAATGCTTGGTTTTAAAAATTGACTCATGGTCGTCATGTAACTTCCTCTAAATAAACCAGTTGGTTTAGTTAAAATTATTTCGAATACAACTCTACGATCAAGTGCTCGTTAATTTCTGAAGGCAATTCTGAACGTTCTGGAACGTGCTTATATGTACCTGTCATTTTCGCAGCATCAACCTCGATCCAATCAGAAAAACCATGTTGCTCCGCTAGCTCTAAAGAGGCTTTGATGCGGATTTGGTTCTTACTGGATTCACGAATAGCGATAACATCATTAGCACTTACTTGGTAAGAAGGAATATTCACCTTTTCACCATTTATTGTAATTGCATTGTGACGTACAAGCTGGCGCGCTTCACTACGAGAGACACCAAAACCCATACGGTATGTAACATTATCAAGACGACTTTCTAACAGTTGCAACAGATTCTCACCTGTTGAACCTTTTTTGTTATCAGCCATTTTGTAGTACAAACGGAATTGCTTTTCTAAAATCCCATATACACGACGCATTTTTTGCTTTTCGCGTAACTGGGTTGCGTAGTCAGATAATCGTCCACGACGCTGGCCATGCTGACCAGGAGGGAACGCTCTATTTTCCATCGCACATTTAGATGTGAAACACTTTTCACCTTTAAGAAAAAGCTTCTCACCTTCGCGTCGACATAAACGACATTTTGCACCAATATATCTTGCCATAATGATTCTCCTAAATTAGACTCTGCGCCGTTTAGGCGGACGACAACCATTATGAGGAATTGGTGTTACGTCAGTAATATTATTAATTTTAAAACCAAGGTTGTTCAGTGCACGTACCGCTGATTCGCGACCAGGACCTGGACCTTTGATTTCGACATCTAGGTTTTTCATACCAAACCCTTGAGCAACTTCACCCGCTTTTTCTGCAGCTACTTGAGCGGCAAAAGGCGTACTTTTACGTGACCCTCTGAAACCACAACCGCCCGATGTTGCCCATGAAAGAGCATTACCTTGACGATCTGTAATTGTAATAATTGTATTGTTAAATGATGCGTGAATATGTGCCACGCCATCTACTACATTCTTCTTTACACGCTTACGTTGCCGTGCTGATGAATTTGCTGCCATCGTATCGCCTCTTTACTTAATCATGCGGCGAGGACCTTTACGAGTCCTTGCATTTGTTTTTGTTCTTTGTCCACGAAGAGGTAATCCTCTACGATGACGTATACCGCGGTAACAACCAAGATCTTTAAGACGTTTAATATCCATCGATACTTCGCGTCTCAAATCACCTTCTACGGTGAATTTTGCAACTTCTTGACGAAGCGCTTCTACTTCTTGTTCAGTTAAGTCTCTAATCTTAGTATCTTCTGCAACATTTGCAGTAGCGCATACTTGTTGTGCGCGCGTAAGACCGATACCGTAAATAGCAGTTAACGCTATTACAGTGTGCTTCTGAACAGGAACGTTTATTCCAGCAATACGAGCCATTGAGCTACCCTAATCCTTCAATAGTGAACCGAGAATTATAACACATAAAATTCAGGTCCAACAATACATTAATTTACTAATACCGAACTAACCTTGACGTTGCTTATGTCGTGCTTCTTTACAAATAACACGCAAAACACCACGGCGTTTAACAATTTTACAATTGCGGCATATCTTTTTTACAGACGCTTGTACTTTCATCGGTTTTCTCCAACTAAATCTTGTCTATGGTTTGTTTTATTGGCCCAAAAAGCCTGACATTCCATTATTTTTCTTGCCTGTTTTTTTCATCAGACTTTCATATTGCTGTGACATCATATGTGATTGTACTTGTGACACAAAGTCCATAACAACCACTACGATAATCAACAATGAGGTACCGCCAAAATAGAATGGTACGTTCCAATAAAGAATCAAAAATTCTGGCAGCAAACAGACAGATGTTATGTAAATCGCACCGGCCAGTGTTAATCGACCCATAATTCCATCGATATATTTTACCGTTTGCTCGCCTGGTCTAATCCCAGGAATAAAGGCACCAGATTTCTGTAAATTTTCAGCGGTATCTTTCGGATTGAAAACCAATGCCGTATAAAAGAAACAGAAAAAGATAATCGCAAGCGCATATGCCATAACGTATAGCGGCTGCCCAGGCGACATTAATGTCGATATATCTTGTAACCAACTCATGCCAGTACTAGTTCCAAACCACCCAGCAATTGTTGCAGGGAATAGAATAATACTTGAAGCAAAAATAGGTGGAATAACGCCAGCCATATTCAATTTCAATGGTAGATGAGTCACCTGACCTGCCATCATTTTACGACCTTGTTGTCGTTTAGCGTAATGTACAGGAATACGTCGTTGAGCACGTTCGACGAATACCACGAATGCGGTAACGGCTAGTGCTAATATTATCAACGTAATCAGTAAAAATGTGTGTATCTGACCTGTACGAGCAAGCTCTAAGGTACCGCCTATCGCAGCCGGCAATCCAGCAACAATACCTGCAAAGATGATCAGAGAAATACCGTTACCAATACCACGCTCAGTAATCTGTTCTCCTAGCCACATTAAAAACATGGTACCCGTCACCAGTGTAATCACTGTTACGAGTCGGAAAGCCATTCCAGGGTCAATAACAACACCGATGCCCGCAGCACTTTGACTTTCCAATGCGACAGCAATTCCTAGCGCTTGGAATGTAGCCAATACTAATGTTCCATAACGTGTGTATTGAGTAATCTTGCGTTTACCTGCGGCGCCCTCTTTTTTCATTTGGGCCAGCTTTGGATGAACAACGCTTAATAACTGCATAATAATCGATGCAGAAATATACGGCATAATCCCTAAAGCAAAAACAGATAAGCGTGATAAGGCACCACCTGAGAACATGTTAAACATGTCAAGGATTGTGCCCTTTTGCTGATCAAACATCACAGCAAGTGCAGCTGGGTCAATGCCTGGAACAGGTATGAATGTACCTATTCTATATACAAGCAAGGCACCTAGCACAAATAACAGGCGAGCTTTTAACTCTCCAAACTTACCGGATCCTGACAATGCATTTTGTTTGTTCTCTGCCACTGGTCTTATTCTTCTACTTTACCGCCAGCAGCTTCGATTGTTTTTCGAGCACCTGCTGTCACAGCAAGTCCTTTAACAGTCACTGCAGTCGTAATATCGCCCGATCCAATTACTTTTACACGTAATGTGTTATCTGGAACGGCACCAATGGCTTTCAGTGCTAATAAATCAATCACATCAGCTTCAATATTGGCTATCACGTCAAGACGAACTTCTGCTGAAGTCGCCGCTTTACGCGATCTAAAACCAACTTTAGGAAGACGACGTTGTAAAGGTTGTTGACCACCTTCGAAACCACGTTTGCTAAAACCACCAGAACGTGATTTCTGACCTTTATGACCACGGCCACAAGTTTTACCGAAACCCGATCCAATACCTCGACCAACGCGTTTAGCTGTTTTTTTAGCACCTGGAGCAGGAGCAATAGTATTCAAGTACATCTTATACTTCCTCAACCTGTAATAAATAAGACACATGATTGATCATGCCTCTATTTTCAGGTGTATCAATAACAACAGCGCTACTGCCTGTTTTTCTTAAACCAAGGCCAGCAACACACGCTTTATGTTTTGGTAAGCGACCAATGGTGCTTTTAACCAACGTTACTTTTAATTTAGATTGAGATGCCATTTTATTTATTCCATGATCTCAGCAACTGTCTTGCCACGTTTAGCAGCAATTGCTTCAGGGTTATTCATTTCTGCCAAGCCTTTA
>JABSQO010000041.1 GCA_013215775.1 Piscirickettsiaceae bacterium
CTCGGCGACGCAAAGCAATGTTAGACAACATGGTCGCACTGTATGAACTACGACCGGATGCAGCATCCTGTCAGACTTTAGTCGAAAGTTCATACCGCTGTGATGATGATACCTTGTTTGGCTTACATGCCAAATCAATGGTGTTTGATCGTAAGATCGCTTTTGTAGGTTCGTTTAATGTTAATCAACGTTCCGTTTTCCTTAATA
Organism: Piscirickettsiaceae bacterium; assembly: GCA_013215775.1. Lineage (GTDB taxonomy): Bacteria > Pseudomonadota > Gammaproteobacteria > Nitrosococcales > Methylophagaceae. The sequence continues at coordinate 208 of JABSQO010000041.1, forward strand.
GTGAAACGGCATTGATTATTTATAGCCAACAATTGGCAGAAAAAATTGCCACAGATATAGAAGAAAATTTTACCGGTGATAACAGTTGGCGACTTCAACTAACAAATGACGGCAACTTGGAATGGGTAGAGCATGTTAATGGCGAAGAAATACGCTATAGTCATGAACCTCAAACGAGTTTTTGGCGACGGTTTTCCTCAGGTTTCTTTTCGCTATTCCCAATTGAAAAGTATTTGTGATTAAGGTTGAATGCGGTCGTTGAATTCTATTGTGAAAGTATATAAATACAGGTCTTAAGCGGTAGCATTGCTGTAGTATTACTGGTTTTAATTTGAATGGAGGAAGTATGAAAAAGATTATTGCGATCTCTTTGAGTATTTTTGTTTGTAGTCATGTTGAAGCTGCACAGTTTGTCTTTCCTCAAAATGGACAATCAGCCGAGCAACAAAACCAAGATGAATATTACTGTCATAGTTGGGCCACTAAACAAACAGGCTATGATCCATCAGCAATAGCACAGCAAGACTCGCCTGCAAAATCTCAGCCTAAAGCTCAACCTGGCTCTGGCTTTCGTGGCGCTTTAAGAGGCGCTGGTCGAGGTTGGATCATTGGTGAGGTTATCGATGGTGATAGTGGCAAATCAGCTGCGATAGGTGGCGTGTTGGGCGGTGTGCGTGGACGAGGTGATAGCAAAGCGGAGCAGCAACAACAAAGTCAACAAATCGATCATGCTCAAAATGCCAAACAAGACGATTATTTTCGTGCCCGTGCTGCATGTCTAGAAGCTAAAGGTTATAGCGTGAAGTAAGCGGAATTCTTTTTAGAAGGGATGAAAATGAATATATTAAAATTAAGTAACATCTTAATGATAGCAAGTATGGCGTTATTTGCTGTCCATCCAGTGAGTGCCGATGATCCTGAACGACCACAGAGTGCATTTATTGAAGGCAAAATTGATCTAAGTCCGATTCCTGATAAGCAAGGTGCCTATCGTTATATAAAGCCTGATTTGGATCTGAAAAAATACAGCAAGATCATCATTGAACCGGTTGAAGTATGGTTGCACCCTGAGTCTAAATATAAAGGCATTGAACCTAATACGGTGAAAGCTATGGCCGATAGTTTTGCCCAAATTCTGGTTAATGAATTAGAACCTGAATATAGAGTGGTTGGTCAAGTAGGTGACGATACGTTGGTGGTTAGGCTCGCTATTATGGGCTTAAAAACCAAGAAGAAAAAACGAGGTTTGTTAGGTTATATTCCTGTTGCACTTATCGTTAGTGCGTTAAATACCGATGCATTAGAACGGGTGTCGCTTATTGATGCCGGCATTGAAGCTGAAATATTAGATTCAATAACAGGTGAACGTTTGGCGGTGTTAGTTGATACCGGAATCAGGACACCAGCATCAGATACGGCAGGTAAAAAGTTGTCATGGGAAGATATCGAAATGAGCTTGCGATTCTATGCTAAACGTTTTAAATCTCAACTGGATGCCAGTAAATAGAAGGAGTCGAGATATTTTGTTATGTTGAGATTAAGCCTGGCCATAGTGCTGCCATTACTGTTATTAGTCACACCATCCTCTGCGGTTTTTGCAGTTGAACTGCAAACTGACAGACCAAAGATTGGTTTAGCATTGAGTGGTGGAGGTGCGCGAGGCGCGGCCCATGTGGGTGTATTGAAGGTCTTAGAAGAGCTGAAAATACCAGTAGATTATATTGCGGGCACCAGTATGGGAGCCGTAGTGGGTGGCTTATATGCCTCCGGCATGAGCAGTGATGAGATCGCTTATCAGTTAGAAGTCATTGATTGGGAGACGGTATTTAATGACAAACCTGATCGGCCGGATCGCTCTCAACGTCGTAAAGCTGATGACATACTCTATCTTGTTAAAGGAAAAGTAGGGGTTAGCGAATCAGGGTTGCGAGCACCTACAGCGGTAGTTCAAGGTCAGAGGTTTGACTTAATTTTAAAATCGTTAACCTTGCCAGTAGCTAATATCAACAACTTTGATGATTTTCCTATTCCATTTCGAGCTGTAGCGATGGACATTGCTACTGGTGATGAAGTGATATTAGCGGAAGGTGACTTATCGATTGCGATGCATGCGAGCATGGCCATCCCCGCTGCGTTTTCGCCGATAGAGTTAAATGGAAAACTATTAGTTGATGGCGGGGCTGCTAATAACTTACCGATATCGGTAGTCAGAGCCATGGGGGCTGATATTGTTATTGCGATCGATATCAGTACGCCGTTATTGACCAAAGATAAACTCGATAGACCACTAGCGGTATTGGATCAATTAACTGGTTTATTAACCCGACGTAATGTTGAGATGCAATTGCAAACATTAACGGAACAGGATGTATTAATTCTGCCCGAATTAGATGCAATTGGCACCATGGACTTTAGCCATGTTGTGTCGGCGATTGAGCAGGGAAGAAAAGCAGCGTTAATGCAACAAACCGAATTAGCGGCTTTATCACTGGATGCGAAGAAGTACGAGCAATATGCAACGAGCCAAAGTAAGTTAACTTGGCAGCAATCTGTTATTGACTTTATACGGTTTGAAAATGATTCGCAGCTTAGTGAAGAATTTTTACTGCATCACCTAGGAATTAACGTTGGTCAAAATTTTGATATAAGTGACATTGAGACAGGCATATCGACGATTTATGGCCTAGATATTTTTGAAAGTGTGCGTTATGACCTATTGACCGAAAAAGGGGAAACGGGGCTTGTGGTCACCGCCAAACAAAAGAGCTGGGGTACAGATTCATTACAAGCGGGTTTAGAGCTTTCCAGTGATTTTAGTGGTGAATCTTCATTTAATATTGGTTTTGCCTATACCCAACAACCCCTCAATGCTCTTAACGGAGAATGGCGTACGGCGCTCCAATTGGGTGAGGAGCCGGCCATAGTGACGGAGCTATACCAACCTCTTGATGTGGCGGCTCGTTATTTTATCCACACAGCATTATCTTGGGATAACAGAGATATACGATTGTATGGCGACGTGTCAGGACGGGCTGATGCTGAATATGAAATTCAACGTTGGGGTTTACGACTCGCCGCGGGGCGAAATTTTGGTAATTGGGGTGAAATTCGTGTTGGTGTACGTCGTTTCACCGGGAATGCAGATCTTTCTGTCGGTGCGCCATCATTTAGAAGTTTTGATTTTGACGATGGCAACGTTTTCTTGCGTGCCAGTATAGATACCTTGGACAGTTTGAATTTTCCCAGAGAAGGTTATTTCCACAATATTGAGCTGACAAGTGCAAAAGATGCTCTGGGTGCAGATACCGAGTACGACAAGCTTGATATTCAACTATCTGGCGCTAAGAGTTGGAATGATGATTCATTGATATTCTCGCTACGTTATGGTTCGACCCTTAGTGGTGATTCATCTATTCATAACCGTTATCGCTTAGGTGGTTTTATGCAGTTATCTGGCTTTAATGAAAATGAATTGACAGGGCAGCACTATGGATTACTCTCACTTGTTTACCAACGTCGTCTTTACCGTAGTCAAATTATTCCTGTCTATGCTGGTTTAGCTGCTCAATTTGGTAATACATGGGAAAACAAAGACGATATAGGTTTTGGCACCGACGATCTATTAAGTAGTGGTACCTTGTTCTTGGGTACGGATACACCCATAGGGCCACTTTATCTAGGGTATGGGAAAGCAGAAGGAAGAGATAATGGCGCGGCCTATCTGTATCTAGGTCAACCATTCTTTTAGAAGGCTTGATTAGTGTAACTTTAACAAATACGGGCTCATTGAGTGGTAGGAAATATGGCTGTTCGAATGAGTTATGAAGATGAAGGAATAAAAATGGCTACGTTAAAAACTATACTGTTATTCACAATGATAAGTTGGATGTCATATTCATCAGCTGTAGAGATGGAATTGACAGCTTTAGATAAGTTATCAACAGTAACCATGTGTGTGGATCCAGACTGGCTGCCTTATGAAAGTCTGGATGCAGAAGGGAACCATATCGGCTTAGTTGCTGAATATATAGCTCTATTACAGACCAAAATGGGTATTGCAATACACGTTGTTAAAACCAAAAGCTGGCAAGAGAGTCAGCAGTATTACCGAGAAAATAAATGTGACATCGTGTCTGCTCTCAATGCAACAAAGGAACGTGCTAACTACTTAGCTTTTACCGAACCTTATTTAAGTTCTCCGGTAGTGCTAGTGTTGAATGAAAATAATCAATCAGATACTTTTCTGTCAGATCTCAGCGGAAAAACTTTAAGCATGGTTCCGGGTTATGTTTACGAGTCCAAGCTTCGTACAGATTATCCAGATATAAAAATAGTTCATGTTGATAATATGGAGATAGCATTGCAGCAAGTATCTTCAGGTAAAGTTACGGCAACACTAGCGCCATTGTTTCTAAGCTTTGTGTTAACCCAAAGAATGTCATTAGATAATTTGAAAATTATGGGGCAAACTGTATACAAAGATGAGCTTAGAATCGGGATCCAGAAAGATAATTTACCGCTTGCCATTTTATTGGATAAAGCCGTTAGTAGCTTAACGTCAGAAGATCACAGGAATGTTAGAAAGTCGTGGGCCGCTAAACAATGAGTTGGTAACGATAAAAGTGAGGGAGGGCAGGGTTTAAATATGATTACAATAATTTGCTGCTATTTCAAAAAAGTGGCAATTGATAATTAATGATAAAGCGTAGGTCCTCTATGTTCCCACTGCCTACTTTATAATCCTGCCAAACTCGTGCATACCGTAATCGAACATTAAAGTGTCGTAAGAAATGATTCTTTGAGCTGTAACCTAAAGTAAGATCCAACTCTTTCTCATCAGGGCTGTGATTTGAGCCTCTATCTGG
>JABSQO010000042.1 GCA_013215775.1 Piscirickettsiaceae bacterium
TGCCAGATGTTCTGCCAGTATTGATGCGGGCGGAGTCCATGTCGGATCTTTCTTTTTTTGGATAATACGTGTTTTGCCCAGTGGCGTTGTCCAGCCTTCTCTCCCCACACCAATCGGATGCGTAATTACCTGCTGTAGCTGATTTTTTTTAGGCTTAGGATAATAATATAAGCGCATTTCTGCCAAATTAATAACGATGCCTTTTTTAGGCGCGTCAGGCAAAATAAAACGATTGGGAACGAGTACGCGTTGACCTGAACCAGGTAGCCAAGGATCTAAATTGGGATTGGCATCAACAATTTCACTGTAGCCAAGATCAAATTGGCGAGCAATATCCAACAACGTATCTTCTTCATGGCTGTATACGATTAGGTTGTGACCCACTACCCTAGTATTTTCATCAACCAAATCGAATGTTGTTGCACTTGCTGGACTAAATAATATCCCTGCAACGAGACTTATGACAAAACGGAACATTCTTTTTACCAATCACTCATAAAAATCATATTGTACATGGAATGCCTTTATATTTAAGTTAACTAACCATCATTACGACAAAATACTAAAATCTGCTTTGCCTTCAAACAGCTGCTAGCGTAATCTACCCACATGAAAAAATATTACATACCCCTTATTCTCGCTTTGGTCTCAACATCAGGTTGCTCTTACTTCACTAGAGATGAAGTTGTCACCGAAGAAAGTTGGACTGTAGAACGTATTTACTCTGAAGCAAAAGCAGCACTAAATACCGAAGATTATTTCAGTGCTCTGCAATACTATGGTCAACTAGAAGCACGTTTTCCATTTGGTATTTATGCCCAGCAAGCCTTATTAGAATCAGCTTATGCTCACTATAAATCTGATGATCCAGAAGCCGCCATCGCGACTATTGACCGTTTTATGCGAGTGTATCCTTTACATCCTAATATGGACTACGCTATTTATCTGCGTGGTTTAATTAACTTTACTCGTGATATTGGCTTATTTGAGAAATATATTCCTCGTGATGAATCTCAACGCGATCCAGGATCAGCTCTATTTGCACTTAAAGACTTCACTACTCTGATCAATCGTTATCCCCAAAGTTCTTATAGTGACGATGCTGTCCAGCGTATTGTTTATCTGCGTAATCGCTTAGCGCAACATGAAGTCAATGTAGCTAAATACTATATGCGCCGTGGTGCTTATGTTGCGGCAGCTAATCGTGGTCGGTATGTCATTGAAAACTATCCTCGTACCCCCGCTATGCCTGCTGCACTATTAATTATGGCTAAAGCTTATAAGGTTCTTGAGCTAAATGAACTATCAGAAGATGCCTTGCGAGTATTAGAACTAAACTATCCTGGACACCCTGGCGTTGCAGAGGTACGGCAAACAAAATTGCAATAATCGTAGGGTTTATATCCCTAATCTATTGTTGAATCTACCTTGTATCCTGATGTAATGGGATACCGCCTATCACGACCAAAAGCCCGATTCGTAATACGAATGCCTGGTGGTGCTTGACGACGTTTATATTCATTCCTATCTACCATTTTTATTACTCTTGCAACCACTTCCGGATCACTACCTGCAGATACCATATCTTCAAAACACCAATCTTCAGCAACATATTGTTCTAATAATAAATCTAAAACCTCATACGGCGGCAAGCTATCTTGATCAAGTTGATTAGGGGCTAACTCCGCAGATGGCGGACGAGTAATAATTCGTTTAGGGATAATCTCGGATAGATTATTTCGATATTCACATAACTGATAAACTAATGTTTTATAAACATCTTTTAGTGGTGAAAATCCACCAGCCATGTCGCCATATAAAGTAGAATAGCCCACCGCCATTTCACTTTTATTACCAGTCGATAACACCATCGCACCCGTTTTATTAGAAATTGCCATTAAAATAACGCCTCGACAACGAGCTTGAATATTTTCTTCTGCCGTGCCGACTGCTTTTCCTGCAAATTGATCTGCCAAAGTCTCTAAAAACTGATCGAATAAAGCATCAATCTCAATAACGCTATGGTCTACATTTAAACGTTTCGCCATCTCTTGTGCATCATCTAAACTGATCTGCGCAGTGTAACGCGATGGCATCATCACCGTTTTTACTCTATCAGATCCAATGGCATCAACGGCTAACGCTAAGGTTAATGCAGAATCAATACCACCCGAAAGGCCAATAACGACGCTAGGAAAATGATTTTTTTCAATATAATCGCTCAAACCAGCCACTAAAGCTTGGTACACCATCGCCAATTCGGTTTCTTTGTGGGCTAGTTCACCCTGCAAAGATAATGTCTGTTTTGAATTTCTGGTGATTTTAATAGGTGATAAATCTTGCTGCCAAGCCGCAGCATGAGCTATTTTTTCACCATTATTTGCTAAGGCGAAAGAACAGCCATCAAAGACCAGTTCATCTTGACCACCCACTTGATTCACATAAACAATAGGCAATCCTGTTTCTAAGACCCGTTGTTTTACCTCTGATTCACGTAACTGCCATTTCCCCTGCCTAAAAGGCGACGCATTAAGATTAAGGATAATTTCAGCACCACTATCTGCTGCTTGGGCAACAGGTTCTGGAAACCAAATATCTTCACAAATAGTGATACCAAATTTGATATTTTTGTAGTCAACAACGCAAGCTTCTTTGCCTTCGACGAAATAACGTTTTTCATCAAACACACTGTAATTCGGCAGACATTGTTTGTAATACGTTGCTAAACATTCACCATCGGCAATTAATGATGCCGCATTGTATAAATCTTCACGTACCGTACCTGACGGATGTCCCACTAAAACCGCTACATTTCGGATCTTCTTTTTTAACTTGCGAAGTCCTTTATTGACTCGTTTTATTAATCCCGCTCTTAATAGTAGATCCTCAGGTGGATACCCGGTTAATGTTAATTCTGGAAACACCACTAAATCAGCATTAAGTTCATCTCGAGCGTGTATTGCAGCCTTAATAATTTTTTTAACATTACCTGCTATATCACCAACTACAGGGTTTATCTGTCCCATGACTAAACAAAACTCAGTCGACAACATCATTATATCAGCCTAATGCTTCTAACATTTTATCGCCCATTTCAGCCGGAGAACGGGCAATAGAAACCCCGGCCTTAGCCAAAGCTGCCAATTTAGCTTCAGCAGTACCTTGACCACCACTAATAATAGCGCCGGCATGTCCCATTCGTTTACCAGCAGGTGCTGTTAAACCTGCAATATAAGCAACAACCGGTTTAGTCACATGATCGCGAATATAATCGGCAGCATCTTCTTCAGCTTGCCCGCCGATTTCACCTACCATTACAATCCCTTCAGTTTGGGGGTCAGCCTCAAAGAGTTCTAAACATTCAATAAAGTTCATACCGTGAATAGGATCACCACCTATACCCACGCAAGTACTTTGTCCAAGACCATTCAATGTTGTTTGGTGTACTGCTTCATAGGTCAATGTTCCTGAACGAGAAACAATACCAATCTTACCCGCCAGATGGATTGAGCCTGGCATAATGCCAATTTTGCACTGATCAGGGGTAATTAATCCTGGGCAATTAGGTCCAATCAATAAAGCATCAGAGTTTTTCAAGGCATGTTTAACTCGCAACATATCTTGTATCGGAATACCTTCCGTAATGCAGGCGATTACTTTAATGCCAGCATCCGCTGCCTCTAAAATAGCATCGGCAGCAAACGCAGCTGGAACATAGATCATCGATGCATCAGCACCCGTTTCAGTGACCGCATCATAAACAGTATTAAAAACAGGTTTATCCAGGTGAATTTGGCCACCTTTCCCCGGTGTTACCCCACCGACGAACTGTGTACCATAAGCAATGGCTTGTTCCGAATGGAAGGTGCCTTGTTTACCTGTAAAGCCTTGGCAAATAACACGAGTATCTCTATTCACTAAAATACTCATGCTGAATGCTCCTTAGCAGCTAATACTGCTTGTTTTGCTGCATCCGTTAGATTGAGTGCGGCATATAACGAATTCATTCCACTATTGGCCAATAATTCTCGTCCTTGCTCTGCATTAGTACCCTCTAATCTGACAATAACAGGTAATGATAAATCAACATCTTTCGCTGCCTGAATAATACCTTGAGCAATCAAATCACAGCGTACTATGCCACCGAAAATATTGACCAATATTGATTTTACTTTTTTATCCAATAGGATCAATTTAAATGCTTCAGCCACTCGATCTGCAGTAGTACCACCCCCAACATCAAGGAAATTAGCAGGTTTGCCACCTTCTTTCTGAATTAAATCCATCGTCGCCATTGCCAAGCCTGCACCATTCACCATGCAGGCAACTTCTCCATCTAATGAGATATAATTTAGGCCATATTTCTGTGCAATCACTTCCGTTTCATCTTCTTGTGTCGGATCAAACATCGCCGCTAATTCAGCATGCCTAAATAACGCATTATCATCTAAATTTAATTTGGCATCGACAGCTAATAACTCATCCTGAGCGGTCACTACAAGTGGATTGATTTCAACCAAACTGACATCATTTTCAGTAAATAGGCGATATAAACCCTGCATCACTATCTGTAATTGCTTAAACGTATCCCCTGTCAACCCGAGAAAAAATCCAGCACGACGACATTGATAAGCTTGCAAACCAACGACAGGATCAACAAAAAGATTCAAAATAGCATCTGGTGATTGTTCAGCAACTGCTTCAATATCCATTCCACCCTGCGCCGACACCATAAAAACAACGCACTGAGTATGCCGGTCTACTAGTACCGCAAGATATAATTCACGCTCAATATCAGAGGGTTGTTCTACTAACACCTGATGAAT
>JABSQO010000043.1 GCA_013215775.1 Piscirickettsiaceae bacterium
ACCACAGTTAAAAGTCCAAGTTTTATCTTGATGAGACAGTTTACTGATATTATTTGCGTAATAAATTGAGTAATAACTACTAGGAGAAAAGAAATGGAAGGTTTTTCAGTGTTTGTCCTTTTTTTTATGGCCTTAGCCATAGTTGTCGTATTGATGGGGGTGAAGCCCGTACAGCAAGGACGTGAGTTTACCGTTGAACGGTTTGGACGTTATACCAGAACATTACGTCCGGGATTAAATTTAATTGTGCCAATCATGGATAGCATTGGTGCCAAAGTTAATATGATGGAACAAGTCATGGATGTGCAATCACAAGAAATTATCACCAAAGATAATGCCATGGTACGCGTCGATGGGGTGGTGTTTTTTCAAGTGATTGATGCCGCCAAATCAGCCTATGAAGTCAATAATTTATACAATGCCATTTTGAACTTAACCATGACCAATATTCGGACGGTGATGGGATCGATGGATTTAGATGAACTGTTATCAAAACGTGATGAGATCAATGCACGCTTATTAAATGTGGTTGATGATGCCACTACACCTTGGGGGGTGAAAGTTACTCGGATTGAAATCAAAGATATCTCGCCACCTGCAGATTTGGTTGAAGCCATGGGTCGTCAAATGAAAGCTGAACGGGAAAAACGGGCCAATATTTTAGAAGCAGAAGGTGAGAGACAATCAGAAATATTACGCGCTGAAGGTGAAAAACAAGCGGTAATGTTAGATGCGGAAGGGCGTCGTGAAGCGGCATTTCGTGATGCAGAAGCTCGAGAACGTTTAGCCGAAGCGGAAGCGAGAGCAACCTTTGTGGTCTCCGAAGCGATTGCCAAAGGGAATATACATGCCATTAATTATTTTGTGGCACAGAAATATATTGAAGCGATTAAAGATATTGCTTCTGCGGAGAACAGCAAAGTAGTATTTATGCCGTTAGAAGCTAGCAGTGTAATAGGTTCATTAGGTGGTATTGCTGAACTTGCTAAAGAGGCCTTTAAGAAAGGAGCGTAATAATGGAATTGGCATTAGACTTTTGGCACTGGTGGGTTTTTGCTGTTGCCCTCGTCATTATTGAAATATTAGCGCCGAGCTTTTTTGCCTTGTGGCTCGCGATTGCTGCCTTTGTCACTGGCCTAGCGTTGTTTATAATGCCTGAACTGCAATGGCAAACTCAGGTGTTAATGTTCGCTGTGTTATCGGTAATTAGCATTATCGCTTGGCGGCGTTATTATTCAATAAATCCGATTGAAACCGACCAGCCGATGCTCAATCGGCGGGGTGAGCAGTATATTGGTCGTGTAATTACTTTAACAATGCCGATAGAAGATGGTCATGGCAAAGTACAGGTTGATGATTCGACATGGAAAATTGAAGGTGAAGATTGTCCTGCTGGCACTAAAATAAAAGTTGTTAACGTTGATAATGTGGTGTTTCAAGTGGAGATAGTTAGCTGAAAATTACATTTTCAAGTTATTTTAGAGTATGACTACTGTTGTTGATTTAATTCGTCATGGCGAACCCATAGGCGGCCATATTTATCGAGGTCAATTAGATCATCCTTTAACGGATAGAGGCTGGCAACAGATGCGCTCTGCAGTGGCTGATTATGCTGATTGGCAAAATATTGTGACTTCACCGTTAAGTCGTTGTGCAGAGTTTGCTAATGAACTTGCTCAACGATTAAATATTCCAGTGCAGTCTCAGGCTAGCTTTATGGAAATTGCATTTGGTGATTGGGAGGGCAAATCAGCACAGCAATTAGAGATAGCAAATAAGGCTGAATTTTATGCTTTTTATGACGACCCGGTCAATAATACACCGCCACAAGCAGAGTCATTATTAGTATTTGAACAACGAGTATTATCGGCATGGAATGCCTTGTTGACTCAATATCAGGATAAACATGTTTTGGTGGTAGGCCATGCGGGCATGATGCGTATGATCATCAGTCATGTGTTACAAATGCCGGTGGATGCGATGTATCGCCTACATATCCCTCATGCAGGCATAAGCCGTATATCGGTCACCAATGACGGCGCTAGGGCGTATCCTCAATTAATCTTCCATGCAGGATCGTTATGAGCGCATTTTTTAATACCGGTTTAACGCAGCAACAGTTTTTACAACAGTATTGGCAAAAAAAGCCGCTTTTGATCCGGCAGGCCTTTAAAGATTTTGAATCGCCTCTTACAAGGGATGAATTAGCCGGACTGGCTTGCGAACCCGAGATTGAATCTCGTTTAATTGAAGAATATGGTGAAGACGGAGCTTGGCAAGTAACCTCCGGACCTTTATCGGAAGAAGATTTTGAACGGCTACCAGCCACACATTGGACGATGTTGGTTCAAGATGTTGATAAACATTTACCCGAATTACAAACCTTAATCGATCCGTTTCGTTTTATCCCTGATTGGCGCCGTGATGATCTGATGGTGAGTTATGCTGCGGAACATGGCAGCGTTGGAGCACACACGGATGGTTATGATGTGTTTTTATTGCAAGGGATGGGAACACGCCGCTGGCAATTCAGTGATAAACCTGTAAAAGATCCTCAATTAATTGCAGACTTGGATGTGCAGATATTAGAAACATTTGAGCCGGATCAAACTTGGGATTTAGAACCGGGTGATGTGTTATATCTACCGCCACATTTTGCTCATCATGGCGTGGCTTTGAATGATTGCATGACGTTTTCAATAGGTTTTCGCGCACCGTCAAAAACAGATATTTTAGATGCCGTAATTAATGCGATGTTGGAGCAGGAGTTAGGTAAAGATCGTTATAGTGACTCGGAATTACTGGTTGTTCAGTATCAGCATAAAATTAGCCAGCAAGCCGTGAGCGAAATAAAACAATTATTACATGAAGCTATTGATGATGCGGAACCTATTATTGCCTCTGCTTTAGGGCGTTTAGTGACGGAGACCAAAACAAGTTTACTTGAATTGGCAGAAGAAAATGCCAGCGATAAAACGGATTTTGAAACCTTAGCGTTACAATTTGAACAAGGAAAAGTGCTAGAAAAAAACCTTTATTATCGCTTTGCATGGATAAAAAATAACGATAATAGTGGTCAGTTGTTTTTTGCTGGAGAAGCTTATACGTTAGACAACATTGAACACGTGATTTTGTTGACAGAAAATACGCGATTAAAGTCAACACAGTGGCAACAGTTATGTCAAAATGCTCAATCTGTTGAGGTGTTAAGTCAATTGATCGTTGAGGGTGGTTGGTTTTGGCATAAGCCTGATGAAACTTAAGATTTTCGGCGGCGTGTTCTAACAAAAATAGTTTTGTGGCATTTGGGACAGGGAGGAATGCGACTCGTTTTTTTGAAGTGTAATAGGGTGTCACATTCTTGGCATGCCAATGTACCAATACTGGTAATTTCACCCGTGTGATATTGTTGCGCTCGCTTTGCTTGTTCCGCTAATTGCGCAAGTTCCAACCTTGTTTTATCGGCGACCTTAACGAAAATATCTAAGATTCGATCTTCGACTAGTTTTAGATCAAAGCTAAACCAACTCGAAATTTCCTTACCGCTGGACTCAAGATGTTCGGCAGCATCATGCAAATCGCGGCGCAAATAATCACCTATTTTTTCAGCCTCTTCTTTAGTGATTTCTTTTAATTCAATGGCTTGCCGTTTAGCTTT
>JABSQO010000044.1 GCA_013215775.1 Piscirickettsiaceae bacterium
CTAGATTTAATCATAAGTCTTTCATAATCAGCAAAAGCACTTACAACTTGCTCCATTAACATCTGCATTGGGTCACTTGAATCTCCATTAGTATCAACTACTACAAGCTCTGCTCCTTTTCTTGCAATCTCGGTCCTTATCCATCCCGTTTGAATTGTATCTCTTGAAAGTCTATCAATCTTCTGAACAATAACTTTATCATTCTTCTTGATTGTGTTTAGTAATTCCATAAGCCCTAGCCTCTTCTCAAGTTCTGCTCCACTCTTCTTGTCTTCAAAGCATTTATAGATTGGCTCAAGGTCATTATATTTAACAAAAGAATCAATAACTTGTCTCTGAACCTCAAATGAGTTTGTCTGTTTATCTTCATCAGTTGATAGTCTTATGTACGAGTATGTAGGCATTAGAGTAGTCCTTTAAGGTTTAATAGTGTACTACTTCAGATGAAACAGTACGGAATACTAACAGAAATAGCCCTACTTTGTCAAGAAGTTAGCCTAGGAATTACACAAGTTCTATCTAGGTAAACCTCAGCTCATTAGCTTAATATTAATCAGCAAGGTATCAAGATAGAGGAATACTTCTAGTTATGTGTAAGTGTGTGGAGTGCTGTAGATAGTTAAGGTATGTAAGTAGTAAGGTAAACAATTAAAAGACTCTTAGTGTACGCTGTAGACTTAAGTATAACTGAAAGTAATAAGGGTGACGGGGGAAATTCTCAAGGTCGATACGTATATATATGACCTGAGAGAGATTTTGTTATTTTTGCTTTAATTTATTTTTGCTTCTTCTATATCTTCAAATATATAATTCAACATTTCTTCTCTAATTGCTTTACTCTTAATAGCTTTTGCTGCTTCTTTCATTTTTTTCTTTAGTACTTCTTCTTTTTCAATCTGCAGTACCTTCTTAAATATTTTTAAGTGACTTGTTGCATTGTTCATGATAGGAAATTCTTCTTCTATATCTTCATAGAGGGCGCAACTTAACTCTTCATGAAAATTATCAGGAAAGTTATAGTGAAAAGAAAATCTCTTCTCGTCCCCACTTGTTATTGTATCAACATATATAGAGCCTAGTTCTTCTCGTTTGTTTCTTCTAACTCTTTTTGTAATAGCTTTTAAACCTTTTTCGATAGCTTTATCATTTTCTTTTACATCATTACGAGTAGGATAGATTTCAAGAAAGTCATCAATTAGTCCAAATTCAACAGGTTCATGAATACTTATGTACCCATTGCTTGCTTTAAGAAACTTATTAATCTTTTCTTCTTCACTTAAAGTCCAACTTAGATTGTAGGTTTTTTGAAAGGGAGTAACAATTCTATATTCCTCTTTAATACTATCTTGCTCTTGTTCTTTATTATCTTCTACCTCAACTATTAAATCAATGTCTCCATAGTCATCTTTAGATTCATCAAGACAACTTCCAAAAAGGTAAAGTTTACTGATTCTTTTTAAAAATACATCCTTTGATTCATTAATATAGGAAGCTCTAGAGATAACTTCAGATAATAATTGCTCAACCTTAGCTCTGTGCATTCTTTTTGTAAAACGGGTGTTTACAAGAGCATTACCTTTGATATCTAGTTGATAGTAAATAATATCATTATGAGTATTCTCTTCAGCAAGATAGCTTTCAGACAAAAGATTCTTCAATATTTTCTCACCTTCCTCTTTTGAAATGCTAAAGTAATCACTAAAATGTTGTGCCGCCATATTAGAACAGTTATCTCCATACTTTTTAAAAAAATCTCTTAATTCTATAGCCCTAAATCCACATATTAAATCGTCTTTTTGAATATACATTCTACATCCTTATAATAAATTCTGAATTATAATATCTTAAAACTACTAAAGATAGGATGTATATGTATTTAATAATTTTTATATGTCCCTACTACTTACATATTACCTAATGTATCTATTGCTTCTTTTAAAATCTCAACATCATAACTACTTGCATACCTTTGAAGAGTCATGGTCTGATGAGAGTGTCCCATAAGCTCAGAGATTACTGTAGGTTCAACTTTATTGTTCTTAAGATGTGAAGCAAAGCTATGCCGTAAAGAGTACAATACCTTTCTTGAATCTTCTGATATTTGCTCTCTTATTATTCCATTGATGGCTCTACTTAGAATTGGTTGAGAAGGCATCTGTTTAAGTAATTCCATATCAATACTTCTATGAATAGGGATGATTCTATAACTAGGTTTATTCTTTAATTTAATTTCTCTATCTGTTAAATCATAGACAATAACATCATTAACTTTATTAACCTTGAACTTATATAATTCACTTAACCTCATCCCGCTTGTATATAATACTTTCACTGCATTATTAATGATAGGAGTTTCTTTTGTGATTTCTAAAAGTTTAGCTATCTCTGTTTTATCAAGAGGATGTCTTTCTTCAAGAGCATTTGCACCTCCTCTACTTGGCATAAAGAGTTTGATCTTCCCCAGTTAACTATTTTATCAACTGTTGTTAAAGCTATTGGAAGACCACCTTCTTGAAAATAG
>JABSQO010000045.1 GCA_013215775.1 Piscirickettsiaceae bacterium
ACATATAAAGATCTGTCAAATATCAAATATGAAAAATCATCTTCAATGAATGGATCTTTCTCAATTTCACATAGTGATAAAAAAGATAAAAATGGTAAAACTACAAAAGAAGGAAGTTTATCAAATCTTTCAATTGCTGCATCAATGGGTTTAAATATAGAAAAAACAAAAACCTTAGCAACTTTAGGATCTGGAAATATTACTCTTACAGGTAAAAATAAACAAATAGATGAAAGATTAAATAGAGATGTAAATAATACAAAAAAAGAGCTTTATAAAGTAGATCAAACAAAAGGTGTTAAGTTAGTTGTTGATACAAGATTGTTGACAAAAGATGGTAGAAAAGAGATAAAAGAAGAGATTCAGATATCTTCAAAAATAAAAGATACAATTTCTAAAATTGTTAATACAAAAGATGTAGGAATTACTGACTTTTTCTCTGAAACAAAATTTGCTGTAAAAAAATATAAAGGATATAAAGAAGTACTAGTAAATAATAAAGATATAATAGATAAAATGAATAATCCAAAGACTTCTTTAGAATATAAACAAATATATCAAAATCAAATACTACAAGCTTTAAAAAAACAAGGAATTGATGTTGCAAAAGATGTAAAAGTAATTTCAACAAATGAAAAAGGTCAAGGCAATCAAAATGTTTCTGGATTTATTACTACACAAGATGATAGAATATATTCAAATGACTTTAATCAAGAAACAAGTAGAGATACACAAGCTACATTAGGACACGAAATAGGTGGAGCTTATCAGAAGAAAAAAGGAATTGATATTACTACCAATAGAGAGCAACACAATAATTATCAAGATATTATTGCACAAGAAACACTAGATGATATTAAATTCATATCTTCTAATAACAATCTAAATATAAATTTAGATACAAAAAACAATAACTTTAAAAAAATCTATCCACAAACTACACAAGTAAATTCTGTATTTAATACTATTGCTAGTAATAATGCTGAGTTTGCTGGGTTGGATAAGGAGTTAGGGGATAATCTTAGTGCAAAAGATTTTGGAATTAATAATGCTTACTCTTTTGCACTTGATTTAGAAGGAAATACTGTTTTTGTTCCAAATATACAATCTTATCCTCAATTTGATACGACTATTACGAAAGAAGGATTGATAGTTGGAGTTAAAGCTGTAAATAATACAGCAACTTTCACAGGTATGGCTTCTGCATATACTGCTAATGGACCTGGAATATTTGCAAGCGGAGTAGCTATTTTACTAACTGATGTTATTTTGTTTGGGGTTGATGAAAAAACAAGTAAACAAATATACAGAGAGAGTGTAATTGATCAAATAATCCCTAACAATATTAAAGGACAAATGATAGCAGGAGTAATAAAAGAAACTATGAAGGTAATAGATAAAAGAAATAATAAGGATAAAAAATGAGTTGCGATAAATATAAAAACAAGTTTTATGTAGGAATAGGAATCATTCTTTTAATGGTTTTAATGAAACCTATTAGTCAATATATTATAAATTTAGTGGAATTAATGGGAATAGAAATTTTTATCATTATATCAATTGTCTTGTCAATAACAGGACTATATTTGGGATTACCATATGTAACATGTCTTTCTAATAATAATAAGAGAGGAAAACCTCCTTTCTAATAATTCAAAGATCTGGAAGATCCTAGGACAGTATACCCAACTCTCATAAAGCCCATAATATGGCACTTTAAACTATTGATATAAAGTTTACAGTGAGATCTAATACCTTAAAAAACTAGAAATTTAAGATTTGTACTATCCTTTTCTCTAAATTAAAAAAGATTTTATTTAATAATAAGTATAATTATTAATGAAAAGAATATCACCAATAGAAATCATGTTATCTCAAGCCTCATCTAACTCAGGAACATATGCCTTTACTACTGTAAAAATACCAGATAATGATCAATTCCAATACCTAATGCAAAACTCGCTTGAAGCCAAAGATAGTTTAAATTTAATTTCAGGTATTTCATTATCACAAGCTCAATTAAATGCACTAACTCGTAATATTGTTTGGATGGAAGAAAAATATGTAGCAGGAGAAATAGTATTAGTACCAACTGTATATATAGCAAAACTAGATAATATTAAAATAACTGGTGCGCGAATATATTCAAATGATGTTAATTTAGATGTAGATACTTTTAAAAATACAGGTTTAATGAATGCAAGTAATGATTTTTTTATTGATGCAAAAGATTCTATTTTTAATACAGGCCAAATTCTAGTAACAAATTTATTGAAGTTAA
>JABSQO010000046.1 GCA_013215775.1 Piscirickettsiaceae bacterium
TCACTGTTTGAGTAGTAATTTCCGCTGGAGGTCTGTCACCATAATGAACTTTTCCTGACTCATCCACCCACTTGTGTATCTCTCCCACTGCAAGAGTGCCAAGTAACAATAATGGTAAAAGTATCAGATTTCCTTTTCTCATAGTTAAACACCCTTACATGCTAAATTTAGAGCTTGTAAAACATTGTGCAACTACCAAAAGTTCATAACAGTAATAATAGACTTAACAGCAAATTTTTCAATGTCCGTATTTATTATGTCTTTAAAATAAGTCTTACAACCCTTACCCAGCTAAAATCATAGTAGCCATTTTTTTAGGGAGTCTAAACCGGAAAATATATTTCTAAAGGACGTTCCAATTAGCATAACTCCGATCAACAAAGCTGCATTACTAAACTGTTAACCATCAATAGTTTAGTGATTGTATACCCACGATAAACAATTTAAGTTATAGTCAATCTTTCTTCAAAGTCAAATTATCTAACTATTGGTTAATAGAACTATTTCAGCTAAGGGGTTGATAGATGCACACCATAAATTTTCACTGGATGAAAACTCTGGCAAAGTTTGTCTTTGCGAGTGTAATGCTAGTCATCATAACTGCCTGTTCGAGTACCCCAGAACGAAATATCTTGCCCGTTAATTTAATCTCTCAGGCTGCTATTCCTGGTATACCAGATGCAAGATTCTGGGGTGATGAATGGCCAACGTTTAGCTTAGAAAGATTTAATAGTTATACTGACGCCGATCTCAAAAAACATTTCTCCTCATCGTACGATAGCCCTCATAATTATTTAGCCATCTCTGGTGGTGGTGCTAATGGTGCATTTGGTGCAGGGCTGCTAGCAGGCTGGACTGCTTCAGGAAATCGCCCTGTATTCAACATGGTCACGGGTGTTAGTACCGGTGCATTGTCTGCGCCGTTTG
Organism: Piscirickettsiaceae bacterium; assembly: GCA_013215775.1. Lineage (GTDB taxonomy): Bacteria > Pseudomonadota > Gammaproteobacteria > Nitrosococcales > Methylophagaceae. The sequence goes on from JABSQO010000046.1 coordinate 928, forward strand.
CTTTTCTTGGAGCAGATTATGACGATGAACTAACAAAAGTGTTTACCACCACCAGTACCAAAGACATTGCCACTGAACGTAGTTTGATTGGTACATTATTGTCTGATTCATTGGCTGATACCGAACCCTTAAAGAAATTAATTCGCCACTATATTACCCCTGAAATTATTGATGCGATTGCTGATGAACATCAAAAAGGCCGTCGACTATTTATTGGCACGGTAAATCTGGATGCCGCCCGTTCTGTCATCTGGAATATTGGTGCAATTGCTGCTAGCGACTATCCCGATAAACATTTTCTTATTCATGAGGTTATGCGAGCATCGGCTGCAATTCCTATTGCTTTTCCACCCGTAATCATTCCCGTGGAAGCGAATGGTCAGCGATATGATGAAATGCATGTAGATGGCGGCACGGGTTCTCAAGTATTTGTTTATCCAGCCGCTACGAACTGGAAGGAAATCACTAAGAAACTCAAAGCAAAAGGCCGTCCGCAGGTTTATGTTATTAGAAATGCTTTTCTTGAGCCAGATTATAACGGTGTTGTTCGAAGCCTGATGCCTATTGCTGGTCGTTCAATTGATTCTTTAATTAGAACTCAAGGCATTGGTGATTTGTACCAAATTTATGCCTTATGCAAGCGTGATGACAATGAATTTAACCTAGCCTATATCCCTTCTGATTTTACCGAAGTGCCAACTGAAGGTTTTGATCCCGTATATATGAAAAAGTTATATGAGCGTGGTTTTAACATGGCCGTTAAAGGTTACCCATGGACACACACACCACCGGGATTTGATATTCAACATTAATTGGTGTCTATAATTTCCCTAAGTGGACTTAACCCGTTTCTGTAGACAGTTCATAATGTCAAAACAGAAACGAGGAAGTCGAATGCTGCCCTTTGAAACTAACTGTCGCTAACGTGCCAAAAGCAGACATTAGTTAAATCAGCGACTGAACAGGTTTCTCGATTTTGTGATTACAGAAAGTAAGGAAGATGGGGTGAGTAACGATGCATCTATTGATTTTTGTAAGTATGATTGACTCAAAGATGGTTGCCGTGTGTGAGTGAATAATAAATTTAATTTTTTACCATA
>JABSQO010000047.1 GCA_013215775.1 Piscirickettsiaceae bacterium
AGTTGTGCCTTCAACGGATCCTAATGTCACCTTTGGTATGGCGTTTGGTGTATTTGCTTTAGTACTGTTCTACAGTATCAAAATGAAAGGTTTGGGCGGCTTTGTCGGTGAGTTAACGTTACAACCCTTTGGTAAGTGGGCTATTCCAGCAAACTTTCTATTGGAAGGCGTCAACCTAATCTCAAAACCTATTTCACTAGCATTACGGTTGTTCGGCAACATGTATGCGGGTGAGATGATTTTCATTCTAATTGCAATTATGTTCAGCGCGGGAGCGGTTATGGCTTCTTTAGGTGGCTTATTGCAAGTTGGTTGGGCGATTTTCCATATCTTAATTATTACGTTGCAGGCATTTATTTTTATGACCCTGACCGTTGTATATTTAGATATGGCGCATCAAGAACATCACTAAATTTATTGTTACAAAATTTTTACCTTAATTTATCTTGTAGGAGAAAAACATGGAATCAGCATTACTATATATTGCAGGCGCGTTAATGATGGGCTTAGGCGCATTAGGTGCCGCAGTTGGTATCGGTATTTTGGGCGGTCGCTTTTTGGAAGGTGCAGCGCGTCAACCTGAATTGATCCCTATGCTTCGTACACAGTTCTTTATCGTTATGGGTCTTGTTGATGCTGTACCGATGATTGCTGTAGGTTTAGCAATGTACATTCTGTTTGCGGTTGCATAAGAATAGTCACGTTATTTAAGACTATTTTGCAATAAACATAGAGGTACACACATGAATCTTAATGCAACAATTATTGGGCAAATGATAGCGTTCGCGATATTCGTTGCTTTTTGCATGAAGTATGTCTGGCCACCGATTATGGCTGCACTGGAAGAACGCAAAAAGAAAATTGCCGATGGCCTAGCAGCAGCAGAACGCGGTAGACATGAGCAAGAGTTAGCCGAAAAACGTGCACAACAAGTTATTCACGAAGCAAAAGAACAAGCCAATGAGGTTATTTCTCAAGCGCAACGTCGTGGTAACGAAATCGTTGATGAGGCAAAAGACAATGCTCGCACTGAAGGTGATCGTATTTTGACTTCTGCAAAAGCAGAAATCGAACAAGAAGCGAATCGTGCTAAAGATGAGCTTCGTTCACAAGTGGGCAGTATTGCTTTAGCTGGTGCGGCAAAAATTCTTAGCCGTGAGATTGATGACAAGGCACATACCGATTTGTTAGACGAATTGGTTGGCCGGATCTAGGGGATTTTAGGATGGCTGAAGCAATAACCATCGCTCGTCCGTATGCAAATGCAGCATTTGCTATTGCACAAGAAAAGAACGAGTTGAAGGCATGGTCTGACTTACTTGCGGTATTATCGCAATGTGTAGCAGATCCAAATATGCAATCCATAATTACTAGCCCAGCAGTAAGTGATGAGCAGGTAATCTCAGTGTTTGCTGATGTCGCAGGAGAGTTGAGTGCGGATGCACAAAACTTCTTAGCGCTATTGGCTGAAAATAATCGTCTGCAGTTGTTAGATGACATCGCGGTAATTTTTACAGAATTACGCGAAGAAGCAGAACAAGTAATGACCGCCGACATAACGTCAGCGCGTGCATTGACAGCTAAACAAGAAAAAAGCATTTCAGCCGCGTTGAAAAAACGTTTAGGCCGAGATGTAACATTGAATGTTGATGTTGATGAAAGCTTGTTAGGTGGTGCGATTATTCGAGCTGGAGATCTGATTATTGACGGATCTGCTTTGGGTAAACTGAATAGACTGGCCAACGCTATT
>JABSQO010000048.1 GCA_013215775.1 Piscirickettsiaceae bacterium
CAAGCCAAGCAGCTTTCGCCTCACCTAACATGTTGATTCTGCTGTCAATTTCTTCGATTGTTCAATATATTGTATATTATGTTAAATTGGATTTTAATAGTGAAGGCCCACTACCAGCATAGATACTGGTATATCAAGAAACCGACAAAGACCTTACAAACGGTGGCACATATGTTGTTAGAAGATTTCCTTTCTACACGGATGATAGAAAGTTGACAGAATTTACTGATGCACGACACGGTGCCAAAATGACACGTGAACAAGTTATGGAATATTTCGCTATTTCAAAACGTACCTTTCAACGATACGAGACACACGGAAAGACGCCAAAAGCCATTATTGAATGTTTGCGTATGATGGGTGGTCAGCTGCCGAGTTTTAATACTCGAAACGATTTTACCGGCTGGTCATGTGGTCAAGGATTTCTATTTTCGCCTGAAGGAGACAAATTTACCTCTGGCGATGTTAGAGCTGGAAAACTGGCACTGCTGGAAACGAACCGATTACACCGGATTGAAGTTAGGGATCGTAAAAAGTCTACTGTGAGGAAGTCAGCCAAGATTTATTACTTCCCATTAAAACGACGAGAATCAGACCGGCAATATAATTAGAGAGCTAGGGCGTATGGATTCGGGTACACCCATTTAAATGTCGTATGCATGACTCAGATGAGCAAGGAAATAATTTCTTTATTTGCTGGACAGTCGGCTTAGTGCCAATAGCAGTCATACGTTCAACACTGTGCCGTGCTTGTTAGTTGCCTAGTATGCAGAACCGTCGCGCCAATCTTTAGACTCTCCAATTGCAGCAGCAGTGTTTTTCAAAGCAATTTGATGCGATGTGCCTTTGCCATAAATGCCACAATCTTGGCATTCACAGAGATAGAACCTATCACTAATTTTATATGTATTTAATTCTTGTAATCCACACTGAGGGCAGTCCTCAGTAATAAGTAGAGAGCGAGCTTTAGTTTCACTTTTTGCTTTAACTATCATCGCATTTAGTTCAGAATTTGCTGACTTTTTAGCTTCTGTTTGTTTGTGATCTAGGCTTCTGTTTCGCGCTGCAAGTTCAGGATTGAAAATACCATTTACCCAGTTTGCAGGATCCTCTTCTGGAAAATCCTCGAAGTACTCTGACCATTCACCCATGTTTATTTCTCCTTAATTTTTGGAAGCACTTGTGACAACTAACAGTATGTTTTATGAGGTCGTTGACCATCATAACGATTGTATCGACTGACTACTTTGGGTCGAATGCTGCCCTTTGAAGCTAACTGTCGCTAACGTGCCAAAAGCGGTCATTCGTATTAGCAGCATCGACCGATTTTTCTAATAATGGCACCTACGCAACAGATACACTATTATTTACACTGAATAACCAATGATCGCGTCTGCTCCCCATTCACAATGGCAGCGTCTGAATCTTTTTGTATTATCAAGTAGCCCTTTCCCCCACAGGCCTTACTAGCTTCCTCATAACACCCTGTCCAACTTAAAGACGCCCCTGAACAATCTATAGCATATCCAGGTAGTCCATCCTCTGTATAAATGGCTGTTTGTGTAGCGCACCCCACCAGAAAAAAGACTGGGGTTAATAATGAAATTATTCTCATGTTAGTTACCTTCCCAGATCTAACTTGTTATTAAACTCAATGAACATACTATCACTCATTAATCAATGTCCGCTTTGGGTCGAAAAGCGACCCTT
>JABSQO010000005.1 GCA_013215775.1 Piscirickettsiaceae bacterium
TAATCACGATGGCACTGATCGCGGTATCACGTACAGCCCGACAAGGTTGTATTGCAGGGAAATCATCCATTTGTTTCTTAATATCTGGGGATGCATTAAACAAAATCCAATCCGTGCCATTAGCACTGATAGCAATAGATGATTGTGTACGTCGTGTTGCTTTAATAGTGCCTTCACGTACCCCTTTGCAATTCTCACAGTTACAATTCCACTGTGGGAAACCACCACCAGCACCCGAACCTAATACATGTATGAACATATTGTTATTTTTCCATTACGCCAAAACTAAATCAGATGATTCTGATTACTCAAAATCATCTGATTTAATTTTGAAATACCCGGAGCCAAAAAATCAGCTCCGAGCATACATCAAAAACAGATATTAACGGTTGCAGATGTACATTGTTACTTCAAAACCGAAACGCATATCTGAATATTCTGGTGTAGTCCACATAATAATTCTCTCTTATATTTAATTAATAAAATACTGTTCGAACTATTTCAAACAGTGAATGAATATTACACTGCACTTATAGTCCTTACGTCAGGAATACCCGCCTCATCACTCAGGATTTTCCTTGTTTTCTAATATCCGAGGGTTAAACTTTTAGGCAAAAAAAAAGCCCCAATACTTTTCAGTATTAAGGCTTTCTGTGTTACGTTTTCTTAACGGTTGCAAATGTACATTGTTACTTCAAAACCGAAACGCATATCTGAATATTCTGGTGTAGTCCACATAATAAATTACCTCTAAAAGTTTTTTTAAAATCTTAACCGAACTATTTTTCGGCTTCTACAGTTCTCACTATACGGCCATCATAAAAGTGATGTTAGCGGAAAAAACCTGAAGTGATTCGGGATTTTCCTGAACTTAATATCAATCTGCGACAGGCTCCCGCATGGTGACAAATTCTTCAGCCGCAGTCGGGTGAATACCAATCGTGGCATCGAAGTCAGATTTCGTTGCACCCGCTTTAATTGCAATGGCAATTCCTTGCATAATTTCACCCGCATCAGACCCAACCATATGTACACCTAATATTTTATCCGTATCACCATCAACTACTAATTTCATTAACGTTCGTTCTTGTGAGCCACTGATCGTATGTTTCATCGCTCGAAAACTCGATCGGTATTTCACCACATTAGGATATTCTGCTCGCGCCTGTTCTTCGGTCATTCCTACTGTACCGATATTTGGCTGACAAAAAACAGTGGTCGCAATATTACTGTAATCCATCTTCCACGATGCATTATTATAAAGACCTCGTGCTAATGCCATCCCTTCTTCCAAAGCAACAGGCGTTAATTCCATACCGCCTGTTACATCACCTAAAGCATAAATACTGGCTTCACTGGTTTGAAATTGTTCATTCACTTTAATATAACCACTATCCGTTAACTTAATATTTACATTTTCCAAGCCAAGATTAGCTAACTGTGGTTTGCGACCCGTGGCATAAAGCACCGCATCTGCCTCAATTGAGGTGCCATCATTTAATTCTATTTTTAATGTTCCATCTGCTTGCTTTGTAATCGATGTGACATCCGTATTGAAACGTAAATCGACACCTTTCTTAGCAATTTCCTGTGCAGCGAAATCGCGAACTTCATTATCAAAACCTCGTAAAAATAGATCACCGCGATATAGTTGAGTGACCTGCGAACCTAAACCATTAAAAATACCGGCGAATTCAACGGCAATATAGCCTCCGCCCACCACCACTATTCGATTAGGAAATGTCTCTAAATCAAATACCTCATTCGAATTCACAACAAATTCTTTACCTTCAATATCCGGAACAAACGGCCATCCACCAACGGAAATTAAGATACGTTCAGTAGTGTATTTCTTCCCTGCCACTTCAACCGTATGTTGATCAACAACCTTGCCGCGTCCTTTGATAACATCAACATTGGCATTCGCTAAAATTCCATCATAAATACCATTTAATCGACTAATTTCTGCAATCTTATTATCACGTAATGTTGACCAATCAAAAGTGGCTTTTGCCGATTGCCAACCAAAACCTTCCGATTCATTGAAATGGGCTGAATATTCAGAGGCATACACATACAGTTTTTTAGGTACACAACCGACATTGACACAGGTTCCCCCCATATAAAGGTCTTCACATATTGCTACACGAGCACCAAAAGATGATGACATTCGACTAGCACGGACACCACCGGAACCAGCACCAATAACAAAAAGATCATAATCGTAATTCATTGTATTTACCTTGCGATTTATTGCCATCAAAAAAGGCACCAAACTACTTAGTCTGATGCCTTTCTATATATTGACTTAGTTTCTTAGCTTAAGTAATTCAACATAGTATCAACATCACTACATGTAAACGGATCATCAAGGCAATTGTCCATCAAACCTGGCTCAGCAAATAGTTGTTTGATTTCACCATTCACTACATGCATGGAATAACGCCATGTCCGACTGCCAAAACCTAGATTTTCTTTCTTGACCAACATACCCATTAGTCGAGTAAAATCAGCATTACCATCTGGTAGCATTTTCACTTTTTCTATGCCTAAGTTTTTAGACCATTGGAACATAGTAAATGCATCATTCACGCTCAAGCAATAAACCTCATCAACACCTTTCGCTTTAAGCTCATCATATTTAGCTTCAAAACCAGGAAGATGTGTACTTGAACACGTTGGTGTAAATGCACCTGGCAAAGCAAGTACAACAATATTTTTATCTTTGAAGATGTCGCTTGATGTTACATCCTGCCAACGGAAAGGATTATCACCATCGATACTTTCATCACGCACACGAGTTTTAAATGTAATTTCTGGTACTTGGTTTGTCATTATTGTTTCCTTAGTTAATTAATCATGGGTTGAAACTTATCAATTACCCAATGACGATTATTATTAAGGATTTACAATTATTTGTGAAACAAGTTATTTCTATTGAATTAATCGTTTTTTACGATTGATGATGTTTTTAATATAGGTGAAGACATTTATTACAGGCAAAAAAAAGCCCTGATACTTTTCAGTAGCAGGGCTTTTTGTATTACTTATTGCTTAACGGTTGCAGATGTACATTGTTACTTCAAAACCGAAACGCATATCTGAATATTCTGGTGTAGTCCACATAATAAATTACCTCTAAAAGTTTTTTAAAATCTTAACCGAAATGTTTTACGGCTTCCACGGTTCACACTTTACGTAGACTAGAAAATAAGTGTAAGAGGAAAAGTCTTTACTTCACTCAGGATTTTCCTTAGTGCCAAGTTTATACGGATTTATGCTTCCAACAGACCACTTCGAATCGCAAGTCGAGCTAATTCCGCCGAGTTTGAAACGTCCAGTTTTTGTTTAATATTAGTATGGTGCGTTCCTACTGTTTTGGGGCTTAAGCTAAGAATTTCAGCGATATTATTAACGGTTTGGCCTTCGGCCAGCAATCTAAACACTTCAAATTCACGCTGACTTAATACATCCAGCACACTATCTGAACCTGTTAATTTTTGCATGGCTATTTTCTGCGCGATCTCAGGGTCAATACACATTTTACCTTGCGCGACTTGCTCTACTGCTTTAATCATTTCTTCAGGAGCGCTACGTTTAGGAATGAAACCCTTCGCCCCAGCTTGTAATGCCCTAGCGGTGAATATGCTGTCTTCATGCACACTTAAGATTAAAATACAGGCGTCCTGATCTCGAGCAATAATTCGCTCAACCGCACCGATACCACCAATTCCGGGCATTGAAATGTCCATGACCACCACATCAGGATTAAGCTTCACATAATCTTGTACGGCCTGCTCACCACTGCCTGCCTCAGCAATAACGGTAAACTTGTCACAATCTTCTATTAAGCGTCGGAAACCTGCACGAACCAACTCATGGTCATCCACTAGCAATACTGTTATTGCGTTATCACTCATCTTGTTTTATCCGCCTCTAAAGGTATTGTTATATGAATCGACACACCATCACCAAGTGCACTGATTAACTGAAAGGTTCCACTCATACTTTTCGCCCGTTCTCGCATACCTAATAAACCAAAATCAACATCCGAATGAAAATCCTGCACTTCCATACCTTTACCATCATCACTAATATCAATGATCAATTGATTTTGCCCACTATCATGTTCATTCGTCACCGAAATGGCAATATTAGAAGCATCGGCATGACGAACAGCATTGGTAATCGATTCTTGTACTACGCGAAAGACCGTCATATTCATCATTTCATTTAGGTTATCTAATGCACCTGAAACATGTAAGGTAAAATTAATTTCTGGTTTCCGTCCTTGCCAAGCAGAAATAGTTTCTTCCAATGTTGCCAGCAAACCCAAATCATCTAATGGGCTAGGCCGTAATCGAGTAATCATATTATGTACTACATCATAAATGTGGCTAGCAACATCAATAATGGCTTGGGCACTAGTAAAAACTTTAGGTTCTGTTTCTGCTGTCCTATTACGAATTAACACGGCATCGGTTTTAATCGCTGTTAAACATTGTCCTAATTCATCGTGTAATTCGCGAGCTAGATGACGACGCTCTGTTTCCTGAACTTCTGACATATGCTGCGCTAATAATCGCGTTTCTCGCAATTGATTTTCTGCTGCTTCAGCCAGCTTATGTTCAGTAATATCTCGTAACGTACAAATTACACCACTCACGACTTTCTCTGCATCCAATAACCGTACTGTAGACAGTAATATAGACTGTTCGCCACCACTAGCATTTGGCAATTGAGTTTCTAAATTTTCCACTATGTCGCAATTGTCCAACATCTCAGCGATACGCTGTTGATTGTCTATAAAGCCAAATGTCGCTAATTTTCTCCCTAACAAATCAGCTGTTTTTTGATTCAACAAAATCTCTGCAGCCGGATTACACAGTGTAATAAGCCCTGATTGGTCCAGCGATAAAATAGCATCTCCAGATTGTTGAACTAATACTGCTAGGCGTCTGTTTTGTTCAATGCTTTCTTCTAATGCCTGCCCCATTCGATTGAATGTTTGTCCAATCTGATCCATTTCTGCCAACGTAAATTTAGGAAGGCGCAAATGTAAATCACCACGTTCAAATCCTGCTAATGCATCTAATAAACGTTGCAGTGGACGTATCAACCAATCAACACCCCAATATAGAAACAAGCCAACAAAAATAAATATCCCTAAACCTAAAGCAAAAATGCTTCGAATATCAACCCAACGTTCGCCTATTTCATGGATAGGTGCTGCATAAATCACCATACGACCATCACCAAAACGTTTAGATAAGGGGCTGACATTAGGCAGCAATAAATCAATAAACCATTCTGGCGGTTTTACATCAACATACTCTTCTGGCTCACCTTCAAACAACAAACCTTGAGAATCAAACAATAAAATATGCAGGCTGCGAATTTCGCTTAAGGCTTTAACCAGTTCTTGTAAATGTTCATAGATGCCGACATTTCTATTTAATGGGCTCCCTGATAGCGATACGGTGATTAAGCGTGCAGCTGAAGCCATGGTATCGGCCACATCATTTTCCACCGATTCACGGGCATTTGAGATCAATACACCCGTACTCGCTAGCAATGAAGCAAGCAGTAATAACGTAAAGAACAGATTTACTTTTAATCTAAGGCTCATTTAACCATTGTTTCCACAGAGCCTTTAGCGCCAAGATTATCCACCCAACGAATTGATATTTTATCGCCTTTTTGGCCACCCGCTAATTGGAACGAGAAATACGGGTTCTGCGCGGTGCCTGTGCCACATTTAATGGTCAGAACCTCCTCACCATTTCGCCAACAGCGAATATCCTGAATAAATTCAGCAGGAATTAATTGTTCTCCTGCATCTTTTGCTCTGCCAGTATGCATTGGATGAGCGAGTAACAGACGAACATTAGTATCATCCGCTCTTAGTTTTGCCCGAATGCGATCTTTTGAAATCAATCCCATTAGCCACATCCTCCAATATCTACTTCAACAAATCGCGTCGTTTTATACAACTTGCCATCTGCACGAATAATCGCCATGACTTGTGAGTCTTCACGTATTTTAATCATGCTCTTAAATGGCAATTTCACCACGGGCGTAAATTCCAAATTCATTACTAATGGGAACGGATTTTTTTCAACTAACACGGCAATACGTTCAATATTTTTCAAATCACTTTGAATTTCGATAGGCACAGAGGCACCATTAACAGCATAACTTGGTGGCGCACCTACTTTAAAAGCTAATGCTGAATCCGTTGCCACTTCTGCCTCGCCTAACAGTGCCAATAAAGCATCTTCCACTGTTTCAGCAGAAAATGCATCTGCTGGCCAATGTGCTAACAACCGTTGTGGCAAGAGTAACCCACTCGCCGCAACCAATGCCATTGTTGATGCTGATATTGCACCTTTAATAAAGGTTCTACGCTGTTGATCTGGTTTTTTTATCATCATGATTCTTCTAATTGTGCCAAGGTGGTTTCCACCTCACGTAATCTGGAATTAATTTTAGACAATTGGTATTCATCACCTTTTGCGAAACCGGCAGCTAAACGCAATTGATCAGCTGCCTGCTCTAAACGACCAGCACTATAATAATACTCTGCTAACCAGCCATGAGACTGACTTTTCTCACCCATTTTACCTTTAGCCTGTGCTAATAGCTTATAAAGCTGAGCTGACGGCGAGCCCAAATCTAATTGTCTTAATAATAATTGTGTTGCCTGCTTAGGTAAATTTGCTAGCAATAATGCAGCCACCTGATTCATCGTCAATGCTTGATCGTCAGGATATAATTTTTGATTAAATTGATAAATTTGCAATGCTGCTGATAATCGACCAACGGCTATTTCAATATCTGCTAAAGCTAACTGATAACTAAGGCGGTCACCATCCTGATCAATAAGGGTTTGCAGTACTTTCCTAGCTGAGGTGTAATTCCCTCCCGCGGACAAAGCAAGACTGTAACCATATTGCGTCGCGACATCATTCAAACCTTTACCTGTTTTCACGGCATCTTCATAGTATTGTGTTAACTCCGTCAAATTGGGCGCAGCCATCACTCGCAATTTTTCTCGCATCAAATAAAAATGCAAGCTATCTCCTAACTGTCGCTGCAATGGGTATCTCACGGCTCGCCCACGAGCATTAGCAATACGAGAAGTGGTGACAGGATGTGTTCGTAAAAATTCTGGCACCTTATTACCACTATAAAAACGACTCGTTTTTTGTAATCGTTCAAAGAATGCAGGCATTGCCTGTGCGTCAAAACCAGAACGAACTAAAGTCAACATGCCTAAATTATCCGCTTCGCTTTCATGTGCTCGGGTAAAGTTTAATTGAGCTTGAACACCACCGGCTTGTACAGCCATTAATGCTGCCGAACCTGCCGCCGGATCAGCGGCCCCTAATAATAACGCGGCAATCAATCCTACCTTCGTCGCCAAATTTAACTGTTGTGATTTCTCAAAACTACGCAACAAATGACGCTGGGTGATATGAGCAATCTCATGAGCCAATACAGATGCCACTTCATCTTCCGTCTGACTTGTTAAAATCAAACCGCTGTTCATTCCAATAAATCCACCTGGTGCTGCAAAGGCATTGACTGATGAGTCTGGCACCATAAAAAAGGTAAAAGGTAAATGAGGTGCATCACTACTAGCGACTAAGCGATAGCCCAAAGACTGTATGTAACTAGTCAGTTCAGGGTCAGAGATTAAATCGACCGATTGTTGTATTCGCCAAAAGAACGCCTGACCAATCTGATATTCTTGTTGGGGAGAAACTAAGGCACCTGCGCTATCGCCAATTTCAGGCAACTCAATATCGGCAGAGTTCAACATGACCCACGGCCAGCTTATTACTCCTAACAACATTATTACAATGATTTTTTTCATAACTCAATAGACATTTAATTCATCCTAAGGGTTCCTACAAGACAAATACCCCTATTTCGGTTTATTATTACACGATTATATAGATAATATTTACGGGGATGCCATGTCAGATTTTGATGTTAAACTTGATACGTCGGGCTTAAACTGCCCATTACCCGTCCTCAAAGCTCGTAAAGCTTTATCAGGCATGTCTATTGGCCAACGTCTTCTTTTAATCGCCACCGACGAGGGCGCAAAGCAAGACATCCCTGCCTTTGCAAAAATGACCGGCAATACTTTAGTTGAAAGTCATGAGCAAGAGGGTAAATTCCACTTTATTCTCATCAAAGGGGATGAATAATGGCTAAAAAACTCGCAATTATCGCTAGCAAGGGCACACTTGATGGTGCTTACCCCCCATTTTTATTAGCATCAACAGCGGTAGCACTTGGCTTTGAAGTGAAAATATTTTTCACCTTTTACGGTTTACAATTACTCAATAAGAATCTAAATCTAAAAGTGTCTCCATTAGGCAATCCTGCGATGCCAATGCCTGTACCCATACCAAGCATCGTGCAAATCATCCCAGGATTGGAATGGTTTGCAACATGGATGATGAAACGCAAATTGAAACAAAAAGGCGTGGCTAGCGTAGAAGAATTACGTGACATTTGTGTTGAATCAGGCGTTGATCTTATTGCCTGTCAAATGACGGTTGATTTATTTGATTTCAATCCGGAAGACTTCATCGATGGAATCAGTTCTGGTGGTGCGGCGACCTATCTAGAATTCGCTGGCGAAGCTGACGTTACACTCTATATTTAAATTTTTAAGATGAACAATAGTGGTCGATTAAACTCGATGACCATTGGGTAAGATATTTCAGCACAATTAGGTCATGCCCTCGGCAAGAATCGAACTTGCATCTAAGTCTTAGGAGGACCTTGTTTTATCCATTAAACTACGAAGGCATAGAGCTGTAATTATATTTGATCGAATCCGAATCACCTAACCTGAATTAATCACACTAAATATAATGCTCTTAACGACTATTTTTCTTGACGATTTGTCTTTTTTACGCTTTACTCACGAAGTTATCAAAATGCATCTTAAAAGCCCTCATAAATGGGCACTAAATTGGAGAAATATCGATGAAAATGATTACTGCAATCATTAAACCATTCAAACTTGATGATGTACGAGAAAGTTTGAATGAAATAGGGGTATCAGGACTGACTGTATCCGAAGTAAAGGGTTTTGGTCGCCAAAAAGGTCACACCGAACTTTATAGAGGCGCTGAATACGTTGTCGAATTTTTACCTAAATTGAAATTAGAAGTCGCAGTGGATGATGATGCAGCTGACCAAGTCGTTGAAACAATCGCTTCTGCTGCTAATACCGGCAAAATCGGCGATGGAAAGATTTTTGTGACAACCGTAGAACAAGCTGTTCGTATTCGTACTGGTGAAACAGGTAGCGAAGCACTGTAATAGTTTTAATTTTAAGAGAGTGAAATAGTATGCCTATGTTTAAAAAAATAATAGCAATGCTGGTATTGTTATTACCAATGTCGGTCTTTGCCAGCGATGAGTTCTCAGGTGCTGATACCGCTTGGATCTTAACCTCTACTGCATTAGTGCTATTTATGACCTTACCCGGTTTAGCACTCTTCTATGGCGGTCTTGTTCGTACCAAAAACGTATTATCTGTCTTAATGCAATGTTTTTCCATTGCTTGTCTAGTCACTATTCTCTGGATAACTGTGGGATATAGCATAGCCTTTGGTGATGGTGGTTCGATGCAACAGTGGTGGGGCGGATTAGATAAAGCATTTATGATGGGCGTTGATTTTGATGCCATGACAGGTACCATTCCTGAATCCTTATTTGCTATGTTCCAACTAACTTTTGCCATCATTACTCCTGCATTGATTGTCGGCGCATTTGCAGAACGTATGAAATTCTCGGCCATGCTACTATTTAGTGGTTTATGGCTAGTACTTGTTTATGCCCCTCTTTGCCATTGGGTATGGGGTGGTGGCTGGTTATCAGATAAAGGTTTACTTGATTTTGCTGGTGGTACTGTTGTTCATGTCAGTGCCGGTATCTCTGCACTTGTAGCCGCTATTTTAATCGGAAAACGTCGAGGCTTCCCTCAAACGGCTATGCCTCCACATAATATGACAATGACGGTAACGGGTGCTGCCATGCTATGGGTCGGTTGGTTTGGTTTCAATGGTGGTAGTCAATTAGCTGCAGATGGTGGCGCTGCAATGGCCATGTTTGTGACTCATATTAGTGCGGCTGTTGGTGCATTCACTTGGATGGTGATTGAGTGGGTTCGCCATGGCAAACCAAGCATGTTAGGTGTGGTGACAGGTATGGTTGCAGGTCTCGGCACTATTACACCAGCATCTGGCTTTGTTGGCCCAATGGGCGCATTGCTGATTGGTATGTCTGCCGGTATCGTATGTTATACCGCCACACAATATATCAAGCGCGTTCTGGTTATTGATGATTCTCTAGACGTATTCCCTGTGCATGGTGTCGGTGGTATCCTCGGTACTCTACTTGCCGGTGTATTCATCTCATCTTCATTGGGTGGTGTGGGATTAGCGGATGGCATCTCTATGGCCGGTCAAGTCTTTATACAGTTTCAAGGTGTAATTGCGACATTAGTCTGGTGTGGTGTAATGACGTTTATTTTGCTTAAAGTCATTGATTCCTTTATCGGATTACGTGTCGATGCTGAAGAAGAAACTGAAGGTTTAGATTTAGTCGACCACGATGAACGTGGTTATAGTTTATAATTAGATCTTTCAGAACTTAATTAAAAAGCCTGCTTTATTGCAGGCTTTTTTTTGCCTCTAATTAGGTACTAAATCTTATCCATCATCCATTAACGCAGTGATATGTGCTGCAACAGCATCGGCGTTACCTTGAAGGTTGTATCCCCCTTCCAACATAGAAATAATCTTACCATCACAATGTTTATCTGCTATTGCTTTGACCATTTCGGTAAGCTTAATAAATCCTTGATCGGTAATATTTAGGCAACCCAAGAGATCATCTTGTCGACTATCAAAACCAGCTGAAATCAAAATAATATCAGGTGAAAATTTGTTTGCTGCAGCTAGTAATTTATGCTGAAAAGCATCGATAATATCTTTATCTGTTGAGCCACATTCTAGATGTACATTAATATTAAACCCTTTACCCGCCCCTTCACCTATCCTTGATGGGAAACCGGTACCAGGATAAGCAAAAACATCATGTGTTGAAAAATACAGCACACTAGGATCAGAATAAAATGCCCACTCAGTGCCGTTACCATGATGGTAATCCCAATCCACAATAAGCACTTTCTTAACACCATACTGCTTCTGAGCATAACGAGCAGCAATCGCAATATGATTGTAATAACAGAACCCCTCTTCCTGTCCTGTATTTTTAGCATGATGTCCCGGGGGTCTAGAGGCACTAAATGCATTGCGAACATTATTTGAACACACTGCATCAACAGCCGCCAATACTGCTCCTGTAGCAACCAGCGCATGAGTATGCGCTTGTGCATCATTACGATTTATTGAATCAATATGGCTCTGTGAATGAATTAAATTAAGCCATTGTTCAATATCCTCTTTTGGCTTAATAAAAACTGCTTTATCTAAGATACCCTCGTTGTTGAGTTTCTCCGTAATAGCTTGATAACGTAAAGGCTTCTCTGGATGTTGAGGACTAATATGATGTTTTAAGAATCGCTGATCCAATACTAAGCCTGTCGATGATTTTTTCGGTTTGGCTTGCACGTATTTCGATAAAATCGTGAGTCCTGACAATGCAAGAAAATTTCGTCTTTCCATTTGTTTTAACCTTCTTCTCATCAGCCTTCGTCAAATCATCTTACGACCCGAAGCATTCTATACGCCTCAAACAACCCTTTTGACAACTGTAATGGTGTTATTTCAGTTTAGCCTAAATCCATCAGAAACGGTATGATTAGCGACATTCCACTTACTATAATTACATTTAACCCTGCAAATACATATGACTAATCGAGCAGTATTATTAATCAATTTAGGTTCTCCTGACCAACCAGATACTAAATCTGTTCGTCGTTATCTTAACCAATTTCTCATGGATCCTTATGTTATTCAATTACCTTGGTTATTACGCCGGTTAATTGTCAGTTTATTTGTCCTCCCTTCTCGACCAAAAGCGTCTGCGAAAGCATATAAAAGTGTTTGGTTGGCTGAAGGCTCGCCGCTGATCGTGTTATCTAATCAGCTCAAGCGGGCATTACAATTAAAAGTCACAATGCCTGTGGGTATGGCTATGCGTTATGGCCATCCGAGCATTGAAAGTCAACTGTTAGAGCTTACTAAACAAGACGATATTTCTGAAATATTGCTTCTACCGCTTTATCCACATTACGCACAAAGCACTGTCACTACTTCAATAAAACAAGCTCACTCTGTTATCAAAAAGCATCAACTTGATATTAAACTAACAACCATCTCGCCTTTTTATAATGATCCGGATTATATTAATGCCCTAGTCGACAGCGCCAAACCGTACCTCGAACAAGATTTCGATCATATTGTTTTTAGTTATCATGGCTTGCCAGAATCCCACATTACTAAGCTAGATGAGTCTGGTACTCATTGCTTGCAATCTGAGAGTTGCTGTCAGCAACAAAATAAAGTGCATTCTCACTGCTACCGTCATCAGGTGTTACAAACAACACAGTGTTTTATAGACAAAATTGGATTGCCAGCTGAGCGTTATTCAATCGCATTTCAATCTCGACTTGGACGCGCTAAATGGTTGGGACCGAATACTGAGGATCGACTACGAGAACTGGCCGTATCGGGTGTTAAAAATGTACTGGTGATTTGTCCGGCCTTTGTGACCGATTGCTTAGAGACGCTCGAAGAAATTGCACTCCGTGGTCAAGAAGTTTTTATTGAAGCAGGAGGGGATTCTTTGACGCTTATACCCTGTTTAAATAGCCAGCCGAAATGGATTGATGCCTTAGCATCATGGTGCCAAAATAATGGACTACACTCGACCCAATAAGGGCTGTCTAACTACCTGACTAGTATATTCACCACCTGGACCATAAGACGTTATATTTAAATCACGGCCCCTTAAAACACTCATTGCACGGTGTAAATATTGACGATTGACATTAACGATACCACCATTGATTTGGTTATAATCGCGGCATTCTTGAGCAGTGGCACGTACTTGGACTAACAAATCGTTTAATTGCTGTGATTCTCTTTTATTTTGATTGGCAATAAAAGCCTCTAGACCATCTTTTCCTGATGAAAAACCTTCTGCTTGCAATATTCCTTCACGCTGACGACCAAGTTGCTCTAACTGGGTGAGTAGAGGTTGCTTGTTGGTATTCATCAAAGCCATCACATCGGCATCAGATTTTACTAATGAATCTCGTTCGGCAGTTAAAATTTCTAAAAGTTGAGTTGCAGTATGTTGCTCAGCTTGCAGTACACTTCGAAGCTGTTGAGATGAAGTCATCGCCATTACGTTACACCTTGAGTTAGTTATTGCTCAATATTAATTATATTTTGTGCTAACTCAGTGACGTCTACTTGATATGTTCCGTTTTCAATGGCTGATCGAAACGCATCAATGCGCGCTTGATCAACTCCAGATGAATCCGAAATGGTTTGTTGTAATGCCTGCAAATCAGTTGCAGTATTTGTCAAACTCACCGTATCAGTACGTGCCTCATTCGTTTGCACATTTCCCGATTTATTAGCGTTTACAGTATCTTGCGTATTAACATTACGCGCAGTGTCTACCGTCGATTGGCCAGATGGTTTGATGTTATCTATTACAGACATTTAAATGTTTCCATATGTTTTATGCTCATTACATCGGCCAATATTAAGATAACTTGAATTTAAAACGCCCCGCTTATTCAATCTAATCTCACATCGTTATTCTTACTATGCCGGGTGCATCCACTATGCCCTCGACAATTCGTTTGGAAGATAAGTTTTTAACACGTATTCGTTGACCCTGAGTAGCATCTGACAACGCCTTACCTGTCATTCTTACTTCCATATTTCCTGCTGTCGCGATCAACACAATCTGTTCACCACGATGTATCACTTTTTTATCTACTAAACTACGTGGTTTAATCACCGTTCCTCTAGCAACGGAATATTTCAACTGTTGTCCAATCACCATTTTAGTATTTTGCAAATATCCTTGACGCAAAATAGAAATATCATGCTGTTCTATTCGTATATCAGCTTTTGTTATCTCATATCTAGCAGGCAATGATTTCACTACCACCACCACCGGTTGGAATACTTTTACCTGAATAGGAACATACACTGTCCAAGCAACTGGACGATGACATTTAACACCAATCGTTTGATTTCCTAAACCTGAATTTTGTGTGTTAGAAAAAGCTTCCAATTTACTATCACACGCTTGTAATCGTAATCTGGAATCCAGTGCAGTCATCACAATCTGAGGATTATCATATTGAGATTGTGCTTTCGACAAACCATATTCATATGCTGCATGTTCAATATTATCTAAGGACTGTAAAGTCTCCGCTTTAGGTGCTGAAATAGCACCTGCACTGAGCAGTATTAATAGTATTACTTTGTAAATTACTGTATTCATTTGAATACCTCATTTTCCTCATCAGTACTGCCAATTATCCGGCAGCATCGTCACTACAGTATAAATAAGCAAATAGCATGCCTGATTGATTTACCTTTAATGATCTCGCTACGGTAAGTGGTAATCTTAAAATGAGCTCAATGATCCGACACCTTGAAGATCGGTAAAAACTGGAGAAGAATTCTATGGCAAGCATGATTTATAACGCCAACCAACGTACCCTGTGATACAAGGCACACTAATCTTTGTGGCAAAGTGGTTATTATTTTTTAGCTATGGGTATCAGCGGGCAAACAGTCAACGTTTTATTGCATTCATCCATGAGTGATGAATTTAATTTCAATGACAGACAAAGTCGGAGTAGAAAAATTTACCGGCAAATTTTCTACAGATGATCTCGCTAGTTCCGTACAAATTCTAATTGAACCGTGGAAACAACCATCCTCTATCGTAATCGTTTCAAGCTTTAAGGTGCCACACCCATCATATCTGCTGGCATTGGAATAGCATTGCCTGATGTTGTCACCATATCGGCTTTAGCACGCATTAAATTGGTACCTACAAAGCCACCAAAACGATATACCCAAGCAGTTAACTCTTTATTAAATTTATCCACTTCTTGCTGAATTTCTTCCGGTGTTTTAAGTACACCTAGTTCTATAATATCTTTAGAAGGTGTAGTCACAAGTGACTGGTCACTCTCAGCAAAAAATGTGGTGAAATAATACCCATCAATAAACGAAGTTTCGGTGGTTATTTTTAAGCCATCAAAGGTAATAAACTCGGCCGTCACCACCTCAGAATCTTCTCTAGAGAAACCATCAAGTGGTTGCACATCTTCCATTCGTAACTGATATAAAGTGCTGGCAATATCATAACCCAGTAAGTTATATTTGAAGACTGTTTTAGCACCCATCTCTGGTGTGCCAAATTTATCTTTTTGACCAAGATTAACAATAGTTGCTGTTTCACCATTTGGTTGAATAATATTGACTTGAGTTATGCGTTCACGTGCAATATTCATGACTTCACTCTTAATCCAATTCAACATTAGTGGATTAATATTTAAGTAACCTTCAGCCAACCATGAACCTTCTTCTCCTGCTCGACGAACATAAAACCGTCTTGTTCCTTGTCCTTGACCCAATTCACGTTCATTACCCAAAATAAGCCCAGCAACCTCTTGCTCACCACTGAACATGGTGACTTGAACTGATGAACCTTCGGCACCTTCAACACCTAACAATTCATAATATTCTGGATTACTTGTTTTACGTTCAAGAATTTTAGCATCAGCGATATCGATTAATGCACGTTTAACCAGATTAAAATCAGCAAGATGATCCCATCGTTCTTTTACAAACCAATCTTCACCTTGTTTAAATAATGTAAATTGATCTTGAGAACTGTTGAAAGTAATCTTATCGACCTCACCTAACTGCTCATATAGGGCCGGAAATAGTAATGAATAATCCTCATTGTTATCTCTAGGTCGTTGAATCGTCATCAACATCAACAACGACATCACTACCGTGACAATCACTAAAATGGTGAAACTATTTAATTTTTTAATCATATTTTTACAAACCTAAATTACAGTTTCTGTATTTATTACTGCTCAAGCCTACCTTGAGTACGTTTTCGAACACGTAACCAACCTGTGAGCACTGCTAATAACGCCACCAACAAAGGTATAAGGCCGATATTAAAGAATTTCATTTTGGTATCTAACGCATCAATATCTTTACGTAGATTACCCTGCACTTCACGCAGCTTTTGCTGTGTTTTATGCACCATTATCCGATGCTCCGTAATCTCTTGTTGCTGCTCAACATTGAGAAGTTCACCACCACTACCACTACGTTCCACTTCCATTCTAGCAATCAGCTGTTTGGTTTCATCTAATGTTTTCTGTAATTCACGCTCTTGAGTACGATAATGTTTTTCTGCTTCCCGCTGTAGCGCTAAAACACGATCAAATGGTCGTGAAAACCCTGCACGAGAACGTACACTAATCAAACCATTATTACCTGACATTTCATCAATCGCATTAATCAAGAAATCAATATTATTGGATGTATTATAGGTAATCTGTTCGCCATAAAAATCTTGTAACTGTACCCAGAATCGTTCTTTCAACATATCAACATCCGCAATCGCTATCACATCAATATCTTGTTTTGATTCCGTTAAATGTTTAGATGACTTGGTAACGTTGCCATCAGCATCTTTAATACCATTAGGAAATACAGATTTAACGGGGCCATTGACTCGAATTGCAATCGGATAACTTAATGTTCCTGGTAGATATTTTGTTAAAAGCGCTAAGGGATCGTTACGGAACTGTACTACTCGTTTATCCACTAACATTGCTTCATCACTTGATGAAAACAAGGGTATTACATTCGTTGTTGCACCCTCAATTTCCTTAAAATAGCCGGTCGTAGCCACTTCAATTTTTTTCAATTGACTGGTAATCGCTTGCTCACTATTTAATTGATCAGCAGGAATAGCATGCCACAATACATAGTCAATCGGCTTATTGTTTGTTCGTGCGCCAAAATCTACTTTTATTGCTGTTTTACGATCCGCTACTACATCTGCGGCAGCACGTTCGAAACCCCACGCTTTGAACAATTCAGGCATATTAGAACTACGTGAATACACTATTGCAGCCATCGGGTTTTCAGAATCTTTCTCTGGAATATCACTTTCAGAATAAGGGTCTACAAAGGTAATTAATTTACCGCCACGTAATACATATTGCTCAATGGCGTATAAAGTACTCTCCGGAAATTCCTTCGGGTGAATAACCATTAATACATCGATACTTGAAGGAATTCGACGGATCTCCATTGGCAGAGATGACACATTAAATAACTGTCTTAATTCCGCCATAAATGCCCATGGTTTTGCACCACCTGAAAGTATGTCACCTTTCAATGGGTCATAGTCTTGACCATCTATCTCTAACTCAGCGGCGCTGATAACAGCCACTGATTTTCTATTTAAACTCGTTAATTTATAAATAAGTTTGGTTAGATCATATTCCAGCACATCTTCTTTTTCTGGCTGAAAAAATGAAATGCTTTCAACACCATCCAGCAAGTTACTACCTGCCAAGCCGAAATATAAAGGATCTGCTTCACCTTCAATGGGTACACCTTGTAAACCATATTGTTTCGCTCGTTGCTCATTGTCTGAGAATGGTTCAGGGTTGATTATCGTTAATTCAATCATGCCATCGGAAGCACGTTGATATTCTTCTAATAATTCTTGTACGCGCTGTGCATAAGATTTCAGACTCGGTAACTCTTGAGCAACTTTATCCGAAAAATAAAAACGTAAGGCAATAGGTTCTTTTAATGAGCCAATGATATTCAATGTACCTTCAGACAAGGTATATAACTTATTTTCTGTTAAATCGATGCGAGCCGACTTTAAATTGCCATTGGTCACGATATTAAATGACAAAAAGAGAATCGTTGCCAGTATTAAACCTGTTGTCGATAATAGTTGTTTATTCATCTTTCTTAAAACTCCTAATCGGCTTTACGGGCATTAATGACAATGGCATTAGCAAATAGCCAAATCATAATAACTGATGCGAAATACAACATATCTCGGATATCAATCACACCTCTGGAAATTGCATCAAAGTGAGTCAAAAAACTAAAGGAGCTAATGGCTTCAACTAATACTGTTGGTGCCCAACTACTGAAAAAATCCAACACAATCCCGTAACCACTTAATACAAAAATCAAACTGACAATCAAACTTAAAACAAAGGCGATAACTTGATTTTTAGTGGTGGCAGAAATACAGGCACCAATTGCTAAAAATCCACCCGCCATCAAGAAGCTACCCAGGAAACCAGCGAATATAACGCCATTATCAGGTGAACCTAAATAATTAACGGTTATCCACAATGGGAAATTAAGCAGCAATGCTAAACCAGTAAAGACCCATGCGGCTAGGAACTTACCCAATACAGCTTCAAAAACTGAAACCGGTAAGGTCATCAGTAATTCAATCGAGCCATTTTTACGCTCTTCTGACCATAAACGCATTGAAATCGCCGGAATTAATAGCACATATATCCAAGGATGGATGGAAAAAAACGGATATAAATCAGCTTCGCCACGTTCAAAGAAATTACCGACGAAAAAAGTCGAAAAACCAGTTAGTAATAAGAAAATAATAATAAAAACATAAGCGACTGGCGTGGCAAAATAGCCATTCAGTTCACGTTTCATAATAAACCAGATATTGTTCATTAAACGCCACCTTGTGTTGTGATATTTCGGAAAACCTCATCCAATCGGCCATGCTCAGCAAATAGCGAATCAATTTGCCAACCTTTGTTTCGAATTTCCTGTGATAATTCAGCGGTAATTTGCTGTTTATCGATTGGATAAACACGAACGCCACGTTCAGCGGTTAATGGCTCAACATGATCAACAAACGTAAGTTCATTGAGGAAGGTTAAAAATGCTGAATCATCAACATTAGCCACCGAAACACATACTGCATTATGATAGGTCGACATCGCTTCTAACTCATGAGGCGTACCATCAAACTTAATCTTGCCATTGGCAATCAATACATTACGGGTACAAAGCGCATGCACCTCTTCAAGAATATGCGTGGAAATGATAATGGCCTTATCTGCTGCCATATCATTGATTAATGTTCGTACTTCATGTTTTTGATTAGGGTCAAGACCATCAGTAGGTTCATCCATAATCAACACGGGAGGGTTGTGTAATATCGCTTGTGCCAAACCAACTCGACGCTTGTACCCTTTAGATAAAGTTTCAATTGGTTGGAACATAACGTGTTTGATTCGCGCACGTTCCGCCGCAGAAGCAACAGCACGTTTTTTGTCTGCACCGGCTAAACCGCGGATATCTGCAATAAATTTAAGGAAACCATCTGGCGTCATATCGGCATAGGCTGGCGCACCTTCTGGCAAATAACCTAAACTCGCTTTGACAGCAATAGGATCGGTAAGAACATCATGACCGCAAACACGGACAGTACCCCGTGTGGGTGCTAAAAATCCTGTGATCATTTTCATTGTGGTTGATTTTCCCGCACCATTCGGCCCTAAAAAACCTAACACTTCACCTTTCTTAACTGAAAATGACACGCCATCAACGGCTTTAATAGCACCGAAATGCTTGGCAAGATCTTCGATCTCGATTCTCAATGTCATAATATAAAGCGTCCCCCGCCCATCAATCTTTTTTGCAAACCGGACATTATTCGGAAGTTGACAACTATAAGTCAAGTAAGAGTTGCATTGTTCTTCCATGAGTTATTGCCATCCCTTCTCCAAAGGCATAACCTATTTCTATTAATTTTGCTTATTCAGGACGAAAAAACACCATGCTTATTAAACAAATTATTCAGCGCGTAAAAGATCTTAGCTGGACAATATTCGATAATATGAATGATTCATCTACCCGCCAGAAATTTTCTAAAATTGCGGGTTTCAGCATGGCTATTATTATCCTCTTTTTCCTACTTATCATGGCGTGGTGGGATCGTACCCCGAGTAATTTTGATCCCGTCGCCAACGCCTCACAAATTGCTACCGTTAAACAACACAACCTTGTGACGGGGTATACCTCAACAGCAACTTTGATTACCCTCACAAATAGCTTATTAGATAAATCTGGCGGCTATCTCAGTAATGATGTCACACCGCCTTCAATATGGATGGACAACGTACCCAATTGGGAGTTCGGTGTATTGGTACAAATCCGTGATTTTTCACGTTCCTTACGAAATGATATGAGCCGAAGTCAATCACAATCATTGGAAGATCCTGATCTATCAGTGGCAGAACCACAATTCAATTTCAATTCAGAATCGTGGTTATTTCCATCAACAGAACGGGAATATCGTAAAGGTAATGAAGCGCTAAATTCTTATCTTGCCCGGCTAAGTAATATTGAACAAGATGAAGCCCAATTTTATGCCCGTGCGGATAATTTAGCGGATTGGTTTGCCATTGTCGAAAAACGTCTTGGAAGCTTATCGCAGCGCTTAAGTGCTAGTGTGGGTCAAATTCGAGTCAATACTGATCTGGCAGGCGACCCTGAAGCACAACAATCAACACCTGCACCGGTCGAAATGGTCTCCAAAACACCATGGGCAAAAATTGACGATGTATTTTATGAATCGCGAGGCTCTGCGTGGGCATTGATCCACTTACTTAAAGCAGTAGAACATGACTTTGCAGACATTCTTATTAAGAAAAATGCCCTAGTCAGCCTGCGCCAAATTATTCGTGAATTAGAATCGACCCAAGATGCTCTCTGGAGCCCAGTAATCTTGAATGGCAGTGGTTTTGGGTTTATGGCTAATCATTCTTTAGTCATGGCATCTTACATCTCACGCGCTAATGCCGCGATTATCGACTTGCGTATTTTACTTAGCCAAGGTTAAACTCCGCCGGTTTATTCAATCCACAATTATTTATTACTTAACACTTTTAGGAGCTCAAATTTAATGACAAAATTAACACTTTCCGCTTTAATTGCATCAGCCTTATTCATTTCAGCGTGTGACCAAAGCACTGAGAATGCAGCTGATACTGACAAATCAGCAGTTGAAATAACAGAACAAGCAACAGAAACTATGAGCAACGCGGCATCAACTGCTGTTGAGACCGCTAAAGAAATGACGACTGAAGTCACTACAGATGATGTGGCTGACACCGAGTCTTCTAACGATCTAGTTGATCAAGCCACTGAAGCTGTTGATGAAACGGCATCTGACATCATGGAAAAACAAACTATTCCTGAAGTAGCAGATATCGCTGATACTGTCGCTACCGATGACATGATTGAACAAGCCGTTGATGCTGTTGAAGAAGTGGTAGAAGATTCAATGGAAGTGGCGAGTGAAATGGCAACTGATATTATGGAAGAACAGGCTATAGAGATGCCCGTTATTGAAGAAATTCCAGCAGTTGAAGTACCTGCTGAAACTTCTGAAATTGATGTTGATGCAATGAAAGATGCCGCTGCAGATTTAATGGCGCATTAATCATGCGTTTATTGACTTATTCCTGTTAGGAATTAAGTGATAGAAAAAGCCGGAAAAGCACATGCTTTACCGGCTTTTTTATGTCTCGGATTAATTCACCGCATCAGGATAAAATAATTGCTGACCGGATATACGAAAAGTCTCAATAATAGCTTGGCCTTGTTCACCCGTGACAAAATCAATATATTTAATCGCCAAATCATAATTCACATAGCTATGTTTTTCAGGATTCACAGCCATAACATGGTAAGGATTAAACAGTACTTCGTCACCCTCATAAAGTAACTGCAAACGTATCTTGCCATCATAGGCAATCTGTGTACCCCGATCTGTAAGAGTATAAGCCTGCTTTTCATTAGCCATGGTTAATACCGCGCCCATACTTTGACCGATATTAAGATACCAATCCCCTTCTGGTTCAACATTGGCCATAGCCCATAAGAACTTTTCTTTTTTATGAGTACCAGAATCATCGCCACGAGAAATAAATTCTGCCTCGGCATTTGCAATCCATTGTAAGGCTTGACTAACAGAGATTGCATGCTTGATATTTGCAGGATCACTTTCTGAACCAATGATGACAAAGTCATTATGCATCACCGCTTTTCGGTCAATAAAATCACCTTGAGCAACGTATTTTAATTCTGCAGCGGGCGCATGTACAAACACCACATCGACATCACCTCGACTGCCCAATTTCAATGCCTTGCCTGTCCCAACGGCAATCACTTCAATCTTAATATCGTATTTTTCTTCAAAAACGGGGTGTAATACTGATAATAAACCTGAATTATCAGTACTGGTGGTAGTGGATAATCTTAAACGTTCAACAGCAAAAGAAGAAGCAGTTATGACGCTAAAAAATACCAGCGTAAACCATTGTGTTAATTTCATTTCTATACCTTAATTAATAATCTTCAAAATGCCCATTGACTACGTACTTGGAACAAGCTTGGTTCTTCATTATCATAAGTACCACCTTTTACTTCCAATACATCGATATAGTTAGCTGAGAAACGTAATGTCGGTGTTGCATACCAGTTGAGTCCTAATGTGACAGAATCAACTTCACCACCATCAATGTCATTATCACTCAAATCAAGTGTGCTATATCGCAGGCCGAATTCCCACGCACCGATACCACCTTCACCGACAATACCTTTTGGTGTTATGCCGCCAAATGCACCTTTTTTATAGTGTCGCGATTCACCCGTAAAAAAGTAGCCACTTTGAATATACCAACCATCAAAATCTACATCGCTGCCACTACTACGATTAACTGAGGTAGTGATGTATTCAGCTTGCGCCGAAAATGGACCATAGACTGCCGCGACTTCTAACCCTAGTTTTAAGTAATCATTAACATCGAAAATGGTGCCAGTATCAACAATATTAATACCGGCAATATGTGACTCTGGTGTTTGCTTAAAACGAGCTATTTCATTATCGCCAGTATCACGATAATTAATGCCCAAACCCAAATGAATAATGGAACCTTTTTCATTTATAGGTGAAAAAGTAGCACGAGCACCTGCACCCCAACCTTCATCATCATCGCCACCTTTAGTGGTTAACGAATCACCGAATAAACCACCTGCCAATGACCAGTGTTTTTGTTTGCTGCTTACCATCATGCCAATATGACGCCCAGCAGCAAATGCAGTCGGTAATGATCGCTCTGTAAACAAGGTATATTTGGAGCTAGTCTGTTCTTGCAAACTGAATGGTTCTTTAAAATTACCCACTTTTAACTGTAAATCATCAAAGCCGTTATAGGTAATAAAAGCATCCGCTATTCCTTTGCCATTGGCCCCTGTACTAGCAAAATCATATTGCAATTTATATCCCCAGTCGTAATACATCGTGCCTTGTAAATACAAACGTGCACGGCGAATTTCTGTTCCATCACCCATGTCTGGATCGCCACTGTAGCTAGCTGCGTCAGCTTGTACACGACCACCCAATTTAGAGCTGAATTTTCCGTCACGTGTTTTAACTGTAATGCCACCGTTCACTGACACTTCGACATCTGAAGGTTTGGTTACTTCAGCCAACTGTTTTTTCACTTCTGCTTTTTCTTGACTATCCTGAGTTTGATTTTGTTTTAACTCAGCCACCAGCCGACCATATTGCTCATCACTTACTATGCCATTTTCATGCAGCATATTAATCAATGTTTCAATCTCCGAACCCGCCTGTACCGATACGCAGTTCAACAATAAAGCTATTGCCGAAATTACCGTCATTTTTATTTTCATAATCTAATCCCTAACAATTAAATACCAGCCAATATATGCATATTCATACATATATTGATTTCTTTATAAATCTAATATTAACAACTATTTGACCGACATAAAATATGTTTGTATATTCCTATTATGGATATCAAATTAAATCTAAATTGGACAATAAGTCATGACGAAGTTCTAGACATTGACCCCGTTTTATTCAATTTACTCGAATCAATTCAACAACAAGGTTCCTTAAAAAAAGCAACTGAACAGACTGGGGTTTCTTATCGTTTTGCTTGGGGATTATTCGGCAAATGGGATAAATTACTGGGGCAACCTCTCATTATTCTTGAGCGAGGACGAGGGGCAACGTTATCCGTATTAGGTGAAAAACTACTCAATGCTAACAAACAACTACTTGCCCAATTTTCACCTGGTCTTGATAATTTTGCCACTCAATTCAAGCAAGAATTCGAATCGGCCTTAACAGCAGCCAAAACACCTTCTCTAAATATTTTTGCAAGCCACGGCCTTGCCATTAGCACGTTAAGAGATTTAATTAACCAACAAGATAACTTCAAACTTGATCTGCATTTTCATGGCAGCTTGAGAAGTTTACGTGCACTACAAAATGGTGATTGCGATATTGCTGGTTTCCATATTCCAGAGGGGTCTATAGCGAAAGATTTGATCCCCAAATACCTTGAGATGTTATCGCCAAATAAACATCAATTACTTTATGTCGTTAAACGAAATCAAGGGCTGATGTTTCAATCGGGTAACCCTAATAAGATAACGGATCTTCATTCTCTGATAAACGACAATATAAGCTTTATCAATCGACAAGTAGATTCAGGCACACGCTTATTATTTGACCAATTACTACACGTTGAGAATATTGTTCCAAGCCAAATTAAGGGTTATCAACATGAAGAATTTACCCATATGGCCGTTGCTGCAATGATCGCCAGTGGTGTTGCCGATGTAGGTTTTGGAATTGCCCCCATCGCAGCTAAATTTAACCTCGAATTTATTCCTCTAATCTGGGAACACTACTGCTTGGCTATTCCCAAAAATATTGGCACAGACGACCGCGTAACAAAAATAATATCTCTAATGCAAGGAGAATATTTCAAACAAACGCTATCAGGAGCACCTGGCTACGACACTTCACAATCTGGTGCTATCGTCAGTTTCAAAGAAATTTTTGGCTAAAATTAAAGTTCTCTTACCCAATGGCCTGATTTTCCGCCCATTTTTTCCAACAGCCTGATGTCCGTCATAATCATGCCGCGATCAACTGCTTTGCACATATCATAAATCGTTAACAAGGCAACTTGAACGGCGGTTAAGGCTTCCATTTCAACCCCAGTTTGACCGCTAGTTTCAACTTGCGCGAGACACTGTACTGCTACTTCATCTTCGAGTATTTTGAAATCAATCGTCACTTTTGCTAGCGCTAATGGATGACATAACGGAATTAAATCTGATGTCTTTTTTGCCGCCATAATGCCGGCAATACGTGCAATACCCAATACATCACCCTTTTTATGGTTTCCTTGCTTGATCAAATCCAAGGTATTTTCCAACATCATGATTTGACCTTCAGCAACAGCAACTCGCTTAGTCACCTCTTTATTGCCGACATCTACCATATGGGCTTCACCCGCTTGATTAAAATGCGTTAATTCAGACATCGTAAAATGGTATCCTGTAATCTTTGAACTGACAAAAACAATCACATGAGTATTCAAGTCAAATTCTTTGCTAGCCTTCGTGAAACTATCGGCATCAGTGAAACTCAAGTTACTAGTGTATCAACTGCTGGCGATGTTTGGGATAGTGCCACGAATAATAGTGAACGTCCTATCAATGTGCTCGTCGCAGTTAATCTCGAATATGCTCAATTTGATAGCCTAATCAATGACGGTGACGAAGTCGCCTTCTTTCCACCCGTAACGGGCGGATAAAATGTCCACCCATATTTCATTACAAGCTTTTGACCCGTGGCGGGCTATTGCTGAACATCAACAACAATCGGCACTGGATAAACAGTTTGGAGCGACGGCAAGCTTTGTTGGCACCATGCGTGACTTTAATGATAGCGCCAATGTTTCTCGGATGGTATTAGAACATTACCCCGAAATGACACAACATTATCTTGAACAGCTTGAAAACCAAGCTCAACAAAAATGGGAGCTACTTGATAGTCTCATTATCCACCGTGTTGGCGAAATCACTCCCGCTGATCCGATTGTTCTTATTGCCTGCTGGTCAGCTCATCGTCGTGCCGCTCTAGATGCCTGTAGCTGGTTAATCGAGGAGCTTAAACATAATGCCCCGTTCTGGAAAAAAGAATCGGGGCAAAATGGTGATCGCTGGGTAGAAAAAAATACCGATGGCCTTTAATTTATTAATTTGCCAAATTCCAACTGTGTAGCTGAACTTTCCATTCACCCTGTTCATTGAGTTTAGAAATAAGCGTTACGATACCTCCAAAGCTTGGAATAACACCCTCTTGTTCTTTTCCTGACGCACTCCAATTAGAAATTTGATACAAAGTATTACCATCACGAAAGCTATCAATTACTGTGATTTGGTGAGCATGAACTCCATTATCAACAAAAGATTTGAACAAGGTTTCAATTTCTACTCGGCCATTTAAAGCTTGACCATTTCCAGGCGAAAGGATTGCGGTTTCACTATAAAGCTGAGCAACAGCATGCGCATCACCACTATTAAATAAATTATTCCAATTTTGGTTGAGTTGCTCGACTAATTGACGATCATTTATTTCTATATCGGCAGAAACAAATGACGAAGAAACGATAAGTGGTGTTATTAACATCACTTTCAATATTCGTACATAATATAATAACGGTTTCATAGGTAATTCCTCAGTAATGTGCATTTATAAGCACCAATGCCAATGCAACTTGAGAAATTATCCATGGACATTCGATATCAGTCCAATATAGAATAAACATCAAATGATAACTAATTTATATCGGTGTAATTTTGATCTTCGACAATTGAGAACATTCTTAACGATCGCTCAAACCTTGAGCTTTCGTAAAGCCGCAGACCAATTACATATCGCTCAACCCGCTTTATCTCGCCAAATCTCACAATTAGAATCGGCATTAAATTGCCAGTTATTTGATCGGAAAAAACGCCAAATAAAGCTAACGGCGGCAGGAGACTATTTATTTGATTGCCTACCGTCAATATTTGAGAATCTAAACCTTATCGCTGATCGCACAACGGCGATTGCTAACGGTAAAGTGAATAAGCTTAAATTTGGTTTTTCTAGTGCTGCAATGTCTAATTTTCTTCCGGCGATCATCAAGGAGTTACATCAAAAACTACCTGACTGCGAATTTGAATTTGTAGAAAAAACATCGGAAAAACTCATTCAGGCTGTGATTTCAGAAACTTTAGATGCTGCTTTTATCCTTCAACGACCTCAAAATCCTTTGTTAAATACGATTCCAATTAAAGCGGGGCACATGGGATTAATCCTGCCTGAAAATCATCAATTGGCAGGCAAAATCTGTTTGAAATTTGAAGATTTACGTGATGAAACACTGATCTTATTCCCACGTATGACCAATCCAACAATGTATGACGATATTATTAGCTATTGCCATCAAGCAGGTTTTAGCCCAAAAGCCATTATCGAAACAGCGCCTAGATCGACTGCGATTGGACTAGTTGCTGCGGGTCAAGGCATTGCCACTATTGCTGAATCTCTCAAACACACCTGCATCACAGGCACAATATATCGCCCATTACGTCAACCAGCTCCAATGATCAACTATAGCTGTATCACCCGCACTGAAATATCAGGTCATTGGATAAAGATATTAAAGAATTTTATCCAAACGACACTTGCATAAATATTGTTTAATTTTTAATCGCGCTCAATTAACTCGACTTTGTAACCATCAGGATCGTCAACAAACGCTATCACGACCGTACCGTGCATCATTGGTCCTGCTTCACGTACAACATTACCTCCTCGCTTTCTGATCTCATCACACGCAGCAGCGGCATCAGGCACAGCAATGGCAATATGACCAAACGCATTACCGACATCATAACTGTCCGTATCCCAGTTATGTGTTAGCTCTAAGACCGTATTATTTTCCTCATCACCATAACCTACAAAGGCTAAACTAAATTTACCGTCAGGATATTCTTCTTGTCTTAGTAGCTTCATACCCAACACCTCCGTATAAAACTGTAATGACCGTTCTAAATTACCAACTCGCAACATCGTGTGTAACATTCTCATTTTTGGCTACCTTCATGGCTAATTAATTTAACGTTGAATAGTTTGCTACAAAATAACAACAAGTACAATTAGCTGTTTACATCTCAATTGCCATTATTTTCTACCAAATTAATAGTCTTATCTAGTTGAGACATGCTTACACCATAATTCTCGGTTCTCGTTATTAACAAGTTAAACGCAATTACATGGCATGACATATACAGAAGAGCTACTAAATAATTTCAGGGACGAATATTTTAACGTTTGCCAAGGACTTGAAGGTTTAGAGCTAGAGAATGTTGTGGCAGGTCGGAAGTGACCAATCTTATCGCTAAGGAATATCTTTTACATGGTGCTGCTCGTAGATTAAGCATTATCAAAAAAGCCGCAATGAACTTAATCATTACGGCTCTTAAGTTAATAGATTAATTATCCGTTATTAAAGCGTGCTGTTTTATTAAGGCAAATAATTCAACCAACATTGTCATTACCATCCACTTTCAACAATATATCTTTTTATTTGAATTAAAATTCAAGGCATATTTTCCCGAAATGACGATTGCTTTCCTGATACTCAAACGCAGCAACCATGTCATCAAGTGAGAACACCTTATCTACTACTGGTTTCATTTGATTAACATCAATAGCTTTAATCATTTCTTGCTGCTGAGAACGGCTTCCTACAAGTACTCCTTGAAGTCTAACTTGCTGTATAAATGCTTTAACAATATTAATTTCACATATTTGGCCAGACAGAATTCCGATTAGAGAAATTTGCCCCCCTACTCTTACAGCATTGACCGACTGCTCTAATGTTTCCCCACCACCAATATCAACTACATGATCGACACCAACACCACCATTCAATTCTTTTGCCAGCACTCCCCAGTTGGGCTCCTCTCTATAGTTGATAACATGATCGGCTCCCATGGCTTTCAGACGTTCCATTTTTTGTTCGCTCGAAGAGGTTGCAATGACTTTAGCTCCCACCATTTTTGCAAACTGCAAAGCAAAGATGGAAACACCGCCAGTGCCTTGCAATAAAACAGTATCGCCAGCTTTGAGAGTATTAAAGCACATCAACGCACGCCAAGCTGTTAGCGCGGCCGTAGTCAATGTTGAAGCCTCTACATGTGACCAGCCTTTAGGTGCTTTTGTGAATGAAGTTGACGAAGATGTAACATATTCACGAGCATAACCATCGATACCATCTCCGGGTACAGTGGAAAATCCATCAACTACAGGTTCACCATTTATCCATGTAGGGAAAAAGGTACTCACGACTCTGTCACCAGTCTTAAATTCAGTCACGTTTTCACCAACATCAATTACCTCTCCTGCACCATCAGCCATAGGGATCCTTCTTTCCAATGGAGCCCAGAGACCTTTCACTACAGCATAATCATGATAATTCAACGAATTAGCATGAAGCCTTACTGTTATTTCATCTGCAGCTGGCTTCTTTACTTTAAGCTGCTCAGTTGTGACAGTGTTAAAGCCTCCACCAGCATTTACAAATATTGCTTTGCTTTCCATAATTATTCCTTCGTTTAATTAAATATCGTTGCGACAAATATAACACCTAGGTTACAATAATCAACTAGTTAACTTTTTGTAACCTACAATCATGAATAAAGAATGTTACGAACCCTGTCCTGTTGAGAGAGGCATGCGCATTATTGGCCATAAATGGACAGGGTCTATTTTATGGCATCTAAAAGACCAACCTATGCGGTTTAATGAAATTTCGCGACAGCTTGCCGGAGCCAGTAAAAAAGTGATTGCTGAGCGGTTAAAAGCAATGGAAGCAAATAAGCTCATCACCAGAAAAGTTATCTCAACGAAACCTATTGCTGTTAGTTACGAGATAGCAAAAAAAGGAGTAAGTGCACTATCAATTCTTGAAGAGCTCAAGGCATGGACGATTGAAAACAATCTGTAATAACACCAAAGGACTGCCTTTTTCTCGTGTGGGTGCTACCGCAAAGTATTAGGTATGCACACTATCTAACTGAGTTAAAAGACTACTTATCATCCAAGACTTTAGTAAATTGGCAAAAGCAATATATCAAAAAGTACCTAGAGGCTTTCGCTAAGCGCTAGTATCTAGGTAAATCCATGGAATAAACTTCACTATCTCAGTGACTTTAGTCTATCTCTAGTGAACCCCAAATCTCATCAATACGTGTCACCACATCTGGATCACGCTCAATAGGCCTACCCCATTCACGATCTGTCTCTCCGGGCAGTTTATTGGTTGCATCCATACCCATTTTGGAACCCAGCCCTGAAACAGGTGAGGCAAAATCAAGATAATCAATCGGAGTGTTTTCTATCAAAGTGGTATCTCGTGCTGGATCCATTCGGGTGGTAATCGCCCAAATCACATCATTCCAATCACGCACATTAATGTCATCATCGACCACAATGACAAATTTGGTATACATAAATTGCCGTAAGAATGACCATACTCCCAGCATCACTCGCTTGGCATGGCCAGGATATTGTTTTTTCATGCTGACCACCGCCATTCGATAAGAGCAGCCTTCTGGTGGCAAATAAAAATCGACTATTTCTGGGAATTGTTTTTGTAAAATAGGTACAAAAACTTCATTTAATGCCACACCTAAAATAGCGGGTTCATCCGGTGGTCTACCCGTGTATGTACTATGATAAATTGGATCTTTTCGTTGGGTGATTCGTTCAATAGTAAATACTGGGAATTGATCTTTTTCGTTGTAATAACCAGTGTGATCACCATAGGGACCTTCTTCAGCCATATCATCAGGATATATAAAACCTTCTAATACAATTTCAGCGCTCGCCGGCACCTGAAGATCGTTACCCTTACATTTCACTAACTCGGTTTTAGAGCCGCGTAATAATCCGGCAAAGGCATATTCAGACAAACTATCTGGAATCGGCGTTACTGCTGCCAATATAGTTGCTGGGTCACAGCCTAAAACAACACTCACCGGAAAGGGTTCGCCCGGATGTTCTTGCTGCCACTCTTTAAAATCTAATGCACCACCACGCTGTGACAACCAACGCATAATGACTCGATTCTTACCAATCACTTGCTGGCGATATATGCCCATATTTTGTCGTGGTTTATGTGGCCCTTTTGTCACCACTAATCCCCATGTGATCAACGGTGCGACATCTTCTGGCCAACAAAGTTGAATCGGATATTGGCTTAAGTCAATATCATCACCTTCAATGATCTGTTGCTGACACGGTGCTGATTTCACTATTTTGGGTGCCATATTAAGCACTTGTTTAAAGATAGGTATTTTCTGCCACGCATCTTTCATGCCTTTGGGTGGCTCGGGCTCTTTTAAAAAGGCCAATAACTTCCCTACTTCTCGCAATGAATCGACTGAGTCTTGGCCCATACCTAAAGCCACACGATGTGGTGTGCCAAATAAGTTAGCTAAAACAGGAATATTACTGCCTTTAGGATTTTCAAATAACAATGCTGGGCCACCAGCACGTAATACCCGATCACATATTTCAGTCATTTCTAAAACAGGATCCACTTCAACACTGATACGTTTTAGTTCACCTTGTTGTTCTAAATGATCGATAAAATCTCGAAGATCGGTGTATTTCATTATGCCGCGATCCCACTATGACGGAGTAAGGCATCAATTTTTGGTTCACGTCCACGGAATTCAATAAACAGGTCCATCGGCTCACGTGAACCACCTTGTTCCAAAATAGCTTGAAGAAATTCAATACCGGTTTGGCGATCAAATATGCCTTTTTCTTCAAACTTAGAAAAGGCATCGGCTGATAAGACTTCCGCCCATTTGTAGCTGTAATAGCCTGCGGCATAACCGCCAGCAAAAATATGTGAAAAACTATTTGCAAAGCGGTTGAATTTTGGCGGCTTAACGACTGCAACTTGATCGCGTACTTCTGCCA
Source organism: Piscirickettsiaceae bacterium (assembly GCA_013215775.1). Taxonomy (GTDB): domain Bacteria; phylum Pseudomonadota; class Gammaproteobacteria; order Nitrosococcales; family Methylophagaceae. Next base: position 32,023 of record JABSQO010000005.1, read on the forward strand.
ATATTTTATCGATCTGATTATCTTGCTCTGGGTCATATTCAAGATGTAAACGAAAATCAAATAATGAAAATTCAATTTGTCGCACCATCATCATGGCAGATTGGAAATTACGGGCAGCAATCATCTTATCGAACAAATCTTGAGGTAATACTTCTCCCGTTTCAAAATGTCCTGAAATAAGGTCTAGTGCTTCTCGTTCCCAGGCCCAATTTTCCATAAATTGACTTGGTAATTCAACAGCATCCCAAGGCACGCCATTAATACCCGCCACACCGGCATGATGAATTTTAGTCAACATATGATGCAAGCCATGTCCAAATTCATGAAACAAAGTAGTGACTTCATCATGGGTGAATAATGCGGGTTTATCACCTACCGGTTCTGAGAAATTACAGGTTAAAAATGCAACGGGGGTTTGAATTCCATCCTCTGTTTGACGACGAACCAAACACTCATCCATCCATGCGCCACCACGTTTATGGCTACGAGCATATAAATCCAGATAAAATTGACCACGTATTTCATTGTCAGCATCAAAAATTTCAAAAAACCGAACGTCTTTATGCCAAGTATCAATATCTTTCCGTTCTTTAATCTCTAAGCCATATAATTTATTCACGACACCAAATAAACCCGATACAACTTTATCTTCAGGAAAATAAGGTTTTAACTGTTCTTGTGATATTGAATAACGCTGCTGCCGTAATTTTTCGGCAAAATACGTCACATCCCATGCTTCAAGATCATCAAGATCAGCCGTTTCTTTTGCAAAGGTTTGTAGCTCTTCAAACTCTTGTTCTGCGATCGGTTTTGAACGTACCGCCAGATCACTCAAGAAATCCAACACTTGTTGTGGCGATTGCGCCATTTTTGTCGCTAATGAACGTTCGGCGTGATTAGCGAATCCAATAATTCCTGCTAATTCATGGCGTAGCTTTAAGATATCTGCCATTACTTCAGTATTATTCCATTTACCTGCATTAGGTCCTTGATCTGATGCTTTGGTCGCAAAAGCGGTATAGATCTCTTCACGAAAATCACGGTTGTCCGCATAAGACATAACCGGCATATACGAAGGGAAATCTAAGGTGAATAACCAACCTTCTAATTCATCACGTTTCGCAAATTGCGCTGCCATTTCTTTAGTTGAATCTGGCAAACCAGCAAGCAGAGCTTCATCGGTAATATGTTTTTTCCATGCCTGTGTCGCATCCATTAAGTTTTCTTCAAACTTGGCTGTGCGTTCGGTGAGTAATTGCGATATTTTTTTAAATTGATCTCGTTTTTGTTGTGATAACTCGACACCCGATAATCGAAAATCGCGCAAGGCATTATCTATTACCTTTTTCTGTGCCACATCTAACACATCATAAGCCGCACTATTCGCTAAGGTTTTATACGCTTTATATAAGTCTTCATTTTGACCTAATTCCGTACCAAACTCGCTTAATTTGGGCAGACAAGCATTGTATGCAACACGTAATTCATCTGAATTCATCACCGAATTAAGATGACTGACTGGTGACCACACATGATCAATGGTTGCATCCAGCTCTTCCATTGGAAGCACTAGTGACTGCCATGTTGGCTGCTCTATATTAGACACCAAGTCTGCAACCGTCTTCTTAGCTTGCGCTATCACTTGATTTAACGCGGACTCAATATATTCTGGCCGAATGTCTGAAAAAGCAGGAAGTACATTATTCTTCGATAAAGGGTTAGTCATTATGGTTTACACAGTTATTAATGGTGGAATGATTATACGATATGGTATCTGTTGAGATGTATCAAATGTGAACAAGTTCACATTATTAGTATTTTTTGATTCACAAAGTCCTTTTATGGTGTTGCAATAAAACAACTTTGATAACTAATTGGGTATTTTTTACCACACTTAACTTGATCACACACAGTGACCATGAGATTATTCGCAACTGAAACTGTATTTTAGGGATATTGTGTAAATGACTACGCTCACTTCTTTTTTTAGAACAAGTCTATTAACCAGCGTTATATTGCTAAGTGGCTGTGCTACTACGCAACATGCTGATGGCGTGAATGATCCATTGGAAGGATATAACCGTGTTATGTATGGCTTTAATGATGCTGCTGACCGTACTGTTCTTAAGCCTGCGGCCCAAGTTTATGATACGATTCTTCCCGATCCTCTTCAAAAAGGCGTGAGCAATTTCTTTAGTAACCTGAATGAAATAACCGTCATTATCAATAGCTTACTTCAATTTAAATTTGAACAAGCATACAACAGTACGGGGCGTTTTCTACTGAATACTACCGTTGGTGTTGCTGGCGTATTTGATATCGCAGGTCTTGCAGGAAATACCGGAAGCAATGAAGATTTTGGTCAGACTTTAGGCTATTGGGGTGTGAATACAGGTCCTTACTTCGTGTTGCCATTATTTGGCCCAAGTACTATCCGTGATGGCTTTGGTGCGTTTGTTGATTTTAATGTTACCGATCCAATTGGCTATATAGACCATGTGCCTACTCGCAACCAACTATACGCTTTAAGGATTGTTGATACGCGTGCAAATTTTCTGGGTGCTGAGAAAGTATTAGATGAAGCAACAGACGATGAATACATTTTCGTTCGTGATGCCTATCTGCAACGTCGCCAAAATCTAGTTTATGATGGCAATCCTCCCGAAGAAGACTTCGACGTATTTTCTGACGAGTAATATTTCAGCGGGACAATCTGCCCCCTACAACATATAATAACAAGCCGGACATCAGTCCGGCTTTTTTATCACTAAACAAAAAGAATCCATCAGTATTTATGACTACTGCACTTTTTATTCTCGCTATTATTATTGGTTTTTCTGTACTTATTTGGGGAGCAGAGCGTTTTATAGATGGTGCAGCCAACATCGCAGCTAACTATGGCGTTCCACCGCTTATCGTCGGTCTAACTATTGTTGGATTTGGTACATCTGCCCCAGAAATGCTCGTATCTGCACTCGCTTCTTTTGATGGTTCCCCATCTTTAGGTGTAGGGAATGCGCTAGGCTCTAATATTGCCAATATTGGTATGGTGCTGGGTATTACCATATTGGTCACTCCGCTCACTATTCACTCTGATACGTTAAAACGTGAATTCCCTATGTTAGCCTCGGTGATGGCGCTTGCTTTATACCTACTATGGGATCAGAACTTAAGTTATCTTGATGGCATTATTCTATTCTCCGGTTTTATTCTTACCTTGTTTGGTATGGCTTATTTGGCTATTCGTAGCAGTAAGGGTGATCCGCTTGAGCAAGAATTTGAACAGGAATATTCGCAACCCAAAATAACCACTCGCCAATCGGTCCTAAGTTTTATTATTGGTCTTATTGCTTTACTCATTGGCTCAAAATCCTTGGTTTGGGGAGCGGTAGGAATTGCTACTCAATTAGGTGTTAGCGAGCTTATTATTGGCCTCACTATCGTTGCTATCGGAACCAGTCTTCCTGAATTAGCGGCTTCTATCATTTCTGCTCTGAAAAATGAACATGATATTGCTGTCGGTAATGTTTTAGGCTCCAATATGTTCAATTTGCTGGCAGTATTAGCCATGCCAGGACTCATTCAACCTACTAATATTGACTCTGCCGTGTTGTATCGTGACTTCCCAATTATGGTTGGCTTGTTTGTAATGTTGTACCTATTCGCTCGCACAGGAAATAAAGGTAATATTGGTCGCTTAGCAGGTTCAGGTATGCTGCTTGTATATATCGCATATAATGGTCTTTTGGCATATCAAAGCACGACAGGAATACCTGTATGACGAATACTGAAGCCCAGCAATTTAAATCATTAGGTCTTGCCGTTATCAACACTGAGCTTGATGCGATATCTGCTCTACGCGATCGCATTGATGATACCTTTGTAGAAGCCTGCCAATATTTTCTAAACTGTAAAGGTCGAATCATTGTTATCGGTATGGGGAAATCAGGACATATCGCTGGCAAAATTGCCTCGACGCTTGCTAGCACAGGTAGTCCGGCATTTTTTGTCCATCCCGGGGAAGCTAGCCATGGTGATTTAGGCATGATCACAGACAAAGATGTGGTGCTCGCGTTGTCTAACTCCGGTGAAACTAGCGAAATTTTAACCATCCTTCCTATTATCAAACGATTAGGCGTGCCATTCGTTGCCATGACAGGTAAACCACACTCTACTATCGCTCAAAGTGCCAATGCCCATATTGATGTCAGTGCATTAAAAGAAGCATGCCCATTGGGTTTAGCGCCAACATCTAGCACAACTACCGCCTTAGTCATGGGCGATGCATTAGCAATTTCATTATTAGAAGCGCGCGGATTTACTGCTGAAGATTTTGCACTGTCCCATCCGGGTGGCAATATTGGTAGACGGTTATTACTTCACGTTAGCGATATCATGCATACCGGTGACGCCATTCCTCAAGTCAGTAATAAAGCATTGATCAGTGATGCCTTAATTGAAATAACAGAGAAAGGTTTAGGTATGACGGCCGTCATTGCTGATGACGGTAGTATTGCCGGCATCTTTACCGATGGTGATTTACGTCGCGTACTAGCTCAAACTATTGATGTGCATACTTCCTTAATCGCTGATGTGATGACGCCAGACTGTAAAACAGGTCAAGCCCGCATGTTAGCTGCTGAAGTATTAGAATTAATGCAGCGCCATAAAATAAATGCCTTATTAATCACTGATGATCAGCAGCAACTTGTTGGTGCCATCAATATGCATGACCTGCTACGTGCAGGTGTTGTTTAACAGTCATAGGACATAATGATGCAAGATATTCTCGCCCGCGCAAAAAATATAAAACTGGTCATTTTTGATGTTGATGGTGTGCTCACCGATGGCAGTATTATTATTGGCGATGATGGTGAAGAATATAAAGCCTTTCACTCTCGTGATGGTCATGGCATGAAACTCCTACAGTACACTGGAGTCGAAGTTGCCATTATTACAGGACGCACCTCAGCCGTAGTTGAACATCGAATGACAAGTTTAGGAATCAATCATTTGTATCAAGGACAGCAAGTCAAATTACCGGCTTTTGAACAATTGATTAAACAATTAAACTTAACACCTGAGCAATGTGCTTACGTTGGTGATGATTGGGTAGACTTGGCTATTATGAGTCGTGTGGGTTTAGCGATTGCGGTGCAAGATGCCGATGCTATTGTTAAAAAACATGCCCACTGGATAACACCCTCGAAAGGTGGAAAAGGTGCTGCACGTGAAGTCTGTGAATTAATTATGGAAGGACAGGGTACCCTGCAAGATCAAATTGAACGCCATTTCTAATATTCCTTTTTTAGCCAAAGTATTATTGCCGTTATTGGCAGTCATTACACTTTGGTTATTGTCTGGTGAAGATGACGTCATCAAAGGTGAGAAATCTTATGGAATAATCCGTTCCAGTGACTATGCAATGACTGATTTCACCATGACGATCATGGATGATGAAGGTGAGCCCTCTCGCGTCATTATGGGTTCTGAAATGGCACATTATCCTGAAGACGATAGTACAGATATCATATTTCCTATCACTCAATTTATTAATAAAGAAAAAGAGATTTGGATTCTGTCATCCAATAAAGCGACCATGCAAGGCAAAGGAGAAGATATTTTCCTTACTGGCAATGTCATTATCACTCGTGAAAATAATAATGAGATTGAATTATTGACGGAAGAGCTCCATTTAGATACTGAACACGATACAGCTTATACTGATGCAGCTGTGACACTAAAATCGCCTGAAGGTGAAACCAATTCTGTTGGTCTCCATGCTGCTCTTGCAGATAGGACGATTAACCTACACTCTAGGGTGAAAGGACATTATAATGCGCCACCTACACAATAAATTATTACTGTCATTACTTCTGTTGTTGCCCACATTGGCATTGGCATTGCCTAGTGACCGTGAACAACCGATCGAAATTGAAGCTGATCATGCTCAACTTGATGATGAACAAGGCATTACCCAGTACAAGGGACGAGCCATCTTAACGCAAGGTAGCTTACGTATAGAAGGCGACATTATTACGTTCTATTATGATGATAATCAGCAAATTTCTAAAGCCATTGCTCAAGGTAACTTAGCAACTTATCAACAAGTTCAAAAGGCGGGCGAAGAACCCGTACGTGCAAAAGCATTACAAATGGAATATCACGCCAAGGCACAAAAAATATACTTAATCGGCAAAAGTCAGGTCTGGAAAGACGGTGATGAATTTAGTGGTAATCGTATTGAATACGATATTGCTAAAAATGTGGTGAACATGAATTCCGCACCCGTCACTGTAGGTGGGGAGACGCAGAAAAGTGGTCGTGTCCATATTATTATTCAGCCACCTGGCAGCAAGAAAAAGTCATCCACAATTAAAAAATCAACAGCCACACCTAAAGTAGCCGATCCAGCTCCAATTATTGACGAAACGACCAACACTAGCCAAAAGGATAGTAAATATCCAACGGCTACCACGACTTCCAACCTAAATATTCGTACAGGTCCCAGTACGCAATATGACAAACTCGGTACTTTTGGCATTGCCAGTGAAGTCATCGTACTGACCGAACAAAAAGAATGGGTGCAAGTCAGGGGAATGATTGATGAAAAAGTCGTTATCGGTTGGGTGTACCGCCGTTATTTACAATTTCCCAACTAAACTATTCAGAATTAAATAATGAGTCTTTTATCCGCCCAACAATTGAGCAAACATTTTGGTGACCGCCAAGTTGTAAAAAACATTTCACTGGAATTAAATAGTGGTGAAATTGTCGGTTTATTAGGTCCTAACGGTGCGGGTAAAACAACGTGTTTTTATATGATCGTAGGTTTAATCCCTGTCGATCATGGGACGATATTTCTCGATCAACAAGAATTAACACGTCATCCTATCCACGAACGAGCCCAGCTTGGTATTGGTTATTTACCCCAAGAAGCCTCGGTATTTCGTAAGCTTAGTGTCGCCGATAATATTTATGCCATTATCGAAACACGTGACGAATTAAACGAAACTTCGAAAGAAGATCTGCTTGAACGATTATTATCCGATTTTCATATAGAGCATCTCCGTGATTCGCTGGGCATGTCCTTATCGGGTGGTGAACGTCGTCGGGTTGAAATTGCTCGAACCTTAGCTATGGATCCACAATTTATCTTACTCGATGAACCTTTTGCCGGTGTCGATCCTATTTCTGTACTTGATATTCAAGGTATTATCAAAGAATTGGCAGATCGGGGGATCGGTATATTAATTACCGACCATAATGTTCGTGAAACACTCTCCGTCTGCGAACGTGCCTACATCTTTAATGAAGGTGAGGTTATCGCCAAAGGTACACCCGAAGAAATTTTAAAAGATAAACAGGTTCTCAGTGTTTATTTGGGTCGTGATTTTAGACTGTAATAATAAGTTCTAAAGATCTACTCTTTCTCATCACCTTCAATAGCTTGTCGTTCTGGGAAAAACAACCGTGGTTCAACACGCTGATCATTAAGACTGACACCCAAATGTAAATGAGGGCCCGTAACTCGCCCTGTCATGCCTACTGTACCGATCACTTCACCTTGTTGAATAATTTGACCCGCGACAACATCAATCTGATCCATATGACAAAACATAGTGACTAAACCTTGGCCATGATCAATAAACACGGTGTTGCCATTAAAAAAATAATCTCCCGTATCTCTTATCACGCCAGCGGCAGGTGCATGAATTTCAGTACCTGTCGGTGCGGCAATATCCATCCCACTATGTGGTCGTCTCGGTTGACCATTAAACACACGTCTTCGGCCAAACAAACCACTTACCCGACCCTCGACTGGCCAGATAAATTGCGGTGGCAAGGTATCACTATCGGTCCAATAACGAAGTGCTTTTTTGATTTTTATTGATTCGGGGCCAATGCGATTCATATCTAACTTGTTAGGATTCACTTTTCGTTTATCGGTGATCGTAATATGTTGAGTTGGGTAAGCTTTATCCTCAATCTCAAACAATGTAGTGCTCGTTGAGCCACGAGATACAACTGTCAAAGTTTGCTTGCCAATTGTTGCCGTCAATGGCACTCCTACTACAGCTAACCACTGCTGATCTTGCTGAACAACCATCACTTGTCGATGCTTGTATTTCACTACTGGTTTGTTCTCAATAGACACGACTAATGGCACAATTACTACACCACCTGGCACCGCAGATTGTTGAGGCAAGCCTTCGGCAGATATTGTAAAGCTGAGTAATAAACACAAGCCTACCCATACAGTCCTAATCATTTTTTACCTCTTTGACTTCACACCGCAATTGTCCCTGTTGTAATCGGACATTGATATGTTGACCCAATTCAATATTGTCCACATTTCGTAATACATCTCCTGAGACGATTGCAGTGGTAATACTATAACCTCTCTCCAATGTATTCAACGGACTCACTGCTGCCAAGGTCCTTATCTGTTGACCAAGATTGGCGCGATAGTGCTCCATCTTATGTTGGATAATTTGCTGCAATCGATCATGAAAACTTGCCACTTTATAGTGTTGCGTTTCAATTTTTGCTTGTGGATGTTTAAGTCGTACCGACCAATAATCAAGCCGTTGTCGTTTAGTCTTAATCAGTTGTAAATAACTACGTTGGAACTGTTGTTGCAGGTTATCAAGCCTTTGAGTTTGTTGTTCTATCTTGGTTTGAGGTGACAATAATCTTTGCTGTAAATAATTAAAATTCCGCCGTTCATTTTTTAAATAATCTGTTAATAATTCACTTAACCGTTGGCGATAACTATTTATCTTCGATAACCAATCCGCTGTATCAGGCACAGCGATTTCAGCCGCAGCCGAAGGTGTAGCAGCTCGTACATCAGCAACAAAATCTGCAATGGTGAAATCAACTTCATGGCCTACAGCACTAATAATTGGTAATTCACAGGCAAAAATAGCACGTGCCACTTGTTCTTCATTAAAACTCCATAGATCTTCTAACGAACCACCACCTCGACCAATGATCAATAGATCACATTCTTGTCGTTGATCCGCTAAAGCAATGGCTTGTGCAATCTGTTTCGCCGAATCATTACCTTGAACGGCGACAGGATAAAGAATGACATTCGCCGCTGGGAATCGACGATTTAATACCGTTAAAATATCGTGTACTGCTGCCCCATCTGGCGATGACACAATTCCAATACTCTTTGGCATGGAAGGTAATTCTTTTTTAGTCGCTTGATCAAACAGGCCTTCTTCACCCAAGCGATGTTTTAAAGCTTCATAAGCGCGTTGTAATGCGCCGCTTCCTGCCTCTTCCATATGTTCAACAACAAGCTGAAACTCACCTCGACCTTCGTATAAAGTGACTCGAACGCGGAGTAACACTTGGATGCCATTTTCAGGCACAAAGCGCAGTTGACGGTTTCGATTGCGAAACATTGCACATCTCACTTGTGCTGCTTCATCTTTCAAGGTGAAGTAAATATGGCCCGAAGCCGGCATGGCAAGATTAGATATTTCCCCTTCCACCCACAGTAATGGAAACGATCCTTCCAGCACGCCCCGCGCTTCACGTACCAGTCGAGAAACGGCATAGACTTCTTTGACAGGTCTTGCTGCTAAAGTTGTATTACTATTTACTGCCATAAACTCTTAAAGCCTCTATATTAATTCAAGGATTGTTGTGAGAATCCTGATATAATGCACGGTTAATATTACAGTAATTTCAGGAAAAGCCCTATGAGAATTGCTCAAGAAGCACTCACATTCGACGACGTATTATTACTGCCTGCCTATTCTAACGTAATGCCGCGTGATGTCAGTCTAACAACTAAACTAACACGCGATATCACCATTAATATCCCAATATTATCTGCAGCAATGGATACTGTTACAGAAAGCAAATTAGCGATAGCAATGGCACAAGAAGGCGGTCTCGGTATTTTACATAAAAATATGACCATCGAAGAACAAGCTAACGAAGTTAGAAAAGTTAAGCGATTTGAAAGCGGTGTAGTACGTGACCCTATCACTACTTCGCCTACAGCGACCATCGGTGAAGTAGTCGAGTTAACTCGTGTCAATAATTTTTCTGGTGTACCTGTTGTTGAAGGCGACAATCTTGTTGGTATCGTCACTAGCCGTGACTTACGCTTTGAAACTCACTTTGAAAACCCTGTTTCATCGGTAATGACCACAAAAGAAAATTTGGTCACAGTAAAAGAAAACGCTGATCGTGATGAAGTGCTCAACTTACTTCACACTAATCGTATTGAAAAAGTACTGGTTGTTGATGATGATTTTCATCTACAAGGCATGATCACCGTTAAGGACATTCAAAAATCGACTGAAAATCCTCTCGCCTCAAAAGATAGTCAAGAACGTTTACGAGTAGGTGCTGCAACGGGTATTGGCCCTGAAAGTCAGGCCCGTGTTAAAGCCCTCGTTGAAGCGGGTGTTGATGTCATTGTTGTTGATACTGCCCATGGCCACTCACAAGGTGTACTGGATCAAGTACGTTGGGTAAAAGATAATTATCCTCAAGTTCAAGTTATTGGTGGCAATATTGCTACAGGTGCAGCTGCAACTGCCTTAGTTGACGCTGGTGCTGATGCCGTTAAAGTCGGCATTGGTCCCGGTTCTATCTGTACCACACGTATTATTGCTGGTGTTGGTGCACCACAAATTACAGCGATTAGTAATGTCGCTAAAGCACTTGAAGGCACCGGTGTTCCATTAATTGCTGATGGTGGTATTCGCTATTCTGGTGATATTGCCAAGGCATTAGTTGCTGGTGCACATACCATCATGATTGGCGGTATGTTTGCAGGAACGGAAGAAGCACCTGGCGAAGTTGAACTATTCCAAGGTCGTGCCTATAAGTCATATCGTGGTATGGGCTCATTGGGAGCCATGCAACAAAAACAAGGCTCAAGTGATCGTTACTTCCAAGAATCAAGTGAAGCGGATAAATTAGTACCTGAAGGCATTGAGGGCCGAGTACCTTTCAAAGGCGCACTTGCTCCGGTTATCCACCAGCTTCTTGGTGGTATTCGTTCTAGCATGGGCTACACGGGTAGTGCAACCATTGAAGATATGCGTACTAAACCTGAATTTGTTCGTGTTACCTCTGCTGGTATGAGTGAAAGTCATGTGCATGATGTCATTATCACTAAAGAACCACCGAACTATCACGTAAGATAAATCTAAAAACAATGGCTGTTCAATACGGCCATTGTTTTATATAAACATTCTATTTATAGAGAAGTCATGACTCATAATATTCACGACCACCGGATCCTTGTTCTTGATTTTGGCTCACAATACACTCAACTTATTGCTCGTCGAATTCGCGAAGCTGGTGTTTATTGTGAGTTAAGAAACCCTGAAATTACTCAAGCCGAACTTAAAGAATTTAATCCTAAAGGTATCATTCTATCTGGTGGTCCCGATTCAACTATCGGTAATGAAGCTCCGATTGCTCCACAATTTATATTTGAACTCGGTATTCCCATCTTAGGTATTTGTTATGGCATGCAAACCATGGCTATGCAATTAGGTGGTCAAGTAGAATCATCTGAACATCGCGAATTTGGCTATGCTCAAATCCGTGCCCGTGGCCACTCTGCTTTATTACGTGATATCGAAGACCATACTACTGAAGAAGGTTATGGCCTACTTGATGTCTGGATGAGCCATGGTGATCGTGTTGCCGCATTACCTGAAGGTTTTAAAGTGATTGCCAGCACAGACAGTGCTCCTTTTGCAGGAATGGCTGATGAAACACGTCAATTTTATGGTGTTCAATTCCACCCGGAAGTGACTCACACGGCTCAAGGCCAACGAATTATTGAACGCTTCCTCACTGAAATCTGTGGTTGTGACACCTTATGGACATCCGCACAAATCATTGAAGATAGTATTAAAACTATTCATAAACAAATCGGCACTGATCATGTTTTATTAGGCCTTTCTGGCGGTGTTGATTCATCTGTAGTTGCCGCACTATTACATCAAGCTATTGGTGATAAATTAACCTGTGTATTTGTTGATAATGGCCTACTTCGTGAAAATGAAGGTGATCAAGTGATGGCCATGTTTGCTAAACATATGGGCATTAAAGTCATTCGAGTTAATGCTGAACAACGCTTCCTTGATGAACTTGCTGGGGAAAATGATCCAGAGAAGAAACGCCGTATTATTGGCCGTGTATTTGTCGAAATTTTTGAAGAAGAATCAAACAAACTGACCAATGTGAAATGGTTAGCCCAAGGCACTATTTATCCAGATGTAATCGAGTCCGCTGCGGCTAAAACTGGTAAAGCTCAAGTGATTAAAACTCACCATAATGTGGGTGGCTTACCTGATCATATGAAGCTTGAATTGCTTGAACCTTTACGTGAATTATTTAAAGATGAAGTGCGTAAACTTGGCGTTGAGCTTGGACTGCCTCGCGACATGGTTTACCGCCATCCATTCCCTGGTCCAGGACTCGGTGTTCGCATATTAGGTGAAGTTAAAAAAGAGTATGCCGACCTATTACGTAAAGCCGATAAAATCTTTATCGACGAACTATATAATCATGATTTATACGATAAAACCAGCCAAGCTTTTACTGTGTTTTTGCCAGTTAAATCGGTGGGTGTGATGGGTGATGGTCGTCGATATGATTATGTGGTCTCATTACGAGCAGTTGAAACTATTGACTTCATGACTGCTCGCTGGGCACATCTACCGTATGACTTTCTTGGACTAGTGTCTAACCGCATCATCAATGAAGTTGAAGGTATTTCGCGAGTTACTTATGATATTTCTGGCAAACCACCTGCAACTATTGAGTGGGAGTGAAGCAGGTTATTGTAGTGTAAAACCTGAATCCGTAACATTACGATATATCAAAATCAGTATTACTCAATAACAATCCATCCGTAACGGTTGCAAATAATATTGCATTACTAGCTATGCCTCCGTCATTATCGTAATAAATATCCCCTGTACTTTCTTCATAAAGGATACTTGAACTGTCTGTGTCTGACAGCACTTCACCAAGTGAAAGTACTTCTGATGAAAAGAAATGTGTGGCATCAAGATACTGACCACTACTTAGCACTTCTGTCAATCCAGTAAAAATAGAGCTATCCAATTCAAAATGGTCAGCACCTATTCTAAATCTCTGCACCGTATCAGTACCATTAAGTGAATCCATTACAAAGGTATCATTACCTCCACCGCCTTTAAGAACATCATCGCCTACGCCACCAATCAGTATGTCATCACCGCCTTGACCCAACAATATGTCATTACCATCTCCGCCAATTAATGTATCAGCGCCAAGCTTACCAACTAGCTTATCATTACCAGCATTACCAATTAGCGTATTATTACCAGCATTTCCTATAATAATATTGCTTAGCGTGTTACCTGTACCATTGATATTACTCTCATCTATCAAAAGTAGCTTTTCGACATTATCACCCAGGGTAAAACTCACCGTGCTTTTTACCGTGTCAATGCCTTGTCCGGCATTTTCAAATACAGTGTCATTGATGTTATCAACGAAGTAGCGGTCACTACCGCTACCGCCTATCATTGTATCCGCACCTGTGCCGCCTTTGAGCACATCATTACCACTACCACCAATTAATGTATCGTTTCCGCCATTTCCTATTAACAGATCATTTCCCAAGTGCCCATTGACTTCATCATCTTGATTTGCACCTTTAAATGTATCGTCTCCTGAAAAAAGGTACATATCTAAAGAATCTAAATCTAAACTGTCTATGGTTAAGACATCATAATTGGCATCCTTAATTTCAAAAACCTTTGAACCTTGATCAAGAAAATTTATACCCGTTATCGTCCCTGCTAGATTCCCACTATAGGTGAAATGACCATACAAATTAATGGCATACTGACCCAGTACAGCTTTAATATGTGTTGAATTTGCAATAGTAATATTAGCGTTAGTATTATTGAGTGTGTCGTTAAATTCATTAACGTTAAAATAATCGTACACGGTGAAAATAGCCATAACAAATCCCTTTTTAATTAACTGTAATCATTCATTTGATAGTATTTTACTTGCTGTCAAGTATATTTGAAAAGCACAACATTTAAAATATAAATTTAAGGAATATAGCCCAGTCAATAAACATCTCAAAGATATTTGAGCTCATTTTGCTCTTGTTCATACTAAGAAAGAGCATCACCTTGTTCTGATGCTATCTTACATATTGATAAAGCTTTGTTCATCACTCTCACGCTCGTCATAACATGCAGCCCATATTACTGAGATTGTGAACATCATAAGAAATAACACTATTTTGCTCATCACAGTCTCAATATTCATTCAAAATAGCTAAGATTAGATTCGTATATTACACTATAATCAGTTCAAAAATTAAGGGCTTTATATACTAATGATAGTGGCATCATTGGTTTTATTATTCGATATAGAATGAGGATATTATGCTAGGAAAACGTTTTACTTGGCACAGTTTTTTTTTCGTTTCGGCTTTGCATTAGTTCTTGTTTATGCAAGCTATAATCCGAGCGGCTATAGCCTTTATCATTGGGCTAAAGAAACGGTTTTCGGTGATGCCTTTGCGATTACCCCACCTTTCGCCATGTCAGCAATTGTATTAATGATTGGTTGGACAATTTATATTCGTGCCACACTAAGATCGCTTGGTGCATTTGGCTTAAGTTTAGCCTTTGCATTTTTTGCTATTATAATTTGGTGGCTAGTGGATATCGGCCTACTTGGAATTGATAGCGTATCGATATTTACCTATATCGTGTTGTTCTTATTAGCCGCTATTCTTGCCACTGGAATGTCGTGGTCACATATCCGTCGTAGAATGTCGGGGCAATCTGATGTTGATGATCTGGAGGACTAAAATAGTCCAAGGATTCAAGCAATAAACTCTAAATGATTTCACTAGCCCTTGCCTAGCAGGCTCTCATATAGTTAGCTAGATAATGTAGCAGAATGCCTTCAACAGTTTATGTACTAACTTAATATGCTATATCCATTAGAACGCCGTATATTTTAAGCATAAAGACTAACACCCACTTCAAGATCTTGTTCGATTTCTACTGACTGTTGTTCTTGCTCACTGTCATCACCATTTGATACATTCACTGAACCTGAATTGCTATTTATATTTTCATTATCTTCCTGATCATAAGCCTGATCAGATGATTCCGATGACACATCTGCATTTGCCAATTCTAAGCCATTTTCAGCAAAGCTTTCACGCAATCTTGGCAATGATTGTTCTAATGCATCACGTGTCGCGGCATGCTGAGCTATAAATGTCACGTTGGTAGTATTAGTATCATTATTCATACTAATTTTAACTTCAACCGGCCCTAAATTAGCAGGGTTCAATTTCAGTGATGCTTGTTGTATTCCTTCTTTCGCCATCCAAACAACACGACTACTTAACACTCGACTCCAAGCCTTACTTTGCAATGAAGGCTGAATATCTAAAGTCGGTGAGTCTGCTTTAATGACTTTCTCAGTATGATTGACGGCTTGACCGTGTATGAGTGATGCTAAGGTACTTCCAAAACCACTTGCTGTTCTATCCACAGCAGGTCCTGCTGATTGTACCGATAATTTTTCTTGTTTCACAACATCTGGTAATTTTAATTGCTTATCCCCAGACAATTTTTCATCAAGCACATTGCCATTTGCTGGTAATACGAATTTATTCTCTTTAGGAGCAGTAGTATTATCACTTGTAGCGGGTTTAACCGATAATGCTTGTAAAATATCAGGTCTTATATTTGCCTTTTCTTGGCCCTTATCTTGTTGTTTATTTTCAGAATTTTTATTATTAGCGCCTTGAGCAGCAACCGATATTTTTTGTGCTGCCCCTGAAACAATCTTACCTACTTGGTTTTTTACATCACTGTCAGTTGCTTTAGCCGTTGTAACCTGCTCTTTAATTTGGTGCGCAACAGCATGTAACTCCTGATTTTTAATTAATCCTACTGGATCAATAACAGGTTTGTTCTCTGGTTTTATCGCTACTGAATTTTGTTCCTCACCTTCTGATTCAACAACTAATTTAGTTGTATCACTTGTCTGTTTTCCTGTGTCACTCACTTGCCCAATATCATCCAACACTTGTGATGCTACTTGTGAAACATCAATTTCAATATCATCCAGCACTTGTGATGCTACTTGTGTAACATCAATTTCAATGACGGGCGCAGTATTTTCGCCAACTAATGCCCCATCCGGCAAAATCTTGCCGTTTTCAGGATCTGATTTTTCCGCTTTTTGTGATTGTTTGTTAGAAGGTTCTTCAGGCTGTTGTGACGGCTTAACCGATAAAGCTTGCTCCGCTTTAGGCGTCTCCTGCTTTTCAATTTGCTTACCCAACTCAGATGAAAAGGCTTGCGGCTCTTTGTTTTCATTACTCGGCCGGCTATTTACACCCTGCGGCTGAGCATTCGATTTACTAATCACCGATCGATTATTAATGTTCGGTACAAACTCTTGATTCATGCCTTCTCCCTAACGTCATGATGTAACGTTATCTTCAGTACTGAGAATGTAGCAATCAATATGCCAACGTATTAGCAATCAGAAATTTATGATATCCAGCTATATACTGCGTGAGCAATATTACCATGACCGCTATAATGGAACTCACTACACAGCTGCTTAACCAAGCCTTCACCTCGGCCACATAATCCTTCATTTTCAGCCAGGTTTTTTACATGTTGTTGATAATCAAAACCATCACCGCTATCTTCCACGACTATTGTTAACTGTCCACCCTCTTTATTAGCTTGATGCAACAAAGATACCTTAATTGAATTGTCTGATAGTTCAGCTAAACGTTGACCACGTAGGGTGTAATATTCAGCAAAACCATTGGCACTTTGTTTTAGTTTTGAATCTAGTTTTAATAAACCATGTTCAAGTGCATTACTGCACAATTCAGTTAATACAGTATAAATACGTTGCTGGTGTTTATGGGATGCTTGAATCTGCATGACAACATTGACGAGTAGCGGCACAATATCAAGAGTACGTAATGTCTCAGCAGAAAAACAAAAATCAGCTTGCCATTTGGATGCAAATAATACAATATCGCTGCAAAAAATCTTTAACGGTTTCTTAAGTACCGTTAATCTAGGCAGATCAACTGGGTTCATCTTAGCGATACGCTCAAAAAAATGAGCTGCGATCGCTAGATTCTGGTCGTGGTCAGTTTGAAGGCCTTTGAGATCCATAGTCAACATTCCATCATCGATGATGAAACAAATTCTTGCTATATTAGCTGATTTTGAACAACTTTTGGAAGTTGGATATTTCAAGAATATTGCTGATTTCAGCTTTGCAATTAATCAGCTCCATCAGTGCACTTTCACCACCCGCATAATCACGTAACAGTAGCAACATGCCTAATGCTGAACTATCCATGTAATCTGCTGCTAGAAAGTCGATAATGAATAAGCTATTTTTTTCTGCTACTTCGTATGCTTCACGGAATTCACTCTGCACATTAAAATCAAAGCGGCCGTGAATTTTAATGATATATTTATTACCATCGGTCTCAGTTGAAATATTCATTTATCATTTAGTCCTTACTTTTTCTCAGCGCGCATTCTAATCTAATCTTGCAACAATTGCTTGAACTAAAACAATTCAATTTCACCTGTATCAAGATCTTGCTGAGAAACAGCTTGGTGCTCTACCGATTTAATTTTTGGTTTTAATACTTCTAAGGAAGTTTCAACATTTCTAAGAAGTTCTCGGAAATCATTCAAACTTCTAAAAAAGGTACCCCTCCATAACTATCTTTAAACCCTTTATGTTGCGTTAGTTAAAAATTATTCCTTAAAATTCGTCCCGTTCGTCGTCATCTTCTGCCGCTAGTTTAGGTATGATTTTTTTAGCCGTTAATTTAGCCTTTGGCAATAACTTCTTCGGTACCTTTTTTGGGGGTTGGAGCAATCTTTTCTCCACCCGTAGTAAAGAATGACATCAGACGTTGCAAGTTTTTACCTTGGTCATCCAGTGATTCACTTGCCGCTGTCGCTTGTTCTACCAATGCGGCATTTTGTTGCGCCATCTCATCTATTTGAATAACCGTTTTATTGATTTTCTCTATACCTTGCATCTGCTCTGCACCGGCTGCTGCAATTTCAGAAACAATATCACCAATTTTTTTTGTACCAGTCACAATTTCTTCTAGAGTACGACCTGACTCATCCACCAGCATAAAACCTTCTTTCACACTTTCTCCACTGTCATTTATCAACTCTTTAATCTCTTTCGCTGCTGATGCTGAACGTTGAGCTAAATTACGCACTTCGGATGCAATTACTGCAAAACCCCGACCTTGCTTTCCTGCTCGTGCCGCTTCTACCGCCGCATTCAATGCCAGTAAGTTGGTTTGGAAAGCAACCTCATCAATAACACCGATAATATCGGTGATCTTCTTACTTGATGTGCTAATTTTAGCCATCGCTTCAATGGCTTGTTTTATAACTAAACTAGCTTTTTCAGCTTGTTCGCACGCTCCTGCCGCCAGTTGATTTGCCTGACGAGCATTATCTGAGTTTTGGCGAACTGTACTGGTTAGCTCTTTCATACTAGAAGCAGTTTCTTCCAGTGAAGATGCTTGTTGCTCTGTACGGTGACTTAAATCAATATTACCTTCTGAGATTTCAGTTTCCCCCGTGCTAATAGCATTTGAAGAGTCATTAATTTCTGCTACCGTTTCAGCTAATTTATTAACCGTCGAATTCAACGCATCAGCAAGATCTGCAAACATGCCAGAATATTCACCCTCTAAATTCCGAGTCAAATCACCTTCAGATAAAGCTTGTGCAACACGGATAGTTTCTTGTACAGGCATTAATACTGCATCCATTATGCTATTGATACCATCAGCAACATTTTTCATAAAACCATTATAAGATTTAGCATTAATGCGTTTTTCTAATTGACCAGCCCCTGCTGCTGAAATTAATGCTTGGATGGCATTTTCGGCATTCACTTGATCGGTAATGTCTTTGCACTCAATCATATTACCCATTTGATTGCCATCGCTATCTAACAGTGCAGTGAAGGTCAGATCAAAATGTAAGTCTAATAACTGGATTTGAGTGTTATACGGCATATTATTAATATCTTGTAAAATCGCCTTATGTTTAGATGGAACCTCATGGAAGTCATCGATATTGGTAGCCATTAAATTCTCTAAACTAAAACCGGGGAACACTTCTTTTAAGGTATCGACATATG
Organism: Piscirickettsiaceae bacterium; assembly: GCA_013215775.1. GTDB lineage: Bacteria > Pseudomonadota > Gammaproteobacteria > Nitrosococcales > Methylophagaceae. The sequence goes on from JABSQO010000005.1 coordinate 51,277, forward strand.
GGCTCAACATGGTCACGATGGCATGATTGACATAGGTGATATTAAAATCACGATCAATCATCATGATCGCAGTCATCGCGCCATCAACCGCCGCTTGCATTCTGATCGAATTTTGTTGGTCTGCCACTGATTGTTCATTCACAGCCGTTTCATCTGCCTCCACCGGCTGATATGCATCTAACATAATTGTTACAACTGTATTTAATGTGTTTTCCCATGCTTGCTGCACATCAGGTGTCCACAAATCACCTGCAAACTCTTCCATTACCGCGAGTAAAGTTTCTGTCACCATTGGGTAGTGTTTTTCGGTAACCCCATAATGCACATGTCGTGCGCCCAAGCCCATTAAATAGTCTTTTAATACTTCGGGGTTATTTAGGTTTTGTACCAATAACACTAGCGATGCCAACAGTTTCTTCTCTTGCCCAGCCAGTGAAACCCCATCGAATAAAGGAGCCACAGCAGGATACTGTTCAAATAAACGTTCATAGAACCGAGCAGCAAGTTGAGCACCTTGTGGTGCTAAAGCGGCAAAACTGTCTTCGACTAATTTAATTTCTGTCTTAACCTTTGCCGGTTTTTTAGCTATAGCACGTTTTCGAGTCCGCTTTTTGGGGTTCACCATTATTTTTTCCGCCGTTTTATCGCCATCGTTAGCCAACCACGCTAATGGATCATCTCCCATTGGAGGTTTCTTTTCTGCCATTAGCAGGTTCTCCCTTCTATTAAGTCTTTCGCAAGTGAGAGATAATCTTCAGCACCTGCATTTTTTTGTTTATATTCAAATATCGTTTTTCCAAAACTTGGACATTCAGCCAAAGCAACACTCTCACGAATAACGGTACTAAATACTCGCCCAGGAAAATATTGCAAAATTCGCTTTCTAATTTCATGTGCGAGCCGCCGACGGATATGCATTCGCGTTGTGACTAACCATAGTCTAATGTCATGACCGGATATTGATTCGGCTCTTTTCAAAATTTGCATCAGGCGTGACAATCCCTGTAAAGACAGGTAATCACTGGATACGGGGACAAGCACTTCACCTACGGCAAACATGGCATTAATCCCTAGTAATCCTGATGATGAGGGACAGTCAATCAATATATAATCCTGTTGTAATGATAAACCTTCAATTGCCAGCCTTAATTTATGGCCGCGACTGGAACCACCTTCAGAGACATGTTCAAAATCGGCCAACTGTTTACCAGCAGGTACAATGGTTAAATTGTCTCGTGTTTCTACCATCACATCATCAATCGCTGTATCTTCTAATAAAACGGCGTCTAATCCGGGTATATCAGCATCTAAACCATAACTTGCTGCTACCTGACCTTGTGGGTCCATGTCTAATAACATCACGTTCTTACCCATTAAAGCCAACGCATGACCCAGGTTAATTGTCGTAGTTGTTTTACCTACGCCACCTTTTTGATTCATTATCGCTATTATTCGAGTCACTGCCGATACCTAACCAATAGCCTCGACACTCAATAAATAATCAATATTGAGAATCATCATCATTTTGTCGCCAATGGGAACTAGGCCACTAATATATTGGGTATCAATTTGAGAACCAAAGTCTGGAACGGAACGAATATCATCTGGGAGAACATCATGGGTATCGGATACACCATCTACCACAATACCCACTATTCGATTTGTTACACCTTCAACATTCAGTACAATAACGACCGTCGTCGCGGTATAAGGCATAACGGGCATATCGAATCGTCGGCGTAAATCCACTATTGGCACAATAGTGCCACGATGGTTCAATACACCACATAAATAATGAGGTGTATTAGGAATATTGGTGACATTATCCCAAGCTTTCATTTCTTGAACTCGAAGAATCTCAACACCATATTCTTCTTCACCCAAAACAAAGGTTAAATACTGTTCGGTATCTTCTTCATTCTCATTAACAGTAAAAGCATCAACAACCTGTTCTACTTCACTCATATTGTTACTCCTTAGGCTGCCTGCTCATCGCTTATCACCACCTTGGCCAAAGAAGGCTCTTTAAACAGTGTGATAAGTCCCGGTATATCTAAAATTAATGCGACTGTACCATCCACCAGAATAGTCGCTCCTGACACACCTAATACTTTACGGAAATTGGTTTCTAAGCTTTTAATCGTCACTTGTTGTTGTCCTAACAAGTCATCAATAAACAATCCTACCTTCTGATCGTCAGCATCAACCACGACTAACAAACCTTCTTCCAAATCGGTGATATGTGGTTCTAAATTGAATACGTCGTAGATTCGGATAATCGGTATGTATTCATTGCGTAGTAGGTATAACTCACCTTTACCTGGTACACGTTTGATCGCAGTGTTACTCACTTCCAATGATTCAATAATTGAAATCAATGGAATAATGTAATGTTCACCTGCCACGCTAATGGTCTGACCATCCATAATACCTAAGGTTAATGGTAATCGAATAGTAAAGGTTGAACCTTCACCCTGTTTTGATACCATTTCTACACTACCACCTAAACTGATAATGTTTTTACGCACGTCACCCATATCGACACCGAAACCAGATACATCGGTCACCACATCAGCAGTTGAAAAACCTGGCAAGAAAATTAATTCATGTATCTTTTGTGGGCTTATCTCATCTGAGGCTTGGATTAATCCATTTTCAACTGCTTTATCAAATATTTTCTGCTCGTTAAGACCAGCACCATCATCACTAATTTGAATGACAATATTGCCACCTTCATGAAAGGCTTTTAGTTCTAATATCCCCACTTCATCTTTACCGGCTGCCAAACGAACGTCTGGTGTTTCTAGACTATGATCAAGTGAGTTACGAACCAAATGCACTAGCAGATCGCCAATTTTTTCCATCACGGTTTGATCAAGTTCTATTTGATCACCTGATAGTTTCAGATCAACTTTCTTGCCCATTTTATCTGTCATATCCTCGACTAATCGTGGGAAACGATTAAAGGCAAAACTGATAGGTAACATCCGAATACTCATAATGGCTTTTTGCATTTCACGCGAATTACTTTCTAATTTCGCTAAACCATCGATTAGTTGTGGCAACATATCTTCGGTAAAATTATCACCAATCTGCCTTAACATTGATTGGGTAATAACCAATTCACCGACAAGATTACTCAATGAATCCATTTTATCTGTACCCACACGAATTGAGGCCGTAGCAGGCGAAGCGGCGGCTTTAGAGATACTTTCTGCTGAACTTTTGGCAGATTCAGATTTTGTTTCTAAGGCGGCTACAATTTCATCTACAGAGTCCACTAATGGTTCAACAGGTTCAACGCTTATGTCGACAACATCTACAATCGGCTTAATACTTAAATAACAATCATCCTTCACCCATTCAAAAATCTCGATAACATCCTCTTTAGTAATGTCACCGACAATGGTTAACTGCCATGATAAATAACTATCTTCTGGTTCTAAATCTGCAAATGATGGTAATTTTGAATCATCGACAATAACTGTTAATTCACCTAAGCTTTCCAGCTCACGTAACAGACGAACTGGGTCGGTTCCCATTTGCAGCAAATGTGCATGAGGTCTGAAATCAATTTCCCAACCTTTCCGTGAATCACCTTCGTCTGTCACTGTTTGTGTATCCCTAATATATTCCAAACGCACCCCCATAAAAAACAAGATAAGCAATTGTTTCCCATGAGATTTAGTGCTTACTCCAGCACTTCCCGGATCGTGGCTAATAATTGGTCAGGATTAAACGGTTTGACTAGCCAACCCGTTGCTCCAGCGGCACGACCCTCTTGTTTTTTTTCTATACCAGCTTCAGTCGTTAACACCAAAATAGGTGTAAACCGATAAGCGGGTAATGCCCGCAATTCTTTGGTCAATGTAATACCATCCATAATAGGCATATTTACATCTGTTAGCACCAAATCAAACGATTGCCTTTTAGCGATATCAAGTGCTTGTTTACCATCAGCCGCATCGGTCACAGTATGACCCGCACCTTTTAATGTAAACGCAACCATTTGTCTCATAGAAGCTGAATCATCAACTGCTAAAATTTTTGCCATGATTCGTTATTTCTCCTCATTTTGGGCATTTATATCAGATGTCACCCAAAATCTATTTTCAATAGCAGTTTTCGTTAGCGTTTAAATCTACTCGCTAGCCACTAGCGTTATCTATATTCATCCGTTCTGCCAAACCTAATAATCGGGCACGTCGAATAAAGGCCTCACTCGGCGGTTCCCATTTCAGTGCAAGCCCATGTACAACTGCCTCTTTACTAAAGGCATAGAGCAATTGCAGCCCTGCTGCATCAATACGTTCAATCTGGCTACAATCAATTTTCACCGATTTATTTTCTGCCAATAATCTGAGTAATGTTCCGTACACAGTAGCTACATCTGCAATACTTAATACATCACCACAATCTAGTACTTCATCGGTCATGATTTAGCTTCCATTTCTTCTTCTTATCGTCTTTATTAACGAATCGAATAGTCCTGACACATCTGTAAAACATTCTGCCAACGATCATTGTTGACCGTCTGATTCTTGCCTGTAGAAGCCATGGTCATTTTTGCCGCTTTCAACTTGCCACTCAAACCTGATTGTGACTGTTTCTGCCGTTCATTATTAGTACCTAATACTGGTCTAACCCTTATCATAGCTTGCTTCCTCCATCTCTGATAGACAAAAAACAAAATATTCTTATTCCTTACTATTCCAATAATGCAGAGACCATGCCAGTAAGCTATTTTTAGCACTATTTACAGAGAAAAATATTGTCGTCCCAAATTGGATAACGACATTTATTATGTAAACTAAAACACATACTGGTATTACCGTAATATTTAAATTGAAATCATGCTGAATATAGAAGGGAACAACAAAGAAATTAGCTTAATTATTTCGGTTTTCGTATCCATTGCAAGGTGTTTCGTTCATCGTTATCAAGTTGCTCTTGTTTCAATTCAACTTGAATTTCTTCATGATGATAACGACCCACTAAAGATTGCATAGCCTGCTCTTTACTGCGCGTTGTTTTCCAGAAGGTTTGCTGCTGTTGCAGTGTAGTAAGACTCCGTTCTACTTGCTGGCGTTGTACTTCCATAGCCTGATCTAACTGAACAAGAAACCCTCTTAATTCAAGCACCTTCTGAGCACTCATCGACAATTGCTCACCTGAACGGAGTTTCGCTAAATATTCACCTTTATAACGACCCAACTCTTCTAACTGTTCAGTATCCCGCAGCCATATTGCATTGGCTTCCCCAACTCGTATTAATGCTGTTTCAGTTGCCTTTTCGGCAAGTTCAACAATGGGATTTAATCTCTGTGATCGTTTCATCAGATAACTATATCAAGTTTCCTCGCCACATTTATTTAATCAGATTTAAGATTGATTAAACAAGCTTGGCATCTGCAGATTAACATCATCAGTTTCTACTGAGGTTTGTTGCATCGTTGTCATTAAATTATCAACGCTTTGTTGCCAATCAATGGGATCATTCATTCCTTGCTGAATAAGCTCTTGCAAACGTGGGAACATTGCAATCGCCTCATCAATTTTTGGATCTGTTCCCGCAGCATAAGCTCCAACATTAATAAGATCTTGGTTTTGGGTATAGGTTGAATAAATCCGTCTAAAATACTGAACCTGTTCTAAATGATTTTCATCAACAATTTGCGGCATAACGCGACTGATCGATCCTTCAATATCAACAGCAGGATAAATACCTGCTTCTGATAATCGACGCGATAATACGATATGACCATCTAAAATAGCACGCGCGGCATCGGCCACCGGATCTTGCTGATCATCACCTTCCGTTAATACGGTATAAATAGCCGTAATAGCGCCGCCGTTAGCACCATTTCCTGCTCTTTCAACCAACTGCGGTAATAATGAAAATACGGAGGGTGGATAACCTTTTGTTGCAGGTGGCTCGCCAATTGCTAAGGCAATTTCACGCTGTGCTTGAGCAAAACGGGTTAATGAATCCATTAATAAGAGAACTTGCTTACCCTGATCTCGAAAATACTCAGCAATACTGGTTGCTAACATGGCGCCATGTAATCGCATTAAAGGCGAATGATCGGCTGGCGAAGCCACTACAACAGCACGGGCTAAACCTTCTTCACCCAAAATATCTTCAACAAATTCCTTAACTTCACGACCACGTTCGCCAATTAAACCAACCACAATTACATCTGCTTCAGTAAAACGCGTCATCATGCCTAACAACACACTTTTACCAACACCACTACCAGCAAACAGACCTAAGCGTTGTCCACGACCCACACTTAATAAAGCGTTAATGGCTTGCACTCCGACATCTAGGTGTTGTCTGATGGGAGCTCTATCTAATGGGTTAATCGGTTTCCCATGCAATGGCACACTATCTTTAACTCGCAGTGCACCTTTGCCATCGAGTGGTTTACAGGCACCATCGACTATTCGACCTAATAAGGCTTCACCAACAGGTACTTGGGAATCACTACGAATAGGTTTGACACGTGCGTTAGGAACTAAACCTCGGATATCGCCGGTTGGCATTAAATATAATATTTCACCTGAAAAACCAACCACTTCAGCTTCTATTGGTTTACCGCCGGCACCTTGAATCTCACATCGGCTGCCAATAGGAGCCTGAAATCCAACAGCTTCAAGTGTTAACCCGACCATTCTAGTTAATCGACCTTCTATCGATAATACTTCAGAGGAATCATTATCTAAACGATGTTGATAATCTGCTAAGCGTGCATGCCAATTTGCGGTTCTATCAGCAAGTAATCCAGTGTCACTCGCTTGTGTCATCCGCACGCTCTCTACCTAACAATTTACTAATCACACTTTCCAGACGCCCTTCAACAGTAGCATCGACCATCGTGTCGGCTGTTTCTAAGCGACATCCACCACGTGTGAGCAAAGGATCTTCTATCCACTGCCAACTCACACCATCATCATCAATTGATAAGCCTTTTTTGACCAGTTCAATATCTTGTGGATGCACATATATTTTAAGTTTTCGATCATTGATCGGTAATACTGCAATCGCAGCACGTACCGCACCAATAATATGTTCTGGCTCAGATTTCAATTCTCGCCTAATCACTTGTCTTGCCACACTTATCGCTAACGTGACTAAATCATTTTCAATCTGCTGGTCAAGATCATTAAGCGGTGTATTCAAGCTTGTCATGATCTGTTTAAGATAACCAATTTGTTGGGTGATATCCGTTTGACCTGCCTTCAAACCAGCTTTACGCCCTTCATCAAAACCTACTTTATACCCTTCCTGTTGAGCTTCTTTTTGCATTGATTCAATGCCTTCAACAGTCATCAACGCACTATTTTTACCACTAATATCTGTTACAGATACCATCTGAGGAGCTTTCCAGCGTTGGTACTTCGATAATTCTTCTGCTGTTACCTCAGCAGCCTGAGCAGTGATTAATTCATCAGAGGAAGTCATCTCCACTGCCTCCACCTAACATAATCTCACCTTTGTCAGATAAGGTACGTGCTGCAACAAGAATTTCTTTTTGTGCAGCTTCAACGTCACTCACTCTAACAGGGCCCATTGCTTCAAGATCATCACGCATCATTTCAGCAGCTCGTTGAGACATATTGCTCAAGAATTTTTCTTTCAATGCATCATCTGCACCCTTCAAGGCAAGTTGTAGTTGATCTGTTTGAATTTCACGCATTAACGTTTGGAAACCACGATCATCAACATCGATAAGGTTCTCAAATACAAACATCAAATCTTCAATGTTTTGACCCAAATCGGGTTCCGTTTCTTTAACGGTCTCCATAATAGATGCTTGGACTGTTCCTTCAACAAAATTAAGAATATCTGCTGCTGTTTTTAAACCACCGACACTGGCGACTTGACCGCTAGAACTACCACTAAATTGTTTTTCTAAAATTTCATTTAATTCTGTTAGTGCCGAGGGCTGAACACCCTCCAACGTCGCAATACGAAGTAATATATTTGCTTGGTCACGTTCAGGGAATAAACCCAATACTTGTGCAGCTTGATCAGGATCTAAGAATGAACTCACGATAGCAATAATCTGTGGATGTTCTAATTTAATAACCTCATAGATACCTCGTGCATCCATCCATTTGAGTTGTTCTAGTCCGGTCGTGTTACCACCTGATAAGATACGATCTAAGATACTGCCAGCTTTATCTTCTCCTAAGGCACCCACCAGCATATTTCGAACATAATCTTGCGAACCAATTCCTAGACCCGTTTGTTCTTCAACAGTGGTAATAAAACTATCGAGCACACCTTGTACTTCCTCACGAGAGACATTGGTAAGGACGGCCATGGCTTGACCTACTTTCTGAACCTCTTTGGGGTTCATATGCTTCAGTACCTCTGAAGCTTCTGATTCACCAATTGAGCGTAAAAAGACCGCCGCTTTCTCCGTACCGTTTAATTCTCTAGTTTGAGCTTGCTCTGCCATTAGGCTGCCTCACCTTCTTTTGTCCAATTTTTAACCACCTGTGCCACTAATGCTGGATCTTGTTGTACTAAACTACGCACATTATTTATCTGTCCCTCCACATCATCTGAACCTGTGGTTATTTTCTCAATATCATCTGCGCCACTTGTTGTGGCCCCCATCGCTAAGGCTTGTTCGGGTGTCATGCCACTACCAGCTTGATTAGCCAAAGTTGCCGGTACGGTATTTAAATCTTTGAAAGCGGGTCGAATCACCCCAAATACTAGGAATAATACCAGCATTCCACCTAATACCTGCTTAACCGTATCCCATACCCAAGCTTGCTTCCATATTGCCAACTCAGGCAATGGTTCAGCTGATGGTGGCACTACAAAGGGTGCATTGACGACATTTAATCGATCACCCCGTGCTTGATTAAAGCCAATGGCATCCATAATTAATGCATTTATTCGTGTCATTTCCATTTCAGATAACGGGGAAGATGTCACATTACCCTCATCATCAATACTGCGACGCTCATCTACTAAAACAGCCACACTTAATTTTCTCACTGACCCTGGCGCTATTCGAGTATGACTAATAGTTCGATCTAATTCAAAATTACGCGTACTGCTTTTGCTATTGCTACCTGGGGAGGTTTTAGCAACCGCAACACCTTCCTCACCCGTTGCGACTTCTGGTGCAATTCCACCACCCGGAGGCTGATTACTTAATGCACCCGGTATACCCATCGCACCTGCAATTCCTACTCTATTATCTTCCTGAACCTGCTCACTACGCAACACCCTCATATCAGGGTTATAGCTTTCATGAGTTTGCTCGGTCATCGTGAAATCAACCTCAGCAACAACTTGGGCTCGAACACCATCAATACCAACGATAGGGGATAAAATATCTTCAATTCGTCTGATATAACCTTGTTCTAATTTCTGAGTAAATTGTAACTGAGTATCACTCATAGCAACGCCTGCATCTCGGTCTGGCTGACTCAACAATCGACCTTTTTGATCGACTACCGTGACATTACTACTCGATAAATTAGGAATACTGGAAGCAACCATATGGGTAATAGCCGAAACCTGACCTCGTTCTAAATTACGACCTGCATACAAATTAACGATAACAGAAGCTGTTGGCGGTTTACGTTCACGAACAAATACAGATTGTTTTGGTGTCGCTAAATGTACTCGGGCACTGCTAACGTTATACATACTGGAAATTGATCGTGATAATTCTTCTTCCATCGCACGCTGATAACGTGCTCTTTCAACAAACTGACTGGTGCCAAATCCTTGTTCCTCATTAAGCATTTCCATACCCCGCGATGAACTACGAGGTAAACCTTCTGACGCCAATCTCAACCGTAAAGCCTGTAACTGTGATGATGGTACTAAAATAGCACCTGAACTTGGATCCAATTTATAACCAATATTTGATTGCTGTAAAACAGCGACTACTTCAGATGACTCTTTGGCTTGCATACCACTAAATAACACCTGATAGTTAGGCGTTTGTGCCCACATTAAGACATAACCACCCAAAGCGATGCTGGCAGCAATTGCCAATAAAAATCCAATTTGTTTCGTCACTGATTGTCGTGAAATATTGGATTGCATCGCGCCTAGTGGCGTAGTGGGTACAGCCATTGAAGCAGTTGTTGCAGGTACATTTTCCATAGTCTTGCTCTGTGTTATTGGGTGTTTAATTAATCGATTTTAAGCGCTAGATGCTCATTCTCATGATTTCTTCGTAAGCGTTAACTATCTTGTTTCGTACTTGAAGTGTTGCCTGAAAAGCGACCGATGCCTTTTGTGATGCAATCATGGCATCAGCCAAACTTACATTAGGATCACCCATTTCAAATGCTGTTTTTAACTTACTCGAAGCTTGCTGTGTTTCATTAACCTGGTTAATAGCTGACTTCATTAACCCCGAAAAATTAATATCATTTGTACCACCCGTTTGTGGATTAAGCGTCACTTGTTGTGTCGCTTGTGCTTGAGCAGCACGCATCTGTGTTAACAGTTGACTTGGATCAATGGTATTCATAATAGTGTTTCTCCCGAACAATTTATTCTTTAATTAACTATGCAGATTTCTTGCCAACCTTTTCAGGAATTGAAATACCGAGCTCTCTAAATTGAGATAATTTATATCTTAGTGTGCGTTCACTTATCCCTAACGCCAACGCTGTCGATCTTCTATTGCTATTATTCATTTCTAATGCATCGATAATATGTCGTTGTTCATGACTACGTAAATCATCACCTAAATTAGCAACCGTCTTAGAATTGACGAGTTCAGTGATATTATTTTGTGGATTGGTCATTGTTTCAAATGCCAAATCATTGGCAGTAATGGTGTGACTAGGCTGTAATATCAAAGCACGTTGTAAGACGTTATCTAATTCACGAACATTACCTTGCCATAAATGTTTTATTAATCGCTCCTCAGCACCACTACTAAATCGAGGAACTGAACGTCCAGATTGTTGGCAATGCTTACGTATCACCTGTTGTGCCAATGGCAAAATATCATCAGTGCGCTCTCTTAATGGTAAGAGTTGCAATGGGAATACATTCAATCGATAGAATAAATCTTCCCTAAACTTGCCCGAATTAACCTCTTCACGTAATATTTTATTGGTCGTCGCCAACACACGGACATCTAGTGAAATAAGCTTGCGGCCACCAATACGTTCTACTTCCCGCTCTTGTAGAACGCGTAATAACTTAGCCTGTAAGTTCAAGTCCATTTCTGATATCTCATCCAGCAAAATGGTGCCCTGCTGAGCTTGTTCAAACTTGCCCGCATAGGCTTGACTTGCGCCGGTAAATGAACCTTTTTCATAACCGAATAAGGTTGCTTCAAGCATATTTTCTGGAATGGCAGCACAATTAATCGCGATAAAAGGCTTATTTTTCCTTACGGAGTTATTGTGTAAAAAACGAGCAAGTACCTCTTTACCGGTACCACTCTCGCCACTAATTAAGACTGTTGCATCAGTATCGGCAACACGTCTTGATAAGGTCAATAAATCACGTGATGATTTATCCACTGCTATCATCTCATCCAGTGAAACTGTACGTATATAACGCTGCACCCTTTCCAACAGATCATCTGCTTCAAAAGGTTTAATCAGATAATCACTTGCTCCCTCATGCAAGGCATCGACGGCACCTTTAACGGTACCATAGGCTGTCATAATTAATACTGGGAGCTCTGGCAACATTGCTTTCGCTTTTTTCAATAAGGTATAGCCGTCCATTGGACGCATTTGCAAATCGCTTAATAATAAACCAATTTCTTCATTCGCCAACTTATCCAGTGCACTTTGCCCTTGATCGGTTGCTGAAACGTTGTAGCCTGCTAGTTCTAAAGTATCGCTCAATGCACCACGCAAATCACTATCATCTTCCACGATTAAAATGGTTTCTTTAGCCATTATTTAAACTCCTGTTAATTCCTGCGCTTTAAGCGTATTTTTCCCCACGGCTTGATAGATCGGCAAACGAATACTAAATGTACTGCCATCACCTTCATCACTTGCAAACCACAATATTCCTCTATGTGATTTTGCTATTGACTTCACCACAGCAAGTCCTAAGCCTGTTCCTGCAGAACGTGTGGTGTAAAAAGGTGTCAGGATTTTTTCCTGATCATGTTTCGAAATACCTACACCGTTGTCTTCGACACTAATCTCGATACAATCCACGCCGTCTTCATCTTCTACATATTCAGCATAAATAGTAATTTCACCCTCCGTCTCACATGCTAATCTAGCGTTATTCACCAAATTATTAAGAGCGCTGGTCAAGGCATCTTTACTACCATAAAAATAACCATCATCAACTGAACTATTAACTTCTAAATTGAATTTTTCTGCGTCAGGCTGGGAAAGGAACTGTTGTTCCACGGCGATTAATAACTCTGTTACCGAAACGGGAGCAGGCTTTGCCATATCCCCACGAGAAAAAGCCAACATATCTTTAACCAATTGCTCCATATGGCTAATGCTGTTGTGCAATTTTTTAGCAAAGCGTTGCTGCAAAGAGCGATCAACATTCTCTTTCAATAACGGTGAAATATATAGCAATGCTGAAGATAAAGGGGTTCGTATTTGATGAGCGAGTCGAGCCGCCATTTCACCCATCGCTGATAATCGCTGTAAATGAGAAACTTTAAATTGTAGTTGGCGAGTTTCCGTCACATCATGTAACAACACAATTTGACCTGGCTCACTATCTAAAGGACTAGTTGAAATATGCACTAAACGGCCATCAATTAAAGAAACGTCATGGCTGCTGTTTGATTTTGGGGAAAAGGCACGCTTGATCACTCCAGACCATAGCTCTCCTTCTAATGGTTCACCCAATAAGTTAATAGCTGCCGCATTACATTGCTGAACCACGCCTGCACCGTTCAACACGACCACCCCGCCAGGCAATACTTCTAATAGCTGAATCATTCGATTTGCTAAACGTGTTGCTTCTTCTACTTGCTGATGCTGATTTTTTTTAGATTGTTCAACTGATGACAAATGCTCTTCTATCGAAGTGACAGATGATTTAATGCCAACAGGTTTACGGTTCCTTGTACTGGAATCCGGTTTAGCAATCGGGTTAAGGCTCATTAAAGACTTGCTCCAAAATCGAATAGTTAACTTATTCTCTCTTGTGCAAAAATCATGCCCTATTAATATTTACATTACTTATCAGTTGGTTACGATCTTCCCGTTGATGTTAGCCAAGTCTTTGACAGATCATAAATATTATTCGACTTCTCGTTGAATACCATACTTTCGCATCTTCTCAACCAACGTGGTACGGCGCATTTTTAACTTATTCGCCGCATGAGCCACAATACCAGATGCTTCATCTAAGGCCTGTTTAATCAATAAATATTCTAAGTTTGCCAAATGTTCTTTCAAATCCAAACCATCTTCTGGCAATGCTTTAAGATCAGTAACTGATTGACTAACCGCTGATTTTTCTACCGATTGCGGTTTTTGAATTTCTTTGGGCTTTGGTGTCTGTGCTATAACTTGTGCCACTAAGGCAGGTAAATCTTCCCCTTCAACCTGAAATTTCTCAGGAATATCATCAAAATCCACTGTGCCGTAAGGGTAGAGAATGACCAAACGCTCCACCACATTTGCCAACTCCCGTACATTACCTGGCCAAGGATAGCGACATAATGATGCAATGGCGGCAGAAGTTAAACGCACTGTGCCACGATTTTCATGTTCAATGCGAAGGATTAATTCATTAATCAATAGTGGAATATCTTCCGGTCGTTCACGTAAGGCGGGAATTTCAATCGGGAAGACATTTAAGCGATAAAACAAATCCTCTCGGAAGCGCCCTTCTGCAATATGCACTTCTAAGTCTCGATGTGTTGCAGCAATGACTCGCACATTAGCGGTTAAGGTTTTATTACTACCAATACGCTCATAAGTGCGCTCTTGTAAAACGCGCAATAACTTAACTTGCATTGGCAACGGCATATCACCGATTTCATCTAAGAAAAGCGTGCCACCTTCAGCCATTTCAAACCGACCTTTTCTCGCCGTGATCGCACCTGTAAAGGAACCTTTTTCATGGCCAAACAGCTCACTTTCAAGTAACTCTGCCGGAATGGCTCCACAATTGACAGGAACAAAAGGTTTTGTTCGTCGAGAAGAGAAATGATGTAAATTACGAGCCACCACTTCTTTACCGGTACCTGATTCACCTAAAATTAATACATTGGCCTCCGAGTCAGAAACCTGATCAATCATTTTCTGTACCGCTTTCATCGCTCGGCTATTACCGACTAAGTTTCGAATATTGCTCTGTTGTGAATCACGCGGCTCATGGTGACCACGATAAACTGTTGCTTGTTGTAAAGCATTGCTTAATTGGGGGTATTTAACGGGGAATCTTAAAGAGCCTAATATGCCAGGAAAATCAGTGACTTCTGCTTCTGGTAATTCTAGGGTAAAGACCGGAACACGTGCTTCATGATTGACTAATTCGCGTAATAATTGCTTAGTTTGATGTTTATCACCACAATCGCCAACGATTGCCATCACAATATTCGATAGCTCACCAGCATCGTCAAACCATAAACTGGGATCATGCACAATAATGGGTTGGCAATTAACAAACTCAACAAGTGTTGATAATAACGCTCGTCGATCAGGATCGATATCAACGACCAGCACCTTATTCGTACTCATAGTGCACTCCAAAATCTAAAATAACACCGATATTATCAATGTAAGTCATTAAGAAAATTGGAGTTAACCACCTTTTTAAAAGGTTGTCAAAAAAATGACACCTATGGGTTTAGTTCAACTGAATGACTAGAGAATTTTTATGTAGCTCTATAGGCTGCAGTTGCTTTTTTATTATGATTGAAACTTTGTAATTGAATCTGAATATCTTGTTTTTCTTGCTGGCAAGTTGATTCAAGTTGTCGATTTAGATCAATGATTTGTTGAATCATATTGCGTACTTCATCACTCGCTCGATTATCTGCAATGGGAAATACTATTTCTATAATTTCTTGTCGTTGTTGTTCTAATATCGGTAATTCTGACCATACTTGTTGTTGGGCTTTTTGTTGCATATTTTTTGTAAGTAGCAATATTTGCGACAAGTCAGCTAACATTTTACCCGAACCTGACATGGTCATTCTCTAATGAAACTCAGGAGGGATATTATCCCAACCTACTTTTACTTCAGATAATAAACGGATTACTTCATCCAAAAGTTCTGGATTATTATCAACATTTGCTTCAAGCAATTTACGGCTCATATATTCATACAATGAATTTAAATTAGCAGCAACTTCTCCACCTTTTTCGGCATCTAAACTTGTTCGCAATCCCTGAATAATATTCATGCCCCAGGTGATTTGACGACCTTTTTCGACAAGTTCGCCACGCTCAATACAACCTTTTGCTGTGGCAATTTTCGACAATGCACCATCTATTAACATTTGAATAATTCGATGTGGGGAAGCATAATTAATTTCAGATTCAATAGCCCCTTTTCCATAACCATCTAATGCATTTTTATTTACCGTTCCCTGCATTTAAATCTACTCCTATTATCTTGTCATTAAGATCTATTAATTGTTGGCAAATTGGCTAATTGCTGAGTCAAAAAGTTACCTGTTGAACTTAAACTACTCACCAATGTATCTAATGCCGTAAATTGCGCTCTAATACGACGCTCAATAATAATCAATCGGTTTTCCAATCTAAGCTTCTGATCATCAATACTATCACTTTGTGTTTTGAGTCCATCTTCTCTACTATCTATTAACCCATTACTGTCTAACAAGTTATCTGCAAACGCTTCTAAACGAAAAATAATACCTTCATCTTGAGCGGCAAATAAATTTGCTAGTGATTGAAAATCTGAAGAGAGTACGCTATTTAAATCTGATGAATCTAAAGATAACTTGCCATCTTCATCTGTGGATAATCCTACTTGAACAAGGTAAGAAAAACTAGACCCTGTAATCGCTGTACCTGCATTCAAAATGGCATACAGTTGGCGTTCAATTGTTAATAATGTACTGTCCGCTTCTAGTTGGCCTTTACGTTGTGTGTCGAGTTCTTCACGCAGAGCATTAAAAGCATCCGCAAAAGCCTGAACAGATTCGGTAATACCCTCGTCATCACGAGTAATTTGCAATGTTGAACTACCGATGGTTTTTGCTGTTATCGATACACCTTCTAACGCACCTGAAATAGTATTTGAACTACTGGTTACAGTAAAACCATCAATCTGTACAACAGCATCACCTGCCGTAGTTATTGCTGCTCGATGAACAATACCGCCACCGACATCATAGGCAAGTGCTGATAAACCAGCATCATCGGTGTTATTTGAATCCGTATCACCGGTCACCGTAATTTTCAGAGCATTGTCTGTACCAGTTTTATCTGTCGATATAACTAATTGTGCACCATTGTCATCGGTTACTATTGTTGCCGTCACTCCGGTATTATCTGAGGCATCATTAATGGCATCACGAATTTTTGCAAGCGTGCTATTTGAACTATCAATAACAACATCAAAGCTATCGGAACCAACAGCTATGGTTAATGTACCTTCTCCTACTACAGTAGCTCCATCGGTATATGCTTGAGTAAAAATTTTGTCACGTTCTGCCAGAGCTATGACATTAATTGAATAAGTGCCTGCAACAGAATTTTCATCAGCCGTTGCGGTGAATATATCTTCATCATTAGCGACAGCATTAAAAATCTGAAAGCTAGATAAATTACTTAAAGCCTGTAATGCAGTTTGAAAATCAGAAATTTTGCTTTTGAGAGAACCATAAGCACTGATTTGTGCATTAATAATGGCTTGTTTGGAATCAAGTCTGTCAATTGGCCGACGCTCAAGCGCAATCAATTGACTGACAATATTATTTACATCTAAGCCTGAACCTATACCTGGTGCTTGTATTGACGCCATATCTTATGCACCCCTCCATTTATTTATATTGCTAATACATCCTTATATTTAGCAATTACCAAGCCAATTTATACCTTGGTTTTCAACAATAATCCACGATACTTATCTACCGCGTTACGAACGTCAATTATTTCTTGTGAAGGTATTTGACGCACCAGCTCTTTCGTTTCAGCATCAATCACTTTTATAATTGTGTCCCCACTTTGCTCATCAATACTAAATTCCAAATTGCGATTCAAGTGTTGTACATAATCATTTAACTGTGCAACTTTTTCTTCTAATTTCTTTTTCTGATCTTGCCCTGTTATTTCAAATGCAGCATTTTCATTTGCCGACTCTGTGTGTTCTTTTGGGACCGCTTGAATCTCTTTTGTCGATACTACAGCCGAGTCCGATGGCTTAAATACAATTCTTCTATCCTGAAGGATTGACTGAGTTACTACTTCATCTTCAGCCATGTCAAATCCTCCTCATTTTTATGAGTTTCATAAAAATATCGGGGAGGAAAATCTCCCCGATATTTTTGTGTTTTTATTATTTTATCCCAACAATGACAGCGCTACTTGAGGCAATGTATTTGCTTGAGCTAAAATAGATACACCTGCTTGTTGTAAAATTTGAGCACGTGTTAAGTTTGCAGTTTCTGCAGCAAAATCGGCATCTTCAATACGGCTACGTGCCGCAGTTAAGTTTATAGAGTAATTTTGTAAGTTTGAGATAACCGCTTCAAATCTATTTTGAACCGCACCAAATGTTGCCCGAGAACTACTGATAGAGTCAATATCGGTTGTTAAAGCAGCTAACTCTGCTGATGCCAACGCATTGGTAGTAACGTTGATAGTACCTGTTGCTGTTAATGAGGCTGCAAAGGAATTAAAGCTTGCACTCGCCAAATTCACTGTAGAAACGGCAATTTGATTATTTGCATTACCGTTAGCTCCTACTTGGAAGGTTAGCGAGGTTGCTGCACCACTTAACAATACCGTGCCATTAAATTCAGTTGTTGCGATAATACGTGAAATTTCTTGTGTTAATTGATCAACCTCAAGTTGTAAACCAGCCGCATTACCTACGGTAGCATTCGATGCTTGAACTGCAATCTCACGAATTCGTTGCAAGTTATTAGCAATTTCACCCAAAGCACCCTCAGCGGTTTGACCCAGAGAGATACCATCGGCAGCATTACGAACCGCCTGATTGGTACCGCGGATATCACGTGTTAATTGGCTAGCAACGAATAGACCTGCCGCATCATCTTTCGCACTATTGATACGCAAACCTGATGATAAACGTTGAAGTGCTACATTTAAATCATTTTGAGATTTTGATAAACTGTTTTGTGCAGTAAGCGAAGCAATGTTTGTATTGATAATAAGAGCCATTATTTTCCCCTGATAGCTCAGCACAGTTGTGACTGTACCTTAAAGTTAACTTTGGCAGATATGCAATGTGATGCATTCACTACCTCCAGCTATGCTATCGGCAGCAGATAAATCTTCTTTAGGGGAATTTAAGATAAAGATAAAGATAAAGAACATACAAACACGGTGGCAGTGTTCGTAGGTTCTCTATATTTTTCGGGCTGTTAAAATTAACCTTGTAGTAACTGCAGTGCTGTTTGAGGCAATGTATTTGCTTGAGCCAAAATGGATACGCCAGCTTGTTGGAGTATTTGGGCTCGTGTTAAGTTTGCAGTTTCTGCAGCAAAATCAGCATCTTCAATACGACTCCGTGCTGCAGTTAGGTTTTCCGCAAAATTCTGTAAGTTTGAAATGACCGCTTCAAATCGATTTTGAATCGCACCAAAAGTCGCTCTGGCTTCATTTACTGCATCAATATCTGCAGATAAATCGGCCAATTCTGCAGAAGCCACTGCTGTGGTAGTCACATTAATAGTACCTGTTGCTGTCAGTGAACCATTGTATGCGTTGAAACTAGCACTTGCCAAATTAACAGTAGACACTGAAACCTGATCTCGAGTTGTACCATCAGGACCAACATGAAATGTAAGCGAACCTGTAGCACTAATCAAAGCCACACCATTGAAATCAGTTGTCTGGATAATACGCGAAATCTCTTGGGTTAATTGATCAACCTCAAGTTGTAACCCAGCCGCATTACCCACGGTATCATTTGATGCTTGAATAGCTATCTCACGGATACGTTGTAAATTATTGGCTATTTCACCCAAGGCTCCCTCAGCAGTTTGACCAAGGGAAATACCATCAGCAGCATTACGAACCGCCTGATTAATACCTCGGATGTCACGAGTTAATTGACCTGCCACAAACAAGCCAGCCGCATCATCTTTAGCACTATTGACACGCAAACCAGATGATAATCGTTGTAACGATGTGTTTAAATCATTTTGTGATTTAGCTAAATTCCTTTGAGCATTCAATGATGCAAGGTTCGTGTTGATAATAAGTGCCATGTTTCATACCCTCTTTTTTATATATACCATTCAGCTCTTTTAAATTGAGAGAGTTGAATGTCACTACTTCAAGAGAGAGCAAAACATGTGCCACTTATATTTAACATTGTTTTTCAACAGCTTATATTGATGCCGTAATCTTTATCCAATAAAGCGGCACTTTTATGCCACATCAGCATCAATTTATGTATCTCCCGCTGTCAAGGCATCTTTCCATTCTTGCGAATGGTCTTCAATAATAAAATTATCTAACACCCATTGACGTAAATTATCCCCAGAATTTTGTAACTTTTTAGTCGAGGATACGGCTTTAGAGATAGTATCAATCCAAGCTTGTTTGTCATTAGGCACCCTAATCACCGGAGCCTCATAACTTTGATAAGGCAAAATATCAGTACAGATTACAGGCCAACCTAAAATACCATATTCCAATATGCGTAAATTACTTTTAGCCTCATTGAAAGGATGCTGTTCAAGTGGTGCAACCGCCAAGTCTAAATTCAAGCTTGCTAATTTCTCAGGATAATTTTCAATAGATGTAAACTCATGATATTCCTTTACAAATGGCATTATTTCATCAGGACACATACCCATAAAAATCCAATCAACTTTATCTGCCGTTTCTTTGACAACATCAAAAATGATTTCTAAGTCACCATAATGTTGTTGAGCCCCAGCCCAGCCCACTCGAGGTTTGTCTCCTTGCTGCCTCTTACTTGTCAATATTGACCAGACCTTACCTTCTAGCCTATTAGGAATTACTCTAATATCTTTTATCATATCGAGGCATAGATCTGCCAATGGTTGCGTCGACACAATAAGTCTATCGCAATATTTCAGCACCTTCCTGATCCTAGATTTCATATCTCTGTAACTTGCTTTAAGCGGTCTATATTGAGAACTGTTTTCTGGTAAGTCATGTAATAAATCATCCAGAGAATACACCTTAAATATTTCTGGCAGGTACTCCCCGATTAATCGGATATTATCTATCTCCTCATTTTTGACTACATTCTGAAAAACATATGTATCAGGCTTCATTCGCGCTGCTTCTGTTAAGAATATATGATGTACTCCCAATTCGCATTGGGCCAGACCAGATTGACTTAACATATTAAAAGGTTGGGTAATACGATAATAACCACTGCCTCCAGAGAGCGGTACTCCAAAGCAACGTAGCCGTGTATGAATGTTGACATCCCAATTTTGCAGTCCATTAATATCCACGCTAAAACTTTGGTTACTCAACACTAAATTTTTATTGTATGCTGGATCAGTAGCTAATTGTGGTAACCACCTTTCCCATATGCTTCTTTGTTCTTGTCGCTCCCTAGTTTTTTTATTAAATTCCGCATTAATATCTGAATAGAGGCCTTCTGATTTTTCCCGTACACTTGTACTACCATGGTGAACAACCGTGGCATAGGGTGTCCATAAAATTTTATAGCCTAATTCTCTTACCTTAATACACAAGTCCACATCATTAAATAGTATCGCTAACTCTTCAGCATCCATGCCTCCAACATGATGGTAAATTTCTTTTTTAATCAATAATACAGCCGCTGTAACCACAGAAAAGTCTTGTTCCAGTAACGCTCGTCCCATGTGCCCTTTATCAGCTAAACCTAACTCTCCAATATAAGGATGATCCGCAATTTGCCCGAGTCCTAAAATCACACCCGCATGCTGTAATTTACCTGATGTCGGGAACACCAGCCGTGCTCCAACGATACCGACATCCTCACGCTGGCCATAAGACATCATCCTGCTTAACCATTCATCCTGAATAATTTCAGTATCATTATTCAACATTAACAAATAATCACCAGTCGCTTTTTCTGCTGCCAAATTATTCATTGCTGAAAAATTAAAGGGTTTATCGTAATAACAAACTTTCAATTTATCTGAAGAATATTGCTCAGTGAGAGTTTGGTAATACGCTAGCGTATCCAAATCTGTACTTTGATTATCAACAACAATTACCTCAAAGTTGGGGTATGTCGTTTTTTGTAAGAGGCTCTCAATACAAGGTTGAAAATATTCCAGCTTATCTTTAGTTGGAATAATTACTGTGACCTTTGGCTGCTCTTCATGTAAATATTCAATACGATAACTATTGTCTATATAGCCTTGCTGTATGGAAGTATTCAGCTTATTTCTAACCAAGTGTTGCTCTAATGCCACCATACCAGCACTAGCATCAAAAGGTCTATCACCTTCCTTAGGATAGTGAATTAAAACATCCGCTATATGCCCGACCACAGCCTCGCCATAATTATCCAACCACCGTAGTGCAATATCATAATTTTCTGCTCCAGAAAATTGGCGAATCCCACCGAGCGTAAGTAATTCTGGCGTACGCATCCATCCGGGACCGATATACGGCGATGAACGTAATAAATCCAGATTAAAGTCTGGTTTAAATCGTGGAGTAGTTCGCACACCCGATGTATCTATTAAATCATCATCTGTATATATATAAGACCAATCTGGATATAAATTGCTATATTCAGCTATCTTCGCAAATGCATGAACCTCAAATTGAGTTCCAGGTTCAATAAAAATTGTCCATTGGGTATTTAAGTTTTTTATTTCCCTATTTACTACATCATAGGGAGACTCATTTTGAGTCAACACTATCCAATGTAAGTTATCAACTTGCTCAAATATTGAATCTGGACTCTCTGTTTCAGCGATAACAGTCAGATGCCATTTGGAATAAAGTTGAGAAGCCAAAGAATCAATCGTATCCGCAAGCAGTGCGCCATCTCCAGGCAAGAAAAATAAGATACAGTGCAATTCAGGATGAGTTTTCCATTTCAGCATCATCTGCTCAGCAATTATTTCGGCATCAATTTCTCTCAATGCATGCTTCCGAACCCATGTTTGATAGAGGTCATTGTCTAATAATTCTCTAATTTGAGTCTTGAGTTCTTGAGCTACAAAATCGACTTGGCCTAACGTTTGTTCTTCATCTAATATATTCAGTGATTCATACAATTCATCACGCATTCTCTTCGGAATCCTTTTCCCCTCACTGTAATCTACTAAGGACTCCGCCTGATTAACAATATTTGAAACCAAATTGGCACAAAAGTAATTACGTCGATCTGCACTACTTACTGGATTATTTAATCCTATTTCTCCACTTTTCTGCCGATCTTGTTTTATTTGAGCAGTAATTAATGAAGCCTCTGTCTTTAACAAACTTTTTACAACTTCTGCCAATGACGCCCCTGTTTTCTCATGAGTGTCTATTGCAATTTGATAAAGAGACCTACTCTCTTTATTGTCTTGCTCTAATAAGTTTAATTCATTATCAGTTATTGGCTTTTTACCCTCAGAACGAGGCATATCGCCAAAGGCACTATAGACAGATTTCAATAACTCATGGGCTTGTTGATGGCTGACATCTAACGTCAAAACATCTAATACTAATCCGTAAACAATATTCACCGAATATTTGAATGATCCTAGAAATTTGTATTCTGCTTTCTTAGCGGCGTTCGCCAAAAATAATTTTTCCTCAATAATCTGCTTTGCTGTCGATACATCCACATTTATCAAATTATCACGTCTTTTTATCGCATTAAAAATAACCATCATCGTTTCATAACGACCAGCATAAGCGTGATTACCAGCTTGCCGCATACTTAAGTTTTTGCCGTGAACTCTATATTCGGTCAATCTCTGGGGTAATCGTTCAATATCATAATATTCTAAGATTCTTAACCAATGATCAAAATCCTGTACATAATCTAATACTGGATTAAGGAAACCTACTTCCTTGAGAATTCTTGTTCTAAACATCGCTGAAGGGGCATTAAGAAAGTTTCCTTCCAAAAGCTGGGACCTGAGATTTAAAATTGGTTGAGAAAATACTGAAGAAAATGAAATGTCTTGCCCTTTACTATCAATTGTATTTACATCAGAACAAACTACGCCAACATTGGCGTGCTTCTGTAAGAATGCAACTTGAATTTCAAGTCTTGCTGGCAACATTCTGTCATCAGCCCCTAAAATAGCAATGAACTCTCCACGCGCCTTACTATAAGCTTCATTGAACGTCCGGCACACACCTCGGTTTTTTGCTGAGGAAATAAAGTTCACTTTATCAGGGTGGCATTGCTGCAATTCGGAAATAATAGATACAGAATTATCGGTAGATGCATCATCTACGACGATCAACTCCCAGTTTTCATAGGTTTGTGCAAAAACTGATTCTATAGCTTCGCCAATATATTTATCATAGTTATAACTGGCAATACAGATACTAACTAAAGGAGTTGTTTGAGCTGACATAGTACATCCTTACTTTGTAGATTTTACAAAACGATCCATAATCACAGTGTTTTCAATAGATTGATCATCTGGTCAACTTTAACCTTATAATCGGTTAACACTCGTGGAAACAGGGGTAAACTGAACACCTCATTCGCCACTGTTTCCGTAATTGGAAAACTAGTCTGTGCCATATATTTAGAAAATGCACCAGATAAATGTGGTGGTATCGGATAATGAATTTGCGTAGAAATCCCGTGTGTCATTAGTCGTTTTTGTATCATATCTCGTTGAATGCTCTTGACCACAAATAGATGCCAAACTGGCTCGCACCCTTCTAAAATATCTGGTAGCCAAAGGTTTTCAATGTCAGATAATTGCTCATAATAGAACTTAGCAACATCACGCCTTTGTTGATTCCATTTATCCAACCGTTTCAATTTAACTCTTAAAAAAGCTGCTTGTAATTCATCTAACCGTGAATTTACGCCTAATAATTCATGATGATATTTTTCCTTACTGCCATAATTACTTAAACATCGTACTGTCTCGGCCAATTCTTGATTATGAGTAACGACAGCACCACCATCACCTAGAGCTCCAAGGTTTTTACCTGGATAAAAACTAAATGCGGCTGCATCTGCCAAAGAGCCGACCTGTTTATCATAATACCGCGCACCATGCGCCTGAGCAGCATCTTCAATAACCTTTAAACCGTGCTTCTGAGCAATCTTATTAATGGCCAACATATTCGATGGTTGGCCATATAGATGAACAGCAATAATAGCCTTTGTCTTGGATGTGATAGCCTGTTCAATTTTAGTAGAATCAATATTGAACGTTCTTTTATCAGGTTCAATTGCGATAGGTTTTGCACCAGATTGAACAACTGCCAACCATGTCGCAATAAAAGTATGCGCAGGGACGACCACTTCATCGTCGACACCGATATTCATCGCCTTTAGGATTAGAACAATGGCATCAAGGCCATTACCCACTCCAACACAATAATTGACACCGCAATACTCTGCAAATTCTTTTTCAAATGCGCTGACTTCTTCGCCTAAGACAAACCAGCCACCAGCAATTACTTTTTGATATGCCGCATCCAGTTCTTGCTGACATTCACTATTTGATGCTGCTATATCCAGAAAGGGTAAATTCATTTTCGAGTTTCAACATCATCAATAAACTCATCATAACTACGGTAATAATCTTCTTCATCGTATAGTTGCGAAGCTAAAACCATACATACCGAACCCGACGAGAAATTATCAATTGTCCGCCACATCATCGAAGGAACATATAATCCATAATATGAACGATTAAGATGAAAGCGATGTTGATTCGCGCCATCATCCAAAACAATATCAAAACTACCTGACATGGCTATAATCAATTGTTCGAGATTTTTGTGGGCATGACTCCCACGTTCACTACCGCCAGGCACATCATATGTGTAATAAACCCGCTTAATATTAAAAGGGATGTGCTCTCCACCTTCAATAAACGTCAAATTTCCCCGGGGATCCTCAATTCGTGGCAACTCTATAATTCGACATTGTTCTAATCCCATGAGCCTATCCTCTTTTATCAATTTGTACGTGTGATGTTAAAATGCAAGAATATTGCCAACATCATTTTCTCATACCATTGTTTCATAGCAGCGTACATCATAATCTAGTGTCGCTACATCTATATAATTTCCATTCTCACTAACAATTGAACCTACTTTTCCACTAGACCGTGTCGTCAAAATATCTGCATACTCTATAGAAATACCATGAATGATCGGTAACTGATATTCTCGAAATGAGAAAGCCCGAATTTGATTCCTGACATCCCTCGCTGACCTATTAAAATCTATCACTATCTTTGAAAAGTCTAATGCATCCGTAGAAAAATAAGAGGCTCCCTCAAGCATCTGAGGATGCTGTTGATAGTCATCTGCCAAGATAGTCTTAATCATTTTTTTGAATAAAATCGTGCCATTTTCAATATACTTTAGATAGAGGCTTCGACATGTTTCATTGCTTGAAAGTGGAAATGTTAACTGTTCAACAATATCTCCTGTATCTATTCCATCATCAATACAATGTAGTGTTACTCCAGACTTATCATCGCCAAAAAGTACTGGCCAAACAGAGGTATACATTCCGCGATATTTCGGTAATAGTGAAAAATGAATATTAAATATTCTTGTCGTGTTCATCTCTTCTGTACGGATGATACGATCAAACTCAAGTGAGAAAAAAATAAAATCCGTTAGTGTATAAATATCAGGGAAATCGATTGCCACTATTTTCTCTTGCTGACAAAATTTTCTAAAACTCAATTGGAACGAATCAATACCAACATCTGTTTTATTGAAACACGCCACAATATCTTCTTTTCTGACTCCTAGTTCACTAATAAGGTATCGAACACAATCAATAGCAATATTATTCTTTCCCGCAATACAAATTTTCATCCAATATCTACTTTACTAATTGTCAGTTCAATTTCATCTAATTCTACTAAATAGTCAGTATGGATATTATCTTGTGATTGATTCACAACACTGTGTCCTTGCACCTCAAAGAAATTTTGTATGCCACAGGCTTGTGTTAAATTTCGGAAATATATGCCAATGTTTTTTTCTGATTGAGCAATAAGAATAACTGAGCACTTAGACTCACAAAACACTAAATTGGAGAATGATGCCCCTGTCGGTCCGGCAACAATTTTTGCAGATGAAAACAACTCAACCTGTTGAAAAAAACTAAGCTTGGCAGTATCTATTATTTCAAAACCATTGTTAGAAAAACACAGTTCAACTTCATCCTGATTCAGCATTTTTCGTTTCTGTAATGTCGAGCCACGTCTAGACAAATAGATTTTACGGGACAGTGGCTTTTTATTGCTGTCTTTTCTAAACCGATTACGCAGAAAAGCAAGAGCTTCTGGGTGATAACAAGCATCATCAGTATTTAAAATGACATTCGGTAACGGATCAAAACAAATTTTAGATAACTTTGACGGTATAACAGCTGTGCCAATGGTGTACCTGTTCCCCGCTTCAGCTCTTATAACTTGCCTATTTTCACCCAATAAGTTTTGCAATATAACATAGTGTTGATCAGGCATATGCCCATGGACTAGGATGGGTAAGCTTTCATATTCAGCACATGTTTCAATTAATAACCACTTAGGAACCACTTCCAACAACCAATGATAATAGTTATCAGCAGCACGACTATTTAATACAATACAGGACTCAATGTAGAGAGATTGATTAGGAATGCCTGCTAACACCATATCCTGTTCATCTTTCCCTTCCGCTTTTTTAAAACCGATAATATTTCTTGTCCAGGTTGTCGACACAATATCACTACGTTCAGTCTCAGCATAATCTTGATCATCTGCTAAATAGATCATGTCACTGCTAAATATAGCACTAGATTGCCCGACAGAATGTACATTGTTCAATTCAGCAATATAGGGTTTTTCCATCGCTGCTGAACTTGACTCTAGTTGAATATTCAGTCGTTTTCCATTGCCCTCTTCAATGTATGCTCCCATCCCCTTAATAGGGAAAAATTCCAACATACTATTTTGTGGATCGAGATCGTAAATAAGTTTTATCCGTCTCATTAATTCATCGTTATATGAATTCCTAACTAATGCATGAAAGTAAGCTTCGTAAGCCTGATTCTTTTCTCCCCGAACGCTATAAA
The DNA here is from genome assembly GCA_013215775.1 of Piscirickettsiaceae bacterium. GTDB lineage: Bacteria > Pseudomonadota > Gammaproteobacteria > Nitrosococcales > Methylophagaceae. The sequence continues at coordinate 78,653 of JABSQO010000005.1, forward strand.
TATCGCCTAATACTTGATAAAAAAACCAATCCTCATTACCGCCATATTTTTGTGCGGATGATATATATATCAAAGCCTGGGAGAGATCATCTAATTTTAAATGAACAAGTGCTGCCAATGTCAGGATATGAAAATCTTTAGGATTGCTTATCAATTCTGACACAAGGATATCCTTAGCCTCATCAAAATTATTATTTTCAATAAGAGATTGTGTATTTTTAATTAAATTCATCAAATCCCTTGCCAACGCCAATCATGTAACCACAATGAATTTTGATTTGATATTGTCTTATATTGAGCTAAATCATTTTCATCATCTATTTCTAGCCAGCGTCCGCTTATCCCAACTGTATTAATTTTTATACCATTAGTCAGTAATCGCTGTAATAATGCCGTCATATCTAAATTATCGATAACTTGCTTAGATTCAAGATCTAGTACTTTCTTTATCTGCTTCCATCCCTCTGGGCGAATCAATAGTAAGCCCATATATTGTCCCGATATTTCAGCTAAATCCGATACTGTTCGACCAATATCTACTAATACACCATCCTGCTCAGCAAAACTTTCTGCATCATCTAAAGGGTTTTCAAAACGAAGACTCCATAAATCTAACCATTTTTTATCATAAGAAATGACAATATCCCCTTTCGCCAAGGATAGTTCTTTAACAATATCAGGATGGTAAACAATATCTCCATAAGACACGATACATTCTTGTGATGAAAGTATGTCATCCGCACAGAGCAATGTTCTAACCATATTAGAAACCGCCCAATCGAAATTATGAATGCTCTTTGTTTTGTAAAAAGAAAATTGTTCTGCAAGATAGCCCGTCATGACCGTCACATCATTTATCCCTGACTCTGCCATAGCAGCCAGTTGCCACTCAAACAATGTCTTTCCAGCCAAGTTAACTAGGGGTTTTGGTTTATTATCCGTTAATGTATTTAATCGTGATCCACGACCTGCCGCCAAAATAATCCCTTTCATCCATTATTTCCCAACAGAGCCCAACGAAATAACTTTCTATCCATTTCAGAAAATTCCTTTTCTCGCTCAGGATGCCACATCATTGCAAATATACGAGCTTCTTTCCATATAACTGCCTCTACATCACCTTCATCAGTTCTCGCAAACGGAATAATTGATCGTGGTTGGAACTTTTCGGATAAACCAAAACCATGGAATGAATTAACTTCTAATGTAGTATTCGACGATGCAATACCATTCATACTTTGACAGATATTGACTGTATGTCTGCTAGCGATATGATTTTCGGCTAATGACCTTAACTCTCCCCCGAAGTGTTGCCATATAATTTGTAAACCTCGACAAACACCCACAATGGGTAAGTGGTGATCTATAGCATAGTCAATCAATGCAAATTCTGTTTCATCACGCAGTGGATATTCCCCAACATCATTTCCTCCTGATAAAATAATGCCTTCAAGCTGATGAGATTGTGCAAATTCACATACTGCATCCGAGCCGAGATTTGGTATTAATATCCAATTAATATCGTCGCCCATTGACCAAGCTAAAAAATCATTCCAATTATGTGCAAGCGTATCGCGTTGTTCATCGTAATGAATTTCTTCAATGATACGCATCGTTATACCAATTGTTTTCTTCAACTTATTCATGACGAATAGCTTTTAACACTTTGCTATGACAGTTCAGCACAATGTGATCTGTAGTAGTCATACGTCTAAATGTCTGTTCACCGCAACCAATTGCAGCAGGTATTCCAAATTCAGCACAACGGATAGCCATATGAGAATTCACACCACCAAATTGTGTAATCAAACCAAGTATGCCTTTAGTAAATATCCAATCAAAGCCAGGATCCGCATTTTTAATGCATACGATCTTGTTAAACAGTGGCTGTGATACAGAAGATTTTTCATCTAGGATAACAGGTTGACCTTCTACGATTTCTGTTGTGACAAAATTAGGATCATTACGATTTAATGGCACCACAAATACATCTCGTGCATCTCGTAATAGATGTCCTAAACGGAGTGGTTGTGCTGCACGTAAGTTTTTCTCAGCTTCGGATGCTAAGTTAAGGAAATGTCGATCTTGATAATCTAATAAGGGAGATAACTGTGAGGCCGAAATATCCTGCCAATCTAAATAAGATACATCTTCACGAGATAAGCCATTTTTCTCTCCCCACACTTCTAAGCTAAACAAAGCGTCCGATAGGTTTTTTGTAAAAACAAACTTACCTAACTCTCTCCCTTTTATTGCCATTTCGGCATACTGTAAAAATATCTCTGGCGCTATTGTTAGTCCATTTTCATCAAATAGTTGGCTGACCAGTTCAAGCTCTTGCTCCGTAAAAATAAATGATTTCGATGATTGTTTAGTATAAGTTATTGATGGGGATGAAAATAAATCGGGACATTCATCGTACCGCATCGAAGTAATGTCATATGTGCCTGGTCGCAAGTGCCCATATTTATTTATAAAATCAGCCACTAGATCTTCATCTTGTCCTGCCTGTTGAAAATCGGTAACCAAATTACTGGTCACTGTCTGCACAGCTTGTTTCAACTGTTCGACTCGCTTAGTAGTTAGCGCATCACGAGTTATTAAAGAGCGAAGAATTGCTTCAACGATAAATCCGTGGCGAGCCAAACAAGCAAAAGGTAAAGTCCCAAATTGTTGACATTCATTGAGTAACTCAATAGCTGTTTGTAAAGGATCACTACTATTTTGTATGTTGTCTTTATGTCTACTTTGTTGCTGGATAACTAATTGATTTACTCGTGCCATCGAGGTCTGTAAATTTCCTTTCTCACTAATATCCATTAAATGATTGGTCAATAATCGTAATTCAGATTGATAGTCAAATAATTGCTGTGAATCTAATAAGTTTGGGTATCGCTCAGCAAAACTTCGTTCAAAATCAACATCCATACAAGTATGTGCAATTTCAAATTCAACCTTATCATGTAGTTCAGGATTCTGGTTTAATCTCTCAAGCCAAGCATCAACCAACAAAGAACCAATCTCATTTGACAAATTCTCAGGTAAAAAGGAATTAAAACTATTTCGTATATCAATATAAGGATGATGATCTATCACCACCATTAATTCTTCAGCGGGCACATTACGGTACCCCATCATTGCCCTGGCATCACGCCATATAGAATGCGTTATTAAGTGCCGATATAACGATACCGCCAGAGGACGTGAGGTGACACCAATAATTTCAGCAGGATTCCAATCACTCATCACCCCTAAAATAGTTCGTTGTCCAAGCAATGATTTTTTGGGTAATGATCTTTGATTGATAAATTGCTCGATAAATGTCAATTTACGAGAAGTTCGCCGCTCCGTGACAGGGTGCCAAGTGTGGTGTAATGCTATACGGCGTACTTGTAGAATATACAATTCATTTAAAGGTGTTAGTACAAATTCAACATCAAGAGGTTCATTGCCACATATTTCTTCTAACTCATGTAATCCTTTAAGGATAGTTCTTATCCGATCAGATTCAATTAAAGATCGATCATATTCTCGATAAACTAATACTGTTTTATTAACTTCCTGTCCTGATGTGACCGTATCCGTACGGCCGGTTTCATCATCGTAACTAATAACATAATATGGCGCTCCCGTTTCAATATCATGTGTCATCGCTACACCACTCAGTGCAATATCTTGCAACATTGGCTGTACAAGCACTTGATCTAATGGGTTACCAGAGAATGAGCTCATGACTTTCAAAATGGAATTTTTTATATCTAAAAAATTATCTGTTTTTACATTTAATACGGAATCATATGCACCTGCCATCGAGTTGGCTTGACCGTCTTCGCCTTGCGCACTACTTCGTATAGCTAAAAATTCATCTGAAAAATGTGATGTGATGTGATGCAGAATATTATCTGACTTCCGGTTCCACTGATCGCATGTAAACACATACTGTGGCAACAACTTGCCCAAAGAAAGTTTATCTTTCAACAATGCTAACGTTTCCGATTTTGTACCGAAATGAAATTTATGTGTATTCATAATTAAGCATCAATCATTTAAAGATAAAATTGCCAAATGTTTCAATAAAGGGTGTACAACAAAATACATTTCCCCTTCACTGTCTTTATCTATTTTTTTAGGCAATGCCATTGTCATTACATAGTCTGTTAGCACTGATACCAGAAGATCAGCTCTAATTGAGCAATCATACAAATAATCAATGTCCGTAGTTTTAGTGGGAGCCTGGTAATGCTTTCTAGCTAAGATTGGTCCATCATCAATATTTTCTGTTAAGAGTAACGCTGATGCCGCACAACGATTTTCATTCAATAAACTATAATATATTGTTGTACTACCTCGATAGTCTGGCAACCAACCTGAGTGTATATGCAGTAATTGGCCTGAAGAATTTAATGTCTGCGTTGGAACAATCTGTCCTCCAAATCCAGAAAATATTGTTAGCTTCGGTGCAAGTTCATTTAAGAGCTTGTTAAGCTCTTTGCCACCTATATCATCATTATCAATATACGTGGCATCCCACATGCATTCATCTATTGTTTGTTGAATTGAAATACTAAAATCAGGTGTAAAAGCACCTAATACTGCAGGTTGTTGTGATTGAACTTGTGCCGTGTTTCTATCTTCTGAACAACCATAGACAATAACATGTGACGGAATCAAGTTTGTGAATTGAATTGCCTGTAAATATGCTTGTGAACGTGCAGTTGGTGCACATAACACAATAAATTTTCCATCCTCATTACTCATAACATTCCTGACTTAACATTATGAATAATATTTTTTTCCATAGATAACAACCAATTAAGACCGCCAAGTTGTCGGGCAGTCAATTTATACTGCTGTGAAACCAGCGTGTCCATTACTTTAAGTAAAGTATTAACCCATTGTATTTTATAATTTTCTTCAGTCAGTTTAACCAATAACTCTCCAAATAAGAGATAAAGATCCAACTCATCATATATTGCTGAGAGAGCTGGCTTGTGAGGAGGGATTCGTTGATAGTGGGAAAATAATCGCTTACTAACTTCAAACTTTTTGACTAAACGAGCAATCCAATAATCCTTGTCTTCTTGTCCATCATTAATTAGATTTAATAATAATAGTTGCGTATCAATCTCATCTAATCTTATTTTTTGCTCAATACATTGTGTCGGCTTTTTAGCTTCTTCATCAGATGTGTAGACTGCTAATCGATTTTCTTGCCAACCATCAATAAATTCTTCACCTCGAAAGGTAGTATAAAAATAGGTGTTTGGCTGTTCGAGCAATCGTTTATCAGTATAGGGGTATTTTTCACTCATCAGTGATCCCCGACACAGATAATATCTGAGTGACAAATTGATCTATATCTGATGAGTCATGCGTATTATTTATCACTAAATTTGGATGAAGTGGTATCTCAAAAGGAATATCAACTCCAACTACATTGTTTGTTTTTCCAGATAATGCAGGGGCATATAGTGATTTGTCATCACGGGCTACTAATTCATCTAGCGGGACATCGATAAACACTTCAACATACTGGTTTAAGTTATCACGATTCCATTGCCTATGCTCTTCAAATATTGATAATAAACAACATACAACATTAATTTTCTGGTCGTCTAATAACTTACATAAAGCAAGTGCTCTTTCTGCATTCACACGCCTTCCATCAAGACTATAATCAGTTTTGATATTGTCATGGGAAAATATTTGTCGAAGATGATCCCCATCTAGTAAAACTGTGTTTGAATCTGTTTCTCGCCACCGTCGATAAACTTCCTTTCCTATTGTCGATTTGCCGGCTCCTGATAGACCAATAATCCAGATCACCATAACCAAATATTAACCTTTCCCTTGCATAGCGATAATATTACCTGCAGATTTAATTGCTGCTGCTGCTACCTCAGATGAAAAGCCGTAATGTGGAGCAAAATAATATTGCCTCAACTTTTTCCTTGCAAGATTCTGCTCTTGCCAAATTTCAGCATCATTAAAGATATCTCGTATTTTATGGAAGGAAAATATATCAATATTGATAATCTGTTCTCTCAAAGCGAGATCAGGTGAATTCTCTCCAGATAATGGATCATTGGAAGCATTAGGTAAATTCAGTAATAGTAGCGGTTTATCAAGATATATCGCCCCAAAGGCTGTTCCACCATAATCACAAACAACCTTGTCAGAAATAGCGAATAAAAACACATTATCTACAACAGTTGTAATCACCGCAGTAAAATTTAGATTCATCAATTTCGCAACCACATCAGGTTCTTCTTCCAATGATAAAGGGTGCAGTTTTACAATAATGTTATAACTGTCCATCAAAGATGACATCAATTCCGCATACATATCGACTGAAGATAATTCTTTCCAAGTTGGCAGCCAAAGGATTGTCTCTTTAGCAGGATCACAATCTAATTTCTGTTTAAAATCGGTAAGTTCTAACTCTTGATTGAAGTAAATATCATATCGTGGATACCCCATCTGAACAGAGGGTGCATTAAATTGTGTTAATTGTTGCTCATGGAACGGACCAAAACATAGAAATATATCGTAATAGTGGTTCCATTCAGAAAAATTATGGCGACCTTTCCCTAACGCATACATAAAGCGAATGTTACATTCACCAAGCACCTTAATCAGTGGTACACCTTGAAAAGCATGCATTGCATGATTTGAAATTAAATAAGGGAAACGGTGCTGCTCCGCTAAAACATCCTCAATTATTACGTAATTAACTCTATACTCTTGGCAGGCTTCGATAGTACGCTCACGTTCAAATTGTGATCCATGGACTATTACTAAGAATTCGTTCCTTTCTAACTTATCCCAAACCGGTGAATAGTGATTAAACATTTCAGAGAAATGCACTAAAAATGCAATATTAATGTCCTTAAATACCATGTAATTTCACTTTAATGATGCAATGACTGTTATATTTTTAGAGAAAATTAAACAACGATAAACCCTGTACCCTCACGTAAGATTGTTGTGCCGCTTCCAGCCCTACTGCTTGTAAATTCAACCGCGTAATAGCCTCTGCATAATCTAAATCTTCTATCTGTGATAATAATGTCTCTTGGCTTAATTTGCTACTTTCATTAATATCTCGCTGCTGGTCAATAATATTAAGTCGTGTGCCTACTCTTGTTCGAGCATTTAGCACTGAATCCATTGTTGTATCAATATTGGTCAGAAATGTCGCATTACCTGTGGGCCCTCGTGGGTCAACACTAATATCAGCTGCAAAATCCTGAATAAGCTGAAATACAGAGGCTGCACCATCACCAAATATAGTATTGCCCGGCTCATTTATCTCTACTAAATAACCAGAACCAACTCGTAATTGACGTTGCCCACTATCTCCGCCGTAAGTATATGTTGTGGGGTCAAATGCTTGTGTACCAGACTGATAACCAGAAAATAGGAATTCACCATTGGCATCTTGAGTATTAGCCAAACCCACTAAGGCTTCATTTAGTTGGGTCATTTCTTCCGCTATCCCCTGTCGAGCAGCAGCATCATTTGTGTCATTAAGCGCTTGGATCGCTAATTCTCGAACACGTTGCAAAATATTAGTTGCACTATCCAGAATGCCGTCTGTTACCGATAATTTATTGTCCGCTTTATCTGCGTTTAACAAATATTGATCTGCCAAACTAATTTCACGTTGTAGACCCAAAATTTGAACAGCAGCAACAGGATCATCAGCAGAGCTCAATAATGTTTTCCCTGAACTAACTTGCTGTTGTGTCTTTACTAACTCTGACTGCCGTTGCAATATTGAATCAATACTCTGTTGGGTGATCTGACTAGTAGAAATTCGCATAAGTTATAGTTCCATCATATTGCGTTCATTAACGCATTAAATATCGTATTTGATGTTGTGATAATTTGTGATGCCGCTTGATAAGCTTGTTGCAATCTAATTAAATTTGCAGCTTCTTCATCCAAATTAACACCAGACACGCTATCAAACCTTGATTCAGCTTGCACACGTAAACCTTGTTGGGTTTGCCGACCAATGTCTGCTTGATGAGTACGCGTGGCCACATCAGCGATTAATACACCTATCGCATCAGAGAAAGATTGGGTAACAAGTGGTATTGCACTGACAATAACTGTTGTGGAATTAGTCTGTAAATCAGCTAATGCTAATATATTTTCATTATTACCTACACCAGGATTAGTCCCTGATGAGGCGGCAATTAATCGTGGATCAGTTATTAAGACATTAATCGTTGCTGCAGTCACCGCTGCTGGGTCAAATAAATCACCACCAGCATTGCCATTCAAATCAATTGCACCCGCTGGATTTAAAGCATTATTATGTATATTATTTACCGCCGTCACGATACTCAATGCTAAGCCATCTAGTGCAGTACGTGATACATCTACTATATCAGTCCTAACTTGGAACATTCCACCAATCGTACCACCCGTTAATTGGGCTGAAATATCAATTTGATTCGCATCATAGCCTATCGTGAGACGTGGCGGTGAGCCACCATCAGAAATAGTTTGTAAATCGATCTGGGCATTGCCTATGACTAACGCTTGACCAGTGCCCACAAACACATTCACGGCACCATTACCTGCTGGAACAATATCGACTGATAGATATCCTGATAACTGATTAATCAAATTATCTCTTTTATCTAATAAATCATTCGCCGGTGAATTACTTGCGCCTTGTGCTTCCACAATAGCCCGATTAAGCTCCGCAATACCACGTGAAAGAGTATTTATATCGTTGACCGATGCTGATATTTGACTATTAATTTGATCATCAAATTTCTGTAATTGTCCATCCAGAGTATTAAATCTATTTGCAAGTAAGCCAGCTTCTGCTAATAAAACCTGACGGGCAGGAATAGACGTTGGATCATTAGTCACTTCTTGAGCAGCTGCAAAAAATGATGTTAATCCAGAATCCAAGCCTAACGCGGTTGAGCCAAGCACTTCATCAATTTGAGAGGCAAATTGATAGAACGTATCAAATTGAGCTTCTTGTGAGGTATAGGTTCTGACTTGTTCCGCTAAAAAAGTATCATAAACCCGTTCAATACTACTGACCGTTACACCTGAACCAATAAAATAGCCCCCTTGAAAATTAGGTGGCAATAGTGCTGATTGCTCAGTACGCTGGCGAGAATAACCATCGGTATTAACATTACTAATGTTATGGCTTACTGTTGCCAATGCATTTTGTGTTGTTAATAATGCTGTTGTTCCAATATTCAGCAAACTCATGAGTAAAACCTCTTATCCATCACTTGACGGCAAAAATTACGAATGTTGTAGTTGATGCGATATTTGTGCCAGCGTTGCACCATTCATAATGCGTTTAATTTTATCGGTGTAACTAGGATCGGTGGCATAGCCCGCCTTATGTAACTCTTCAATGAATTTTTCTGGATCACTACTATGCTCTAAGGCTTGGCTATATCGAGGTTGAGTTTGTATAAAATTCACATAATCATCAAAACTTTGCTGATATGACTCGTACATTCTAAAGTGTGACTGTTCTTTGACGGCTACACCATCACGATATTCCACTGATCCGATAGCAACTGAATCTCCATCCCAACGACTATCGGCTTTGATGTTAAACAAGTTATAACTTGATGGTTCACCGACCTTCTTAATGACGTGTTTTCCCCATCCAGTTTCTAATGCTGCTTGGGCCAAAATTACTTCAGGAGTTACACCAAGTTTATCTGCAGCTTGTTTTGCCATGGGCCATAAATGCTGAACAAAACTTTCAGGTGAGTCAAAATTGATGGCGACCCGATCATTTGATTTTTCAATAGCGGCTGATGGCGCAGCTTCCATTACTTGCTGCAATAATTCTTTTCGTTCTATTACTTGCAATGCGGGTCTTCTACGAACTGTTTCTATACCATAACTTCTTATTTCACCATCGACGGGTGATTTACGTTCAGTTTGACCGCCTAACTGTCTAATAATGGCTTCTTGTAAACCAAGGCCACCACCTTTACCAGCAAGATCCATTGCAAGTTGTTGATCGGACATCTCACGATACATCTCGTTTTGATTTGAGTCGAAGATACCTTCCGCCAAGCTGGCTTGCCTCATGCTTTTCAGCATCATATTGATAAATATAGCTTCAAACTGCCCAGCAACTTGCTTGATTGTTTGTTGATCAGCGCCATCTTGATTTGAAGAACGTCGTAGCTCAGCCAAACCTTGAAAATCAAGCGAAGTCTGTGCAATATGGGTATTAAGAGCCATCGCGTTAAATCACTATTAACTCAGCACGTAATGCACCCGCTTGTTTCAACGCTTCCAAAATGGCAACTAAATCACCCGGCGCAGCCCCCACTTGATTAACCGCTCTTACAATTTCATCTAACGATACGCCCGGATTAAAGACAAACATCCTACTATCTTCTTCGGTCACTTCAATATCAAAATTCGGGGTGATTACTGTTTGACCATCAGAAAATGCATTCGGTTGACTCACCTCTGTATTCGCTGAAATAGTCACAGATAAATTACCATGGGTAACAGCAACAGGACTCACCCGAACATGCTGACCAATCACAATGGTACCCGTGCGAGAATTTACGACAATTTTAGCCGCTGCTTCTCCTGGATTAAGCTCTAGATTTTCAACCAATGATAAAAAAGGAACTCGTTGACTTGGATCTCGAGGTGCATTCACTTTTATAGATGTAGCATCCATTGCTCGTGCCGTACCTTTACCTAATGTATGGTTAATAGCATCCGTTAATCGACTTGCCGTGGTGAAATCTGCTTGATGTAAATTCAAGATCAAATGGTCACCAACATTAAAAGAATTTTTCACTGTTCGTTCGATGGTCGCACCATTCGGTATCCTACCTGCACTGGGAATATTAACTGTAACGCGTGAACCATCGCCAGCCTCGGCACCAAAGCCACCAACAACTAGATTGCCTTGCGCCATTGCATATACCTTTCCATCGGCACCTTTTAGTGGTGTCATAATTAAACTACCACCACGTAGGCTTTTCGCATCACCTAATGATGACACTGTGACATCTATTGTTTGGCCAGGCTTACTAAAAGGCGTCAAATCCGCATGAATTGCTACCGCTGCCACATTTTTACTTTTAGGATCAGTGCCAGGAGGTAAATTGACTCCTGATTCACGTAAAAAACTACGTAAGGTTTGGCCAGTAAACTTTGTTTTATCGCCGGTACCATCTAATCCAACAACCAGTCCATAACCGACTAATTGGTTATTTCGCACACCGGCTATTGATGCTAAATCTTTAATCCGTTCAGCTTGAACAAGCGTTGAGATAATGAGAAGAGTAATGCTGACCAAAAAGGTTTTAATATTCATGTCGGTTCCTTTCTAGAATGGCATTAATGCACTTAAGAAAAATCGGCTCAACCAACCAGTGACATTGGCATCGTTAGTAGGCCCATCACCAACGTAAGCAATTTGAGCATCCGCCACTCGTTTGGAAGATATGGTGTTATTTGCATCAATATCACGTGGACTAATTATGCCAGAAAGACGAATATATTCATTACCCTGATTAATCGTAATTACTTTTTCACCACGGATAATCATATTGCCATTTGGCAACACTTCCACCACTGACACACTGATTTCACCTGTTAATTCATTACTTTGATCACTATCTCCTTGACCCTTAAAATCATGTGTCGAACCAAGACTAAAGGCTAAGTTATTGTTGTGGTTACTTGCTAACGGTAATACGCTAGGCAGATCAAATTCTGGCGTCGTACCAAATACAGTCGGATTGGTGATGCTATTAGAATTAGACTTTTTAACTATTGTTTCAGTTTCTTTTTCAGCTTCTGTTTCTTCTTCGAGCTTAACCATTAAAATATCGCCAACCCGTCGGGCACGATAATCTTCGAATAATGAAATATTTGTTGCTATATCAAAAATAGCACCATCAGTGTTCTCTTGTTGCTCCACGGCAACAGGACGAACAGCAGCATAAGCTGGATCTCGTTTTGCTTCATTTGATACACAGCCTGTCAATATCATCAGACTGCACAATATCAACAATTTTATAATTTTTTCCATGATTACTCTCCCCTATTAAACTAGAGGGTTAATTATTAAAGATTCTGAGCAGCGTATTGCAACATCTGATCAGCAGTTGAGATTGCTTTTGAATTCATTTCATAAGCACGCTGCGTTTCAATCATATTGATCAGCTCTGTTACTACATTTACATTTGATGATTCCAATGCCCCACCAATCACAGAACCTAAACCGGTCAAACCTGGCGTACCCGTTACTGCTGTCCCACTGGCACCACTCTCTTTAAATAAATTTTCACCAATCGGTTGTAAGCCTGTTGGGTTCACAAAATCAGCAAGTTCAATATTCCCAATAGTTGTAGGCGATGTTTGACCAGCCTGCAAAATACTGACTGTGCCATCACTACCAATCGTAATACTTAAGGTCTCTGGAGGAATCGTAATAGAAGGTTCTAATGGATTACCATTAGACATGACCATTTGGCCATCTGAATCTACTTGGAAAGTACCATCCCGAGTATAAGCTAGAGAACCATCTGGCTGTAGGATCTGGAAAAAACCACGACCTTGAATCGCCATATCTAGGGAATTATCCGTTTGGATAATATTGCCTTGAGTATGTGATTTTTCAGTTGCTACTGTTCTGACACCCGTACCTAACATCAAACCGGAAGGTAACTGTGTATTCGTTGAAGATTGTGCTCCTGGTTGACGAATTGTTTGATACAACAAATCTTCAAACACAGCACGATCTTTCTTAAACCCAGTGGTATTAACGTTTGCCAGATTATTTGAAATAACTGCCATTCGTGTTTGTTGGGCATCAAGTCCTGTTTTGGCAATCCATAACGCTTGATTCATGGTGAGTTTCCTCCAATATTTTGACGCTTATTTCGTGTTAACTACCTTAACTGCAATAGCCGTGCCGAAGCTGCACTATTTTCATCTGCTGACTTCATCATTTTGACTTGCATTTCGTATTGACGCTGTAATTCAATCATTTTTGCGAGTGAGACCATCATATTGACATTGCTTGTCTCTAATGTGCCTGATGCAACCTTAATATCAGCATCTAGTGGAGCAGTACTACCATCTCGCAAACGCATTAACCCATCAGTGTCTTTAAACACATTACTCAGCTCGGGTTTTACTAGCTTTATGCGATCTAATGTAGCCAATGCATTAGCTTGAGCACCAATGGCACGAATGGAAATAGTCCCGTCGGAACCAATCTCCACTTTTTCTGATGGCGGAATAGCAATGGGACCACCTTCGCCTAAGACAACTAAGCCTGTTCCCGTTACAAGTTGCCCTGCCGCTGTAATGTGAAAATCACCTGCTCGGGTATAACCTTCACGACCATCTTTTCCCAGAACGGCAATAAAGCCTTCACCTTGCACCGACACATCTAATTCACGTCCGGTTGTATGAACAGATCCTTGCTGATAATCTGTTTGTGGGCGTTCACTCATCGAATACACTCGACTAGGAAGCCCTTCACCAAATACCGGCATACTTCGAAACTGTTCAAAATCAGCACGAAATCCGGTGGTATTTACATTGGCCAAATTATTAGCATTCGCCGCCTGTGACAGCATGGTCTGCTGTGCAGCATTCATCGAAATATAAAGCATTCTATCCATATATAAATCCCCCTAATTTACCGACATTTCTGCAAATCAGGATAAAGTCATTACCTTAAATTGATAATCGTTTGCGTAATGGCATTATTGGTTTCAATGGCTTTTGAGTTAGCCTGGAAATTACGTTGTGCAGTAATCAGTCCCACCAATTCTTTAGTTAAATCAACATTCGATTCCTCAAGCGCTCCCGATTGAATTAGGCCAAAAGTACCTGTTCCTGCCTCACCGGCTACTACGGGACCAGAATCTAGTGTCTCTGCCCATGACGTATTACCAATCTGTCTTAATCCTTGTACATTAGCAAAACTAGCTAATACAATTTTGCCTAGAGGTACAGCCTGACCATTGGTATACGTTGCTCGAACAATACCTTGATCACTGATATCTAAGCCACTTAAACGACCCGTACTAAAACCATCTTGGGTAATATTATTGATTGCAAATGCTGAAGAGTTTTGTGTTGTTCCCAAAAAATCAAAATTGAAGACCTGAGGTACCGCTGCACCACTTGCTAATGTAGTTATCGTATAAGTTTGATCGCTTGGTACTGATGAAAGTGCCCCCCCTAAACTCGGGTCAAAATCCAATGTTTTGGTCACACCGAGCTGAGTTTGTTGTGCTGCCGGTGGTGCGCCTAATGGCTCATTAATATAGACATCGACATCCCACTGGTTTGTTGCTGCATCCGTTTTTTTGTAATACATAGTCAATATATGTTCATTACCTAACGAATCATACATTGTCACTGACGTTGAGTTGGTAAACGTCGTTGGATTAGTTGGATCAATAGGGACCGCATCTGCTAAAGCTGGAGCAGTCGAAGTCAGGTTAGCTGAAAGCGTAATATTAGCGGTCGGGTTTGGCGTGCCTGTTACCGCGGGTAATTGCAGTGCAGTAGAACTAGTGATACTAGTTGAAGACACCGTACCATCCGGATTAACAGGGAATATTTTTAAAAACTGACCAGAACTATTCACCACAAAACCATCAGCATTAATGCCAAATGCACCCGCTCGAGAATAAACGATCTCACCACTAGTTTGTGATGGTGCTAAGGCAAAGAATCCTTGACCACTAATGCCTAAATCTAGGGCACTATCGGTAAATTGTAAATTACCTTGTTTAAATTGCTGATTGACATTATTAAGCACCACACCACTACCAATTGCCGTGTTACTCGTGCCAAAAGCACTGACTGCATAAACATCTGCAAATTCAGCTCGCGAACTCTTAAATCCTGTCGTACTGACATTGGCAATATTGTTTGATTTGACATTTAAATCCGCCGTAGCTGCATTTAAACCTGTTAACGATGTATTAAAAGACATGTCCCCTTACCCCTATATAATTTCTTGTACTTCACTAAATGGCACAGCTCCAATACCGGCCAAATTAACGGTTAAACCCTGACTGCCAGAACCCACTAAAATACTGTCCACTTTCGCAACTGTTGCTGTTGCAAAAGCCGTATTAGTGTCATTAACAGTTCCTGTCGCTTTAAATTGATATACCCCTTCAGGCATAGCTTCTCCATCACTATCAAAACCATCCCAACTAAAATTGGTGTAACCCGAAGCTGAACCTAGTTCAATTGTTCTAACAGTCGCACCACTTTCATTGAATATTTCAACTTTCAAATCAGTGACAGGTTCAAATACATTGATTTGCCCCTTCAACGCTTCCCCGGCTGTTAACAACCCGATTGATGATGGCACTAACACCGAACGTCCCACTAAAGCAGAACCTTGCAGTGCTTGACTAGACGTTAATGATTGTGCGAAATCATTAAATGAATTTTGTAAGCCTTCGATACCTGTTACGGTAGAAAATGAAGCTATTTGACCTAAAAAGTCACCACTGTCTAATGGTTTTAATGGATCTTGATTCTGTAATTGCATGGTCATCAAAGACATAAAGTCATCAAATGCTAATTCACCTGCACCTTTCTCTTCTTCAGTCTGCGAAGATTGTGAGTTCAAAAAAGCATATGGGTTATCCCCAACTCCATTTATTGCCATGATGGTCTCCTATACTTACTCGCCCAATTGCAACGTACGTAGCAATAACTGCTTCGACGTCTCTGCAATGGCAACATTATTTTGATAAGAACGTGATGCCGACATCATATTTGCCATCTCGGCAATCGGATCAACGTTGGAATGAAATACATAACCCTCTTCATTTGCTAATGGATGACTTGGGTTATATTGCGCTTTCACTGGCGCTTGACTTTCAACAATACCAGTCACTCTAACGCTGCCTTGCGTATAGCCTTTCTGAGCATTATCTAGTACTGCTGAAAACACGGGTTGTCTAGCACGATAGACCTGACCGATACTACTACTGACACTGTCTATATTGGCTAAATTACTCGCTGTCGTATTCAATCTTAATGATTGAGCACTCATGCCACTGCCAGCAATATCGAAAATACTAAATAAAGACATAAACCTTAATCCCCTCTAATCGCAGTGAGTAGGCTTTTAAATTTGCCACCCAGAAAATTAAGGCTGGCTTGATATTGAACTGCATTTTGCATGAACTGAGATTGTTCGATTTGCTCATCGACGGTATTACCATCGAGTGAATCTTGAATAGAAGTACGATATTGCACAGCTGGAGAAGAATATTGACCACCTGATGTTGAGAAATGTTTGGCATGAGTTGTTTTCATGCTGGCAAGATCTTGACCACTTGCCGCTATTTTCATGGCAGATTTGAAATCAATATCACGTGCTTTGAAATTGGGCGTATCAGCATTAGCCAAGTTCGACGCCAATAACTCCGCCCGTTGTGAACGGATGCGAAGTGCATCAGCATGAATTCCCAGAGCGGAATCAAAATTTATCGGCATGTGTAACTCCAAACTTTAATCTTCATTTAAGTAAAGTTAAGCACCAAACATGCCAGAAAAAAATAGTGTGTTAATTCATTAAGTTATAAATAGACCGGAAAAATGTCAAAAAAATAGCGGCAAAACACTGCCGCATACTATTCAGTAGAGATTTCTATCATCAATTTACTTTTTATCTTCTCGTCATTCCGTTTCCCACTTTCGTGAGAATGACAGACACGGAATCCATAAAGAAAAACCAAAAAAAAGCCCCGAATAATCGGGGCTTAATTACATACTAAAGACAAACAGTCAAAATGGCTATGACATAATACCCGATTGGTCGATATTCTCACCCACCAACAATGTTGCTAAACCATTGTTATATGTAGTGTAGCCATCCGCAGTTGCTCCCTCAACCCAGCCAGTATCAGTCGTTGTAACCGTGTCATCAGCATCACCTTCAATAATCAATTGATTATCCGAGTCGGTAACGCTTAATACGTCAGTTACACTTAGCGTTAATTCATTATCTCCTGCAAGTTCAATTGCCTCAAAGTTACTTAGAGTAAGGTTAAGAGCTCCCAAATCCAAATCATCATTAACAACTAAAGTATCAACATCATCAGCTACAAAGGTACCATCCATTGCCTCACCTGCATTGATAATATAATTGGAGTCAACAAGGTCATCCAATGTTATCGTGTCATTACCACCATCGGTATCGATAGTAAATGTTTCTGATCCATCAGTTTCTAAACTAGCGGCAGGTGTTGCAGCATTGATTGTGACGCTATCATCACCTTCACCCGTGCTGATATCTCCTCGTTCAGCACCGTTTATTACAATAGTAGATGGATCATCACCACGTGTTTGAATATCAACATTAACAAAGCCCGTTACAGTAATATCACCGTGTGTATCTGTTTGAACATAAGCACTTTCTATAGTGCCACTGTTCTGAGTAACTGTGACTGCGTTATCAACGTCATCTGAAACTGTAATACTGTTAGTCCCTGCCAAGATATTAAGAAGAGGAACAGTATCTACCAAGCCATCCTTATCCAGATAAACGACCTCGTTAGTCGTTCTATCTTGACTGAAATCGCTATTATGTGCGTCACTTAAGACAACATACGTGCCTGGATCAACAACACTGATTGCAAGCGATGCTATACCAGATCCAGTTACATCCTCATTAGCAACTGTACTGACTTGTTCCGCAGTATCTGTGCTGAAATTGAACCTGAAAATATTACCCGCGTTATCATCAATCCATAACTGGCCATTATCGTCGAATGACATACCATCTGCCGTCGCACTGTTAATAACAGAACCGTCTAAGTCAACAAAGGTAATTTCACCGACGACCGTAACGATTTTAGTAGTGATATCAACTGTATAGAGATCGTCAGCAGAAACAATCCATAGTGTATTTTGGTCGGTTGGAGAAATACCCATTCCATCAATGGCGCCAAAGCCGTAATCTGCTATAAATGGAGATAAAGCACCCGTTGTCGTATCAACAGTGTAGAGCGTATCACCGACAGCCATATATAAAGTACCATCAAGTGCAAATGTCATCCCTGCATCACTAAACGCAGACAACGAATGAATCGCTAGAATTTCTGAGTCACCTGTAGCCGGATTAATTTTGACCAAATAGTCACTATTACCAGAAGCACCAGCAATAGCATACAAGAAACCATCAACAGGATTTAAGGCCAATCCTTCTACACTTGTAAATGTAATTCCATCGGTTGAAATTTGACCAATAGTTGTGGCTTCACCTGTCTCCAAATCAACCGCATATAGGGTATCTTTACCACTCCCACCAATACCTTTCTGACCAGCAACTGTATATGCCAAACCACTTGGGAAGGCATCAACCGCACCATGGATAGTAATTGATAAAGTAGCAGTGTCTGTATCACCATCGGCATCTGTAATCGTGTAAGTGAAGACGTCTTGTAATGTATCACCATCATTCAAGTCATCAACTGTCGTGTTAGCATTATCAACTGTATAGGTATAGCTACCATCAGCATCAATGACCAATGTACCGTATGCACCAATCGTGTCACCACCAACCAAATTACCGCTAACGCCAACTATTGCAGTAACAGGACCAGAAGACAAGTAACCATCCGTACCAGCACTATCGTTAGGAATAACACCAGATGCTGCATCAACTACTAATGGATCTCCATCTTCATCTACAGAGCCAGTATCATTTACAGCACTTGGACCATCATCTTTAAAGTTAAATGCACCACCAATGTTCACTGAGTTAGTTGCTGTATCTCCGTCACCATCGGTAACTGTCGCACCCAATGTCACTGCTCCTGCCGCTAAGGCATCGCTGTCTTCATCATGGTCATTCGTGTCGCCATGAACAATCGCACGAACTTGATCAAGTTCAACATTGCCGCTACCGTCTACGCTGATAGTAAAGACTACTTCACCATTATTTTCCGCATCGGTTGCATCAGTACCATGACGACCAACTACTTCGCCCGCTTCTAAGAATAAGAAAACGCTCTCGCCTGTCGCTGTATCTACTAAACCAGAGTCACCGCCCGCAGTGCCTAATGTGTAACCACCAATTGAACCCGCACCATCAGCACCGTAACTTCCCACACTGAATAAGCCAGCAAAACTCGCACTGTCATCAGTTGTTAAATCTGTTTCGTCTACTTCTAAGCTCGGTACAGTTACATCTTCTAATGTAATGCTTGGACTGTCATCATCAATGTTATATGCCAACACACCTTGTGCTGAATCGCCATCTGAATCAGTAATTGTGTAGCCAAGATTAATAACTAAATTATCTTCCGTAGTACCGTCTGCATGGTCAACTGGGCCGTAAAGTGTTGTTGTAAAGGCACCTGTTGCTGGATCGGTAATTTGAGCTGTGAAAATAATTTCTTTTACATCTTCCTCTTTATTATCACCTGTAGATATGTAAGCAACAAGAGAATAGCCATCATCTGATACCCAATATTCAAGATCGTAGCCACCTGATGTAATGCCTGTTGGTTGAGTGCCTGCTGCATTAAACGTAATATCGCCTGGGCCATCACCGCCAAAATTAGCATTTAAAGTACCTGTTACTGTTGTTGATGAATCTACAGGGATATTATCACCATCTTGTACATCGTTATTGCCCTGCGCATAGGCATAATGAGCAGAACATCCTGTTGATTCCTCAAATTCAGTAAGTAAATTATCTTGTTCTTGAAAAGTGATGCTCTCTTGCTCTCTACCTCTACCACCAAGATCGTCTTCATCAACAAATGCAGTTGTCCCACTTGTTGTTGGTGTATCGTTTGGCTCTTCTGGCGCTTGAAGTTCTTCTTCTATTACTGGAAATTCGACACCAACACCTATGGTTTCAAAACCAGCGTCTGGAGTAACTGATGGGCCAATATAATCGACCACAACAGGAGCGGTACCTTCGTTACCGCCTTCTGCACCTGCACCTGCAGCTGTTGCTTCCGTCACTTGTGTAGGATCGGCACCGGCTAAGATTGCTGCTTGAATTGCATCAACATCAGATTCAGCTGTTGCAGCTACTGCCGCTGCCGCTTCAGGATTAAAGACTGTATCATCAAGCATTGCTTGAGAGTTACGCCCGAGATCCATAACACTGCCATCTTCAAATGTGATTTCAATTGCACCGCCAGCACCTGTTGTGATTAGGTCATCTGCAAATAAACGATCACCCACTTGTAGGTTGCGAATTGAACCATCCGCTGAGGTTGCTGTTGCTGTACCTATAAGAGTTGTAACAATACCGATTTGAGTAGCCATTTTTCTCTCCAAAGAAACTTACAATCCAAAATTTACTGGTTAATGGACACACTAGTCCATGCCTTGAATGTAAGTTTCCTCTCTTGTAAAGAGGAAATCTATTGTACTTTGGTACTAATTTTGAGTTATTTGGATTTTAAAACAGTAAGCAATTGAAATTAAATAACTTTAATATGGCTTGAACACTGTTTTCGGCAAGTTTTAGCTTAAATTTCTGCTATATCAGTCATAATAAATGTAGAGCCGAAACGATTAAGCATGTCGGTAACCAATTTTCTAGGAAGCCAAGCTTCACCGTCATGTACCACTCTTACTGCTCTATCAAGATCGGAGCGTTGCTCAGGTGTAATGTAGCCACGCGCTTTAAATCCTGAGTTTTGTAACATTTCAAAGTTTGGTGGTTTTTCAGTCAGCATCAAACAACTTGCATCTGGATATTGCTTACTGACATGGTGACAAAGTATATCGGCACTACTATTGCCGATGCCGTGTTCTATTATAATGATGTCAGGTTGAGAGCGGCCTACTTGTTCGAGGGTATCATCCAACGTCGTCGGCACTACTAATAAGACGTTCATGTCTGATTGTTGCGATAACAGAGCCAATTCTTCAGCCGAATCATTACTGATTATCACGACATTAATCATGCATAAACCTTCAATATTGATGTCAATAATTGCCACTGTTGATCCCAACCCGTTAGTGGCGATTGCCGGAATCCTGTTCGAACATATTGTTGCACATGCCCTTCGACGATGGTGACTAATAAATTTGCCGTTTCATTAACCGGACGACCGCCAGCCTCGGTCAAGGTTAACTCTCCCTCACGCAAGATTTGTCTAAATTGTGTTTCTAATCGCTCAAAAAACTGATTAACTCGCTGGCGTAAACGTTCCGTTTCACCAGTCAATGCGGTGCCCACTAAAATACTACTAATGCCAGGATTTTTAGCACTAAAGCCTAATAATAAAGTAATTATTTTTTCACAGCGTGATATTGCGTGAGGATCTTCTTCCATAATTCGATTAATCAATCCGAAAACAGTGTCTTCAGCAAATTCAATCAAACCTTCAAACATTCGCGCCTTACTCGGGAAATGTCGATACAAAGCAGCCTCTGACACACCTAAACCTTTCGCTAATTGCGCGGTCGTGATTCGCTCCCCAGGATGTTGTTCTAACTCTCTTGCCAACGCTTCCAATATAGCCTGTTTGCGTGAGCTTTTGACTGCTGCTCTACTTGATTTTCCTTGCTCACTCATTGCCAGCCTCCACGAATCAAGGTGCCGACACCTTCATCTGTAAACATTTCTAATAACACTGCATGTTGCACTCGACCATCAATGATATGAGCTGTTGTTACTCCTGCCTGCACAGCATCCAATGCACAGCCTATTTTAGGTAACATACCACCATGAATCACACCTTCTTCGATTAAGTCGTTCACTTGTTTCGCATTCAACCCCGTCAACAATTCACCATTACCATCTAACAACCCAGTCGTATTGGTCAATAATATTAACTTCTCGGCTTGTAAAACTTCAGCAATTTTCCCTGCTACCAAATCAGCATTAATATTATAAGATTGGCCATTCTCTCCCACACCAATTGGCGCAATAACGGGGATAAAGTCACTGTGGATCAGCATATCAATCACGCTGGTATCAATACTTTTAACTTTACCGACGTGTCCTAAGTCAATAACTTCTGAAACATTAATTGCAGGATCGTCACTATTATTTGAAACCTGTAGTTTTTCGGCACAAATCAACCCCCCATCCTTACCTGTCAGGCCGACAGCACGTCCCCCATGAGAATTGATCAAGTTAACAATGCTTTTATTCACTTGCCCACCTAATACCATTTCCACCACATCCATGGTTTCAGTATCGGTCACACGCATACCATTGATAAATTGACTTTTTATCCCGATACGGCTCAGTAAATCACCAATCTGTGGGCCACCGCCATGAACGATAATAGGGTTAATTCCTACCGCTTTTAGCAGAACCACATCACGGGCAAAGTTATTTTTCAGGTCTTCATCAACCATGGCGTTACCACCATATTTAATGACCAATGTTTTACCCGAAAAACGTTGGATATAAGGTAGTGCTTCAGTCAATACCTGAGCAATATGTAATGATTTTTGTGTATTTAAACTCATCTATTTTTCTTTTAAAAAAGTAATGTCAGTGTTGGTTTGACTTGTAACATTTGCTGTTTAAATTGTTGTTGAATATAGTGCAAATTTTCTACTGTGTCGGCTTCAAATCGTAATGTCAATCCTGGCATAGTATTAGATACGCGTACTAAACCCCAGCCATCAGGATAATCCGCCCGCAAACCATCTATTGTTGTCATTTGAGCACCAGAGAATTGTGCTTCATCAGCTAATTGTTGCATAAATAGCCGACTCGCGTCTTCATCCATATCAATTAATATTTCTGGTGTGTTTTCTCGATTTGGAATCGCAGAAAATACTTCAGTTGGCGTGCGTTCTAATGGATCACTGGCAAGTAATTCTAACAAACGACATGATGTATATAAACCATCATCAAATCCATACCAGCGCTCTTTAAAGAAAATATGGCCGCTCATTTCACCTGCTAACGCTGCATTCACTTCTTTCATTTTATTTTTAATAATTGAATGCCCAGACCGCCACATCAACCCTTTACCACCCGCACGTGAAATAGCCTCAGCTAATAAGTTACTACTCTTTACGTCATAAATAATGGTTGCACCTGGCTGTCTTGCTAAGACATCTTGAGCAAACATTATCATCAACCGGTCGGGCCAAATAGGCTGACCATTAGCATCCACCACGCCAATACGATCGCCATCGCCATCAAAAGCAATCCCTAATTCAGCTTCATGTTGTTGTACTGCAGCAATCAAATCTTGTAAATTTTCTGGCTGCCCTGGATTGGGATGATGATTGGGGAAATTACCATCAACGTCACAATAAAGTTCAATCACCTCACAACCCAATGCTTGTAATAATTTCGGCGCGATGATGCCTGCAACACCATTGCCACAATCAATGACCACCTTGATAGATCGTGTTGTTTTAACATCACTGACAATTCGATCAATATAATCTTCAATCACATTAGCAACATTTTTTGAACCGCTGCCAAAATGAAAACTTCCCTGTTCTATACGCTGGTAAATTTTCTGTAAAGCCTCTCCATCTATGGCTTTTCCAGCTAAAATAATCTTTAAACCATTGTATTCCGGCGGATTATGACTGCCTGTGACCATCACACCAGAATGTGTGCCTAAATGTTCACAAGCAAAATAGACTAATGGTGTTGGTACTTGACCAATGTCTACCACTCCACAACCACTGGCGACAATTCCATCTATTAATGCTTTCGCTAAACTGTCACTCGATAGTCGTCCATCACGGCCAACGACTAAACGAGTTTGTCCTTGGTCTTTAGCCTCACTACCTATAGCTTGGCCAATCACCATCATAATTTGCTCGTTTAATGTCTCACCAACGATGCCTCTGATGTCATACGCTTTAAAAATCTTGGCATCAAGCTCAACAGAATTATCTTCGACTCGCTCAATTTCAGTGAGATTGTCAGGCTGTTCTCCCTCTAATTTTTTGTTAATACTCTCAGCAGTTGCCCTTTTCAGGGGTGCCGTCTTTTCTTGCCCTAACGTTTGAATATCACCAACGACACTTTGTAACCCACGATAAGCCAATAAATATTTAGGTTTCAATTTACCCGCCTTAAAGTCCGCTAATATCTGTCTTAATGTCGTTCTATCGAGCCTAAACAAGTACTGCTGCCAACTTTCTCTCAATAACCACATCAACACTATAACGATCAATACTACCAATAAACTTAACATCGTTAAATTTGAGCTTGGTGGTTTTGCTGGCCAATAGGCAATTTTCCAATGACTATTCGGTATAAGCTGATTAAAACTTGCATTACCCTGTTTCCACTGAACATTACCTTGACTCACTAGTGCCGTCGCTTTTTTTGCACCTTGCTGTAATTCAACATAACCATTAACACCGTATTCTGTGAACAGTAAATCTGTGATCACCTTAGGTTCCAATGTCACCACTAATAATCCTATTACTTGATCAACATGATTGGTGATGCGTTGTGTCAATAATAGATGTGCATCATCTGTTCCCACTTGTAATATTGCCAATGGTGAATGGCCATCTTCTTTTGCCTGCCGCAGACTGCTTAATGTTGCAAAAGTGATCGGGATACAAGCGTTGGCATCAGGTTCATCTATCTCTGCTGAAAGCAAACAAATCTTATCTGCATTGGGCAGTAGGTATTCCAATACGCGTTGTTGTAACTCAATCAGGTTCTGATCATTTCGGGTCAATACATTCGATAATTGTGGCGATTGTGCTATTGATGCCATTTGGTCATTCAACACTTGAACTCGTGATGTAATGGCCGTATAAATCATTTTGGCAGTTTGCTGATGCATCAAATGATATTGCTGTTGCTGCTGAATACTGGTTTGCTGGTGCTGCCAAAGGAAGCCAGTGAACACTGATACACAACTAATAATAAGGGTCAGCAATGCAATCGGCTTACCACCAATTTTTAATGCCAACTTTGATAATCCGTTCATATCTTAACCTTTTAGCACATTCTATTTAGTGCCTGCCAGTATGCCCAAAACCACCTGATCCACGTTCTGAACTAGTAAATTCTTCTACATGTTCAAAGCTCACCTGAATAATAGGTACAAATATCATTTGAGCAATACGCTCACCAATTACGATTTCAAATGGTGTTTGACCACGATTCCAACATGATACAAACAGTTGCCCTTGATAGTCGCTGTCAATCAACCCTACTAAATTACCCAATACAATGCCATGTTTATGCCCTAAGCCTGACCGAGGCAAGAGCACCGCTGCAAGTGATGGATCATCAATATGAATAGCCATACCGGTTGGAATTAATACTGTTTCACCAGGATTCAACGTTATATTTTCATCCAAGCATGCACGCAAATCTAAACCAGCGGAACCACTTGTTGCGTAGTCCGGTAATTCAATCGTGTCACCTAAGCGTGAATCAAGAATTTTAAGTTGAATTTTTTGCATTATAGTGCTCAATAATAAGTGTCATTAAATCTCGTGCCAATTGTACTTTTGGCGCTAATGGTAATGTTTGTGATCCTTGCGGCCAGAATACCTGTAACTCATTATCTTCCGTTGCAAACCCAAGCTTTTCTCCCACTTGGTTAGCTGCAATCATATCCAATTTTTTTTGCTGCAATTTATCTTTAGCATACGTTACAACCTGCTCGGTCTCTGCGGCAAAGCCCACAATAAATGGTTTATCCTTTTGACTGGCGACTGTTGACACAATATCTACGGTCGCGACCAAATTTAATTGTAGACGATCATGACCAGCCTTCTTTATTTTATTATTTTCTGCTCGTTCAGGCTTGTAATCGGATACCGCGGCACAGGCAATAAATATATCGCATGATTTTATTTCATTCATGACAGCATCATGCATTTGCTGTGCTGTTTCTACATCAATACGCTGTACACCTGTTGGCGTATCTATTTGAACGGGACCGGCAATGATTGTTACCTTTGCCCCTGCCTCAGCGGCGGCTTTTGCCACTGAAAACCCCATCTTGCCTGAACTTCTATTGCCAATAAATCTGACCGGATCTATTGCTTCATAAGTCGGCCCCGCAGTAATCACAACATGCTTATCTTGTAATTTGGTTGGCACTGCCAAACGAGATAACTCAACGACTATCTCCACTGGCTCCAATAAACGACCCTCACCTTGTTCACCACAAGCTTGATCACCACTCGCCGGCCCTATTATTTGGGCTCCTCTTGCTTTTAAGATCTTTAAATTATCTTGTGTGGCCTGATTACTCCACATCTTATTATTCATTGCTGGTGCAATCGCAAGTGGGGACTCACTTGCCAAACACAATGCAGATAGCAAATCATCTGTTCGCCCTTGCACCAGTCGGGCAATAATATCAGCACTGGCTGGCGCTATTAAAATCCAATCTGCCCAGCGAGCTAATTTAATATGGCCCATCGCAGACTCTTGATCGGCATCTAATAATTCAATAGCAACAGGCTTTCCACTGAGTGTTTGCAATGTTAATGGTGTGATGAATTCACATGCTGATTTGGTCATAACGACATTTACTTGAGCACCCACTTCACGCAATCGACGCACTAGATCAGCAGATTTATAAGCAGCAATGCTACCGGTAACACCTAAAACTATCTTCTTCCCATCCAACGTTTTATCAGTCATGTTTTAACTTACCTAAAGCCAGGTCTCGTAAGCTAAGATCACCTAATGTTGTCTGCTGAGCTTGTTCTAACCGTTGCAATAATTTTTCAACAGGTGCATCGATCATGCTCTTAACATCCATCAACTTAGACTCTTCGGCAGTTCGTAAACAATTCAAAATACTACTGACTCGTATTGCAGCGATATCTTGTGCAGGTTGGTATCTAGATTCATCACCCGTCAATTCAACAATGAAACCACCTTGTTCTAAGGTCATAACCAATTCTTCTAAAGTTTCACCCATTAAAGATGTTTGCTGTTCTAACTGTTCCATATTTAATGCTGGTTGCTGTTGGTAAAACTGCTTGGCAATCACCGTCATCAGCCAAATACCTTCTTTTTCTCGTAATCGTGGGCTAAGTTCATAATGACGACCACCAAATTGTACTAATTTTGGATGTTGCAAATAAAAGGCAACTTGCGAACCAATCAATAAAATAAACCAAGCTAAATAGAGCCAAATCATAAAGAAAAATAGAATAGCAAAACTGGAATAAATCGCAGTGTAATTTGATGACGATGCCACAAAAGAGGCAAATATTTTACCGACCGTTATCCACAACACACCCGCAACTGCTGCCCCCATCAATGCTGACATTAGCTCAACACGAGTGTTAGGAATAAACATATAAAGGAATGTAAACGCCAAAATAATCATTAAATAAGGCATTAACTTAGTCGCAAACAATAATAAAGTACCGAATGGTTCTATCGATTGTAAACTCAAAACCACATCATGATTCATCACTGTTGCTGCCAAGCCTAATGCTGTCACAACCAACACCGGACCGATCATCACCACACTTAAATAATCGGTAAACCGTCGTGCTAATGTCCTCGCACGTTTGACACGCCAAACGTAATTAAAGGCATTCTCAATTTTCTGAACCAATGCAATGATGGTGTAAAACAGCATCGCCACACCTAAAGAACCCAACACACCCACTTTTACATTTTGTACAAAACCAATGATATTAGATGTGATTTCAGGACCCTTTTCTCCCAGAGGCTCCAACATACTCAATAAAAAAGGTTCAATCTGATTGTGAACACCAAACGCTTTCAATACGGAAAAGGCAACCGCAATCAAAGGCACTAAGGATAACAAGGTGGTAAACACCAAGCTCATTGCTCGTAGATTTAACTCGCCTTTCCCTAATTCACGAACCACAATATAACTGATTCTCAGACTATTATTCACCCCGCGCCAAATTGCATGTGTTTGCTCAGGTAATTCTTGCCATAAGGTAACAAGAAAAAACTTTTTTATGTTTGCTATTAGTTCTGCCATATTTTTATTCTATTAAAAACTTAAACCGGATTATCAATATCAATGAAATGATGTTGAATATCAAATTGCTCGGCTAAATGGTCGCCTAATGCCATCACACCATATCGTTCCGTAGCATGGTGTCCCGCTGCAAAATAGTTAATACCTAATTCACGAGCAAGATGTGCGGTTTGTTCTGATATTTCACCACTTAAAAATGCATCTAATCCTAATTCAGCCGCCTGTTCAATATATCCCTGAGCAGCGCCACTACACCAGCCTATGGTCGTGATCGGTCTGTCATGTCCCTGAATAACCATCGGTTCGCGACCTAAAACCTGTCGAAGTGTATCAGCAAATTCAGGTACTGTTTGAGGCTCAGCCAAACAACCACACACGGCAATAGCCGGCTCACCTGTTCCTGAAATACGACCATCTACTTCTAGATCAAGCCGTAATGCTAATTGTGCGTTATTGCCTAATGTAGGATGTGCATCCAGTGGCAAATGATAGGCAATTAAATTTACATCGTTTATTAATAGTTGTTTTAAGCGTTTTTGTTTGATTCCGATAATTCGTGGGTCTTCACCCCGCCAAAAATAGCCATGATGAACCAGAATAGTATCTGCATTTAAATCCAATGCTGCATCCAGTAATGCTTGGCTAGCAGTCACACCTGTCACGACTGTTTGTATTTGTTCACTACCGGCCACCTGCAAGCCATTTGGACAATAATCTTGGAACCGATTCGGCTCTAATAAGGTCTCAAGGTAGGATAGACATTCAGTTCGGGTTATCATCACAATAGTTCCGACGGTAAATAATGTTGTCACTATAACAAACTGGAGACAAAACAAATGGATGCAGTGAGTATTATCGCATTGAGCATGGGTGCTGCTTGGGCAAGCGGTATTAATCTTTACGCTACAATATTTATGCTCGGCTATATGGGGTTGACGGGAAATATTACGTTACCCGCTGAATTAGAAGTCCTAACAAATCCCATGGTCATGACTGCCGCGGGTTTTATGTATTGTGTTGAGTTTTTTGCCGATAAAATTCCAGGGGTAGATTCAGGGTGGGATACCATTCATACCTTCATCCGAATTCCTGCTGGTGCCATGTTAGCTGCTGGTGCTGTTGGTGATGTCGGTGTAGCAATGGAACTCACCTCAGCATTATTAGGTGGCACATTAGCAGCAGGAAGTCATGCTACCAAATCAGGTACACGCTTATTGATTAATACCTCTCCTGAACCATTTACTAATTGGACCGCGTCTATTAGTGAAGATCTATTGGTAATTGGTGGTTTATGGGTAGCACTAAACCATCCCGTATTATTTATTATCGGGCTGATTGTCTTTATTTTACTGATGATTTGGTTATTACCACGTCTATGGCGATTGATTAAACATATCTTTAGACGTATTGGAAGCTGGCTAGGACTATGTGAACCACCGCCACCAATAGTAAATCCTAAGAGCACTCCCGCTGATGAATCAGATAATACTAGTGGGAACGTTAGGACTTAAGTCGGTAATAAACACCTTGCTGACCTCGAATCATTTCGAAGGCATCTGAATAGCCTGTAATGGTTTCCGATGCACCCAAAAACAAATAGCCCTTAGGATTAAGGGCTCGTGCCATCCTATTCAAAATATCTGATTTACGCTCGGGAGAAAAGTAAATTAATACATTGCGACAAAAGATAATGTCGAATTTGCCAAGTGCGTCATAACTCAATAGTAAGTTTTGTTCTTTAAAACTAACTCGGCGCTTAATATCATCCGTAACCATCCATCGGTCGCCCACTTGCCTGAAAAACTGTTGTTTTCGCTCGGCGGATAAACCACGTCCTAAAAGAGCTTCATCATATTCAGCTTGTTTCGCTTCAACCAACATACTGGTAGAAATATCAGTCGCAATAATTTGAGTACGGGTCAAACTGCTCATTGGGAATAAAGCTAAATGCTCACTGAGCGTGATACTAATAGTATAGGGCTCTTGACCCGAAGAACAGGCTGATGACCATATTCGACACTGACGCTTACCCTCATTGTCCATCTCTGAAAACACTTCTTTTTCCAATGCTTCAAATGGGCTGCGGTCCCGAAACCATGAAGTCTCATTGGTGGTCATTGCATCAATAACTGCATCACGCATATGGTGAGGATTACCACTCTCAACAGCTGTTAACAGCTCATCATAAGATGCAATATTTTCATCTCGTAATAACTTTGTCATCCGACTGATGATCAAATACTCTTTACCATTACCTAATAAAATGCCACATGCCTGCTCAAGAAAATTCTTGAAGCGTTCATAATCAGTAGTAGTAATTGTATTTATATTTAATGTGGACATAATGACAGGTAATTTAACAAAGTGGCTGGACTATAGCATCTCAGATAACGGGCGATATAAATTGCATGTCATGCTTTGCTGTAAAGTCGTCATAATTCTTGCGAGGAAACCATAACACCGTGAAAACGATTCTCATAACAGGTTGCTCCAGCGGCATTGGTTTATGTGCTGCCAAGTTATTACATCAACGTGGTTATCACGTTATTGCCACTGTCCGAAAGACTCAAGACGAAGCGCCATTAAAACAGCTTGGTATTACAACCACCCTACTTGAGCTCACTGACAGTGAATCAATTCACAAAGCGGTTACTTTCACACTTGAACACTTTAACGGTCAAATTGATGCTTTGTTTAATAATGCAGCTTATGGTCAACCAGGTGCAGTGGAGGATTTAAGCCGTCATGTATTGCAGCAACAATTTGAAACCAATGTTTTTGGCACTCAAGAATTAACTAACTTGATTATTACTCAAATGCGGCAACAAGGGCATGGGCGCATCATTTATAACAGCTCTGTTTTAGGCTTTGTTTCTATGGCATATCGCGGTGCTTATAATGCCAGTAAATATGCCTTGGAAGGTTTAGCAGACACATTACGATTAGAACTCCATGACACTAATATTCACGTTAGTTTAATTGAACCCGGCCCGATCACTAGCCAATTTAGGGCCAATGCTTTTGCTAAATATCAACAAAATATACATAAAGAACAAAGTGCTCATCAACAGACTTATGATGCGATGGAACAACGATTGACCAAACAAGGTCCTGCCGTACCTTTCACCTTGCCACCTGAAGCAGTGGTTAAAAAACTCATTCATGCTCTCGAAAGCAACTCGCCTAAAGTACGTTATTACGTTACATTCCCCACCTATTTATTTGCCATTCTTAAACGCTTACTTCCCCATCGTTGGTTGGACTGGCTGTTGATAAAATTATCTCAAGATGAACACAAATAAATGCTTTGGTGTTTTGGTCTATTTTTATGACATAATCGTCGACATTGGTATTTACACGGGTTTTTAGTATGGCTTCAATTTCGCGAGATAGCTTGCAATGGCAATCAGCAGTTCATACGTTTACAAGTATCCTCATCACCGGTTTAGTCGCCATTTCCCTTTCAGGTTATGTCACTTACACACAATCTAATAATCTTCAAATTTCACAATTAGACCTGCTTATTTATCATGGCATCGCAGTCATTGTATCGTTGATACTCGCCACACTATTTTCTATCCGAACCTACATCACCTTATCTCGTCCTCTTGATAATCTTGAATCAATTACTTACGCATTACCGTTACTGTCATCTAAAAAATATGATGAAGCTCGACAGGTATTTCAAACCGTCGAGAATTTATCAAAACATCGAGAAATTAATCAACTGCAATATGCCACATTACAATTAACCAGCCTACTTGAAAAACTTGATGCCAATGTGAGTGAACGTTCTAGGTTAATCCGCGCTAAAAGTGATGAACTTGAACTCGAACGTGATTTCATTAAAAGCTTACTTGATACCGCCCAACTCATTATTTTGACAATTAATGAAGATTTTGAAATTTCTCTATTTAATGACTATGCTGAAAATTTAACGGGCTACAATGAAACTGAAATGCTCAATACACCTGTTTCAAAGATGTTCCCCGCTGGCAACTGGACAGAGGCCAATACTTTATTCAATGAATTGTTAATCAACAATTTGAATATCGCTCAACAAGACTCTGAATTAATCGATAAAAACGGTAGCATCCGTCAAGTATCGTGGCTACATTCGCGTATTGTTAGTGACAATAAAAATGCCGTCATTTTATCGGTCGGACTCGATATGACCGAAGAGAGAGATGCAGAGAAACGTATCGTATGGCTAGCAGAACATGACCCATTAACCGATTTATGTAATCGTCGAAAATTTACTGAAGAATTTGAAAAATCATTACAAACAGCTATACGTTACCAACATAACAACACCTTATTATTCCTTGATTTAGATTCCTTTAAGGACATTAATGACACAAGTGGTCATCGTGCCGGTGATGAATTATTACAATTGATCGCCAAAACATTAGTAAAAGTAACTCGATTTACCGATCTTGTCGCTCGTTTAGGAGGCGATGAGTTTGCAATCTTATTACCTGAATGTGATATTGACGGTGCAGAAACGCTCGCTAAAAAAATTATTTATGAACTGGCTCAAATTGATTTAAGCTATGGCGCAGTAAAA
The DNA here is from genome assembly GCA_013215775.1 of Piscirickettsiaceae bacterium. GTDB lineage: Bacteria > Pseudomonadota > Gammaproteobacteria > Nitrosococcales > Methylophagaceae. The sequence goes on from JABSQO010000005.1 coordinate 111,167, forward strand.
CATAAAGTGTCGACCAGTATCGGCATTGTTCATTTTCCACTCCATGATGCATCAACTTATGAATTGTTAGGGTTTGCTGATCTAGCGATGTATAAAGCAAAAGCGACTGGCAAAGGAACATTCCATACCTTCTCAGCTGATGATAAAACCCAAGACCAACTAGAAACGCGGGTATTCTGGAAACATAAAATTGAAGATGCACTTGAACATAATCACTTTGTTTTATACTACCAACCCATTCTGAGTATCGAATCCAATTCCATACAACATTACGAAGTGCTTATTCGTATGCGCGATCAAGAAACGGGTGAAATACGATTACCCGGTAAATTTATTCAAATTGCCGAAGAAGTAGGCCTTATCCATCAAATTGATCATTACGTTCTACGCCAAGGCATGATGAAATTAGCCACTATGCAGCAACAAGGTATTTCATCAAGACTCGCCATTAATTTATCGGGCGCGGTTATTGATGATCCGGATCTTTTACCTTTATTACAAAAATATATTGCCGAATACAATGTCAATCCTGAAGGTTTGATCTTTGAATTGACAGAAACTGCAGCTGTGTCCAATTTACAGCAAGCGAAAACCTTAATGACAGAAATTAGAATGTTAGGCTGTCAATTCTCATTAGATGATTTTGGGGTAGGCTTTGCATCATTTAACTATATGCGTGAACTCCCCGTCGACATCATCAAAATAGATGGTATCTTTATTAAGGATCTTGATAAAAATGCTGATGATCAACTGTTTGTTAAAGCCTTAGTTGATGTTGCCAAAGGCCTTGGCAAAAAAACGATTGCCGAGTTTGTTGAGAATCAGGAAATTCTTGATATTCTCAAAAAATACGGTGTTGATTACGCGCAAGGTTATCATATCGGTCGACCTGCTAGCGGCATCCGAGACAGAATCGATTGGAGTCCTGAAGATAACAATTAGGCTTCATCTTGCTAAGACAAAACCTATCGTTACCTGTTCTCAAATTAAGCAGTAAATGTTAATAAACCATCATCAATATCCACCTTAATGGTATCACCAGCTGTAAAATTACCCGACAATAGATCTTGAGCTAAGATATTTTCCAATTGTTGCTGAATAACACGCTTCAATGGCCGCGCACCATACACAGGATCGAAACCTGCATCAGCAATAAAATCTAGAGCTGCTTCACTCACTTCCAGACCAATATCACGTTCCCTCAATCGTTGACGCAAGTGATTCAATTGAATATCAGCAATGGCATGAATTTGTTCTCGTTGTAATGGATGGAATACCACCACATCATCGACACGATTAATGAATTCAGGTCTAAAGTGTTGGCCGACAATCTCCATAACTGCCGCTTTCATTTCATCATATCGTTCTTCACCCGCCAGATCTTGAATCACATTCGAGCCTAAATTAGAGGTCATGACAATCACGGTATTGCGAAAATCTACCGTTCGACCTTGTCCATCCGTTAATCGACCATCATCCAAAACTTGTAATAAAATATTAAATACATCTGGATGTGCCTTCTCAACTTCATCCAATAAAATGACCGAATAAGGCTTACGACGAACTGCTTCAGTCAAATAACCGCCCTCTTCGTAACCGACGTAACCAGGAGGTGCGCCGACCAAACGAGCAACTGAATGTTTTTCCATAAATTCGGACATATCAATCCGTATCATGGCTTCTTCTGTATCAAATAAAAACATTGCTAACGCTTTGCACAATTCCGTTTTACCAACACCTGTTGGACCTAAGAACAAAAATGATCCATTGGGACGATTAGGATCGGACAAACCTGCTCGTGAACGTCGAATAGCATTAGCAACTGCACTCACCGCCTCATCTTGACCAATAACTCGTTCATGCAATGCATTATCCATTTGCAATAATTTCTCGCGTTCACCTTCCAACATTTTAGACACTGGAATACCTGTCCACTTAGACACTATTTCAGCAATTTCTTCTTCGCCAACTTTATTGCGAAGTAATGTAAACTCCTGTGTTTCTGCTTGTGTTGCCAACTCCAACTGTTTTTCAAGCTCAGGGATTTTGCCATATTGTAGTTCAGACATTTTGGCCAAATCACTATTTCGGTTGGCAACTTCTAATTCCATCCGTGCCTTTTCCAGATTTTCTTTGATATGTTGACTGCCATGTAATGCTGCTTTTTCTGATTTCCACACTTCTTCTAAATCAGCATATTCTCGTGCCAATTTTTCCATTTCTGTTTCAAGTGTTTCTAAACGTTTTTTCGATGCATCATCTGATTCTTTTTTCAATGCAACGCGTTCAATTTTAAGTTGAATTAAACGACGCTCCATCCGATCTAGTGATTCAGGTTTAGAGTCAATTTCCATCCGAATACGACTACCCGCTTCATCAATTAAATCAATTGCTTTATCCGGCAACTTGCGATCACTAATATATCGATGCGATAAGGTTGCTGCTGCCACAATGGCAGGGTCAGTAATTTCAACGCCATGATGCACTTCATAGCGCTCACTTAACCCACGCAAGATCGCAATGGTATCTTCAACGCTCGGCTCACCGACCAATACCTTCTGAAAACGTCGCTCTAAAGCCGCATCTTTTTCTACATATTTGCGGTATTCATCTAATGTCGTAGCACCAATACAATGTAATTCTCCTCGCGCTAATGCAGGTTTCAACATATTGCCTGCATCCATTGCGCCTTCTGCCTTACCTGCCCCCACCATGGTGTGAAGTTCATCAATAAACAGAATGATTTGGCCTTCTTGTTTGGACAGATCTTTCAACACCGCTTTCAGACGTTCTTCAAATTCACCTCGGAATTTTGCACCAGCAATCAAGGCTCCCATATCAAGAGATAATAAGCGCTTATTTTTCATGCCTTCTGGCACTTCGCCATTAATAATTCGCTGTGCTAATCCTTCAGCAATAGCTGTTTTACCCACACCGGGTTCACCTATCAACACTGGATTGTTTTTAGTTCTACGCTGTAATACTTGAATTGTACGGCGAATTTCATCATCACGACCAATCACTGGATCTAACTTACCTTTTTCGGCTTGCTCCGTTAAATCAATGGTGTATTTTTCCAGTGCTTGACGTTGCTCTTCAGCATTTGGGTCAGTTACTTTCTCACCACCACGAATTTTGTCAATTGTCGCTTCTATAACCGCTTTATTACCACCATTTTTACGTAATAATTCACCCGCTTGCCGTTTGTCTTCAATCACTGCTAATACAAACAATTCACTTGAAACGTATTGGTCTTGGCGTTGTTGTGACAACTTATCAGTTTGATTAAATAAGCGACTGGTATCTTGTGAAATATGAATATCACCAGAACCACCTTCAACTTGTGATAGTCGATTTAGTTGCTCTTGCAACTCAGCCTGATAAGCCACTACATTGACACCACTTTGTGCCAATAATGGTTTTACAGTCCCTGATTTCTGCTCTAATAAGGCAAGCATCATATGAGCGGGTTCGATGAATTGATGATCACGACCAACAGCCATGCTTTGGGCAGCGCCCAAGGCATCTTGAAACTTACTGGTGAATTTCTCTATTTGCATAATGCATATCCTCATTTATCTTTTCGTTGGTAAAGACATGGGGAACAAACATTATTAAATCAAGTACCCTTACAAAATAAAAGGCTGAATAATAATTTATTTTCCACTTGAAATAAGCCTTTTCAATGAAAAGATTATTTCTTATCTACTATTTGGGCCATTTCAATCACCGATGAAATAGCGGCTAAACAATCTGCAAAATTATCCGGCTGGCAATATATAGTTTCACCCAGTGTTAATTTGACATGGCTTGGAATAAAGGGAGCCAATATTTCTTTACCTTCGCCACCGACACCATCAATTCGTACTGGGAAAATTGGCGTATTCGTCCAAGCGGCAAGTCTCGCAACCCCACCTTTTAATTTTTTCCGTGGATCAGAATCCAAATGAATGGTGCCATGTGGAAATAAGGCAATCACTTCTCCCTCTTCTAATGCTCGCAACGCTTGGCGTAATGCTAACTCTGGTTTGCCCGTTCGGTCGACGGGGATACAACCTGATGCTTTAAACAACCAATGTAATATCGGGCGTTCATATTGCTCTCTAGCGATTAAAAATCGTAGTGGCCTTCGACTAGCGGCAATCAGTAGAAAAGGGTCAAGACCCGACACATGATTCGCTGCTACGATTGCAGCACCTGTATCAGGTAGTGGAATATAGGTATCCGGTAAGCGATGAATGCAGCGGCATAATAATCGTACTAAACCATCAATCCAATTGACTCGATTGCCACCCCAATCAGTTTGTGATGCCCTACTGCCACTAACGGCTAATACGATTAGTAGCAAAAAAAAACTTATCAACCACCACATAGGATGATCAAGCTTCGAATGGCGAAGGGTCGCCTAAACCTACTCGCATTACTTCAGGAATATCATCAATATATTCAATAACGGTTGTGGGCTCGTTGCCACCGTAACCACCATCAATAACCAAATCAACTTGTTTACCAATACGATCAACAATTTCTTCAGGATCGGTCATCGGGCCATCTTCATCTGGCAAGATCAATGTTGAACTCATCAAGGGTTCATCGAGTTCTTCTAATAATGCTAGCGCGATATTATTATCCGGTATACGTAATCCAATCGTTTTACGTTTAGCATGTTGTAGTCGACGCGGAACCTCTTTTGTTGCCGGTAATACAAAAGTATATGCTCCCGGAGTATGAGCTTTAATTGCACGGTATACGCTATTATTCACTTTGGCATACGTCGATAACTCAGATAAATCGCGACACACTAAAGTGAAGTTATGATCGTCATCCAATTGACGAATTCGGCGAATTTTATCCATTGCCGCTTTATCCCCAATGTGACATCCAAGGGCATAACCGGAATCAGTGGGATACACAACTAAGCCACCTCGACGGATAATCTCACAGGCTTGTGCAATTAATCGTTTTTGAGGGTTTTCTGGGTGAATATGAAAAAACTGGCTCATAATTTAGTCCAAATTAGTCTTTATTTTTTGACAAAGTGATATTAATTGCTCAGCTTCTTGATCGCTTAATCCCGTTGCACACAAGGCCTGCCTAGCCACACCACCTCCCTCAGAGACCAAGGTGTGACCTTTTTCTGTGAGAGTGATACATTTCTGGCGTTCATCCCCAGGCTCAAATTCTCGAGAGATATAATCCAATACTTCCAACCGTTTTAGTAACGGTGTCATCGTTGGCTTACTCAAGCCAACTGTTACGGCTAACTCTGTTACAGAAATTTTATCCTTTTGCCATAAAGCCATCATCACCACAAATTGTGGATACGTTAAATTCAATGGCGTTAATAGCCCTCGATACGCCTGTGTCACCACGCTTGAGGTGGAATACAAGGTATAACAGACTTGTTCTTGAAGTATTGGACCCATACTAACAATCTCATCAATATAATAATATTTGACAAAGTATACAGAATCTCAAATAATTAGCTTACGAATGTTTCGTGGGCACATCATATCGGGATATTTCAGTTTTCACTCTAAATTATTAAAGGTATTTAACGATGAAAAAGATTCTCTTGTCACTCGCTGTCATTATGACAATGACACTATCCGGCTATGCTGCTGCAGACAAACATGCTGCCAAATCTGCTGACTATATGCCTAGCCTTATTACTACCACGCCACTTGAAGGCCGGATGCTTGCCATTACTATTGTTAGAAAAACCGTTGGCACTATTCAACGCGAGGGCAAAATAAAACACGCTGTCAGGGATATTTATGCTGATGACCCGATGATGTTGATGCGAGCTGTTGAATTAGTAAATATGGAATTTAGAATTATCGCTGAAGCTAATAATTATTGGCGTAAATAGTCAGATTTCGCGATGAAAATAAGATGGGCGGACAATACATCGTCTGCCCTTCTCCCTAGAATGCCTGCCAAATAGGAGTGCAATTTTGAGGCAATGGCGGTAATTTTCCTAATTCTACCCAACTATTATCTGGGGTATGAAAATCTGAGCCACATGATGCGAACATCTCAAATTGCTCCGACAATCGAGCTAATGTTTTCACTTCTTCAGGATGCTGACGACCAGATACGACTTCAATTCCCACTCCACCAGCTTCTTTAAATTCCGCAATTAGCCGACGAAGCTTGGTTGCTGTCATTCGATATCGAGCAGGGTGTGCAATAATTGCTTGACCACCGGCATCCTTAATCCAGTTCACTGCGCTATCTAATGAAATCCATTTCCCCGGTACATAACCCGGTTTATTTCGAACTAAATAACGTTTAAAAACGGCACTAATATCTTTGGCATAGCCACCCTCAACTAAAAATTTAGCGAAATGCAAACGCCCCAACATGACATCAGAAGCATACTTTCGAGCACCATCCAATGCCCCCACAATTCCTGCTTTATCGAGACGTTGAGCAATCTCCTCTGCTCGACCAATACGATAATCACGTAATGAAGCCAAACCTTGATGTAATGTAATATTATTAATGTCCACGTTCAAGCCAAGAATATGAACTGTTGTAGCGCCCCACGTGACAGAGATTTCTACCCCAGGTATTAAAAGCAAATCTGTTGTGTTTGCTGCCTGTTGTGCCTCGACTATACCTTCTGTTCCATCATGGTCTGTTAAGGCCAACACATCCACGCCTTGATCAATAGCGCGCGCTATCAACTCTGATGGTGTTAGTGAACCATCAGATGCCGTTGAGTGAGAATGTAAGTCATAACAAGTCATAAAGGTCATTTTACGTTAAAATGCCTGCTATTACTTTAACCTAAGATTATCCAATGAAATTATTTTTTGATTTTTTACCAATTGTACTATTCTTTATCGCCTATAAATTTGGTGGTGGCATCTACCAATGGGATGGTCAAGAATATGATATTAAAGGTATTTATGTTGCAACAGCCGTAATGATTGTGGCTTCGATTTTACAAGTTACCATTACTTGGCTATTGACTCGAAAGGTCGAAAAATCTCATTTGATTACCTTGGTGCTTGTTTTAGTATTGGGCGGAGCAACCTTGTGGCTACAGAATCCAAACTTTATTAAATGGAAACCAACAGCTGTTAATTGGCTATTTGCCCTCGGTTTTTTAGGTGCCCAACTGTTCACTAATAAGACATTACTTGAGCGGATGATGGCTGAACATATACAACTACCTGATGCGATTTGGTTTCGACTTAACATTGCTTGGATCTTATTCTTTATTATTTCTGGTCTTGCTAATCTCTATGTGGCATTTAATTTTGAAGAAGCAACTTGGGTTAACTTTAAATTGTTTGGACTGCTAGGCATGACGATTTTATTTATCGTCGGTCAATCAATTTATCTGTCTAAATATATTGAAGAAACACCTAAGGAAACTGACTGATGTTATATGCCATCATAAGTGAAGATATTGCCGAGAGTTTAAGCTTGCGTAAACAAGCACGCCCTGCTCACATTGCTCGATTAATGGAACTACAACAACAAGGTCGGCTAGTATTAGCGGGACCGCATCCTGCCATTGATAGTGAAGATCCTGGTGACTCTGGCTTCACTGGTAGTTTAGTGGTGGCGGAATTTACGGATTTAATTGCCGCACAAACATGGGCGGATGACGATCCTTATGTTGAAGCGGGTATCTATACCACAGTAGTGGTCAAGCCATTCAAGAAAGTACTACCATGACCGATACGGTTGATAAATTAAAGCATGTTCTTGCTAATTTGAATCCAAGTTATTTGGATATACAGGATGACAGTGCCCTCCATGTTGGACATGCAGGCAATACTGGTGGAGGCCATTATACTGTCACTATTGTAAGTGAACACTTTATAGGCCTATCTCTAATCAAACGTCACCGTTTGATTTATGATGCCGCTAAAACGTTATTAGAACAGGATATTCATGCTTTAAGTATTCACGCCAAAACACCTGATGAAGCGACTTAAGTGATATAAGAATCATGGCAGATAGTGTGCAAAAAAAAGTGCAGAACCAAGCGTTTCTACGTCAACTAGAACAACAACGGCTTAATAAATCTTGTACTCGCATCATTGATTTAAGGGGTCGGGTCGTTGGCGAATGCCAAGCTTATGATTTTGGTGGGTTAACGCATTACTTGGATGATCGCGCCTATTTATTAGCAAAACAGCTTCTCGACCGTTTCAATGGACGCTATACCATCGGGGTTAATGAAGCATTATTAAAAACAATCAAGTCGCTCAACGCAAAAGTAATAAACAATCCACCTCTCTCAAAACCTCCATCTTCCAGCATTCAAACCATCACTTTTGATCGGTTATTACAACGTAAAGAACCTCGTATTGTATTCGCCACTCCTATCGAAATACGTATTGCAGATGTGCTTTATCACGCCACGACAATTGACATCACCACCAGTGCTGTTCGTATTACATTAAAGCGCGCGTTTACTCTAGAAGAAGGTGACACTGTTACTGTCAGCTTCCCCGAGATGCTCAATGAATCGTCGTCTAGATTATTGTCAGAAATAAGCTATACACTGCTGAAAGTTACTCATGATGATCGGCGAACATCTGCAATATTAACGCGTGATCGTTATGACAATCCCGAAATTACAACGTGGTTTGATAACTGGTCAAAAGCACATAATTCCCCAGAAAATTTAGATCTTGAGGGTGAATTATCCAACCTTGCGAGCCATTATTATTTACGACTATTCTGTACTACCATGAATAGCCCTTTATTCTGGCTGACCAGTATTCCAAATGAAGAACCCGTTCGGGCTTTTAATTTATCACCATCTGCCCACACAGTATTAAAACCACTTCGTTCCTCTGATCAAAAGATTGATTTTTCATTACTGCCGATTGAATACCTAGTGAAGGAAAAACGTGATTGTCTCATTATCATTTATCAACATGATAATGTTCTCAAAAATATCGTTATTCCTCGTGAAAACAAGTCTCTCGTTGCACAAACATTAGCCTGGCATAGCCAACAAAAAAATAGTCATGTGCTATTGATGCAAGCGCATTCTCTTATGAGCAACGCGAATGATGATGACATGGACTACCTTACTGACATGCTCAATGATGCTATTGACGAATATATGCAATCATCATCTAATCGGCTAACGTTTATGACGACATTAGTGACCCTGTCTGATATTACTCATGCTTGCCAACATTTACCTCAAAAAAACATCTTTGATAAAGCAGAATTATTAGCGTTATCAAATACGATGATCTGGTCTGGAATCATGCCTAATCCGACACCTTTACGCCATTATATTGAACGTAAATATCAACGTTTCTTTATCAAAACAGAAGTCTCGCTACAATTTGATGGGCAATCATTCTCGGTGAACACTCACGAGGTGTCAGAAAGAGGGTTATCACTACGTTTACCCGGAAAAATAGATATTCCTATCGGTTCCCGAGTACAGATTAATTTTATCCGCTGGCAGCGCCAAGCAAAAAAAACAAATTTGGATGCCGTACCCTTTACAGTGAAAAATGTACAATTCTGGCAGCAATCTACACATTTAGGTCTAGAACGTACTATTCCAGCCTGCGCGGAAAGTATTAATAAATTTTTTGTCACTAATATGGAACACAACAAAGAGCAGCTCCGTCCTGACACAGATGATTTACAAACGAGTCAAGAAACAAAAATTCTCGCACCACTGCTAGTTCAACAATTTGCCTCTATTCCTTTTTATCTCGGTATGAATAATGACAACACACGAGGTATACAAGCTATTGCTACATCACGGAGTAATAATGGCCAAGCATATATTGCGTTATTACAAGCCATGTCAGGTTTGGTGGCTCAATTCTCTGAATTAACTATCAAGTTATCAGATCAAGCTGAAAACTCAGTTAGTTTTGGCTTATATTGCTATCTTGATAAAACCGTTACTTGGCAATTCACCACCGATTATGAGCTCACTAATGCTGCACAAAAAGCATTATTCATTAATCGTGCATTAGTGAGTGAACAATATCATTTCTTCCAATGTACTTTATCTCCGATCAAATCCTCATGGGTTGAACAAGAAGCTGACCTTAACCAACAGTTAGCCCAACTCAGACCACATATGCCACACAAAACAACGCAACTTCGTAAAACACTTCGCCGCCTATTTGCCATTGGTGAATTGACCGATATTACCGATATACTAGAAGCGTCTTACCAATAAGCCTTTTATCATCAACATTAGCCTGCTATTGTCATTTTATCTATCCAAACTGAACCTGTTCGGGTATTGCCTCGTTTTTCAACATCATTACCAATTGCTTGAATGCCCAAAAACATGTCGCGTAAATTGCTAGCAATAGTGAATTCATCAATTGGATATTGGATCTCACCATTTTCGACCCAAAATCCTGCCGCGCCTTGTGAATAATCACCCGTTACAATATTTACACCCATGCCCATTGTTTCGGTTACCAATATTCCAGTACCCATTTCTTTAAGCAACGCAGTTAAGTTTAAATCACCACTATCAATTGTTAAATTGTGAGTTCCACCTGAATTAGCAGTAGTATCCATCTTTAATTTACGTGCGGAATAACTATCCAATACATACCCTTGCAATATGCCTTCAGTCACAATATCTCGAGCCTTAGTTGCCACTCCTTCACCATCAAACGAACCACTGCCAAACCCTTTTAATAAATAAGGCTGTTCGTGAATACGAATAAAGTCTGGAAATATTTGTTTACCTAAATGATCAAGTAAAAAAGTTGATTTTCGATATAAAGCACCGCCACGAATCGCACCAATAAATTTTCCAAATAGTGAGGGTGCCATATCAGCTGCAAAAATAACGGGGTATGTGCCTGTTGTCATTGTTCTGGCATTCAATCGTCTTAATGTATTGTGTGCTGCACACTCACCAATTGCTGTTGCAGATTGTAAATCTTTACTATCACGTGTCATGTCATACCAATAATCACGTTGCATACCACGTTCGTCATTGGCAATTAAAGTGCAAGACAAGCTATGTCGAGTGCTGGTCGTACTACCTACAAAGCCCTGACTATTAGCATACACTTGGCCACCTTGATGACTCGATAAATTAGCCCCTTCCGAATTACTGATCTGCGGATCGATATCAAACCCTGCTTGCTCACATTCTGTGGCAATCACAATAGCTTGTTCAGCATCAATATCCCAAGGATGATAGAGCGATAAATCAGGAAATTCGGTTGCCATTAGCTCGATATCCGCTAAACCTGAACAATCATCATCTTGGGTATGTTTAGCGATACCACATGCTGCTTTTACTGCATCGGCAATCGCTTCTGGTCTTAAATCTGATGTGCTTGCTGAGGCTTTGCTTTGTCCAACATATACCGTGACCCCTAAGCCCGTGTCATTATTATATTCTAAGGTTTCAATTTCACCTTGCCGGACGGTTACCGACAAACCCTTACTGTGACTGACACCCACTTCAGCGGCCGTTGCGCCCTGCAATTTTGCTTGTTGTAATGCAATATCAGCGGCTTGTTCCAGTGGGGAGTTATTTATTTGTTCGTTCATAGTTTTTGATCAATCTTTCTTCTGTATAGAATTCGCATTACATACTGGACAAGTAGGATCTTGTCGCAATTTAATCTCTTGCCATGTCATTGTGGAAGCATCAAGAATCATTAATCTTTCCGCTAATGTTTCCCCAATATTCGTTAATAATTTAACTGTTTCTACTGCCTGTACACTGCCAATTATGCCTAATAAGGGTGATAGAACACCTGTTTCAGAACAGGTTTCTTGTAACTCACCATCATCTTCATACACGCATCGGTAGCAGGCACTACCGAATTTACGTGAATCATACACTGTAACCTGGCCCTCAAGTCTAATTGCAGCGCCGGATACTAATGGTGTTTTTAGTTGTTGTGTAACTTCATTTAATAAAAATCGCGTAGCAAAGTTATCACTACAATCAACCACCACATCAGCAGCTTCAACTTCAATCATCATTTCTTGTTTAGTTAATCGTGTTGCCCTAGTTTCAAGCTGAATGGCGCTATTGATAGCCAACAAGCTGTCTGCGGCTGACAATACTTTAGACCGTCCAATGTCGTGCTCGGCATGCACAATTTGACGCTGCAAATTTGATATTTCAACAACATCATCATCGACTAAGGTTAATTTCCCGACCCCTGCTGCTGCAAGGTACATCGCTACTGGTGAACCCAAGCCACCCAGACCGATGATTAATACCTGACTATTCAGTAATTTTTGCTGACCTTCAATATCTATTTGAGGTAATAATATTTGGCGACTGTAACGTAACAGTTGTTCATCTTCCATTCGTTTAGAGAACCCAAGTGATAATAAACAACATTATACTGCTAACCGGCCCATCACGACGCGATCATTGCCACCATAATCTTGCCGTGACAATACCTCAGTAAAACTAGCCTCTAAGAATAATTGTTGTACTTGTCGCGCCTGATGATAACCATGTTCTATTAATAACCAGCCTTGTGGCTTTAAACAGCGTTGTGCTTGTTTAATGATCTGACGAATATCATTTAAGCCATCACCACCAGAGACTAATGCAGTTCGAGGTTCAAACCGCACATCACCCTGCGATAAATGAGGATCATCATTTTCAATATAAGGTGGATTACTGATCACGATATCTAATGAATTATCGATAATGGCATCCAACCAACTCCCCTGCCAAAAACTCACATTTGTGAGTTGATACTCAGATGCATTTTGTTGTGCGACTTCAAGTGCCGATCCTGAAAAATCCATTGCCAATATAATGGCTGTTGTAACTTCCTCAGCTAATGATAAAGCGATAACACCTGTGCCTGTACCTAAATCAACAACAACCATGTTGGGCTTTATTATTTCCAATGCTAGTGACACTAATAATTCAGTATCAGGCCGAGGAATTAAAGTATCAGGTGTAACTTTAAAATCAAGTGACCAAAAACCGCGTTGTCCAATTAAATGAGCAATAGGTTGCCCTTGTTCTCGTTGCTGAATAAGAGTCTTGAAATCTGCCTGCTGAATATCGGTAAGATTTTTATCCGGCCAAGTATGCAAATATGTTGATTGGCAATCGAGTGTGTGGCATAGCAAAACCTGACTATCGATTTCAGGACTTTCAGAACCAATTAGCCGTAAATAGGCATATTGTAATGCTTCAGAGATAGTCACTAATTCAACTAAACCAAGTTAAATAGTGATGACAGCATTGCGCCAGCTAAGATAAGTACAATCACGCTTACACCCACTATCATTTCTTTTAATTTTGATACTGTTTGGTTTAATTGTTTTGCCACTTGCTCGTCATCGCTCCTTTGTTGTGCAAGGTGCTTATTAAGCTGATCACTCACCAACGGCTCAATTAATAATGCCAATTCTGCTTCCAAATGTTGCTGAATGGCAGAGGCAATAGTCTGCTCTAATTTTTCACTCAATTGTGTATATATTTTGTGCTCTTGATGTCTCAACCACGTCATACCTTCTGATGATAATGTGTGTGACACTTGAGCTGAAATATCAATAGCCGCAATAGTATTTTGTACCGATTGTTGGGCCGTTTTTTCTGCTATAGCGCGTGATATCTGTGTCGCGACTTGTTCAGCCAAAATTTCTGTTGCGTGTTTAGATTGCGCTATGATTTGATCAGTAATGTTTGGTATCAACTTATTAACTTGAGAAGTAACTTGATTCGTCACTAATTCTCCAGTAATTTTCTGTATGTCTTGTTCTATCTGTACCATTATTTTTGCAACTAAAGCTGCATTGTCAACGGGTAGGATAGCTGGTTCTACTGACTGTATTTCAACTGATGTGTCACTGCCAAGTTTAGATAATATTATCGCTAAATCATCAAGTGATGGTGGTTTAGACAGTACGGCTATTGCACCTGTTGCTAGCGCATTATCTTTGTCAGTTTCCGAATCATTACCTGTACAAATAACGACTGGAATGGAATTCAATGTCGTATCCGATTTGATTTGCCGTGTGGTAGTTAAACCGTCCATTCCACCCATCATCACATCCATAAAGATAATGTCGGGCTTAGTTGCCATCATCTGTAAGTGGGAAATAGCTTCTTCTCCACTTCCTATTTCAATTACTTCAAAAAAATGAGAATGTAACAGTTTGCTCAAAGTCATACGAGCAACTCTAGAATCGTCAACTACTAACGCTATCTGTTGCATCAACCCCTCCCTAGATATCAGTTATTCTATAGGCTTCTAAACTCACGCGGTTTACTTGCTGACCGAGCATTATTATTTCACCCGTATAACGCTGCTGCATATCACTTGCAAACTCAAAAAAATATGTCCTTTCGATATTCATTCTGCCATGACGGTTACGTTTTAATCGTATTTTTTTCCAACCAACTGTATCGTTTAAGAATGTGACTCCCGCCTGATCACAACTTCGTCTAGCGGCTTGAATAGCACGTTCAGCTACGCCTCGGTTATCCCACCAAAACCATGCTAAACCAAACAATACCAATATGGCTAATCCATTATCAATCACCCTAAATCTCCCCACATTGTTTGAACAACTGCTAAAGCTGCTACTGTCGCTGTTTCTGTCCGTAAAATCCTCGGCCCGAATCTTACTGATTGAAAATCAGATGATTGTGCTTGCTGAATTTCATCATTATTTAGCCCACCTTCTGGACCAATCAATAGCGCAACTTCATCACATTGTTTCACTTCGGTGAAGCCTGTACTTGCCTGAGGGTCCAACACCAAACCACACTTTATCTTATTATCTTCCAAGGCTTCATCTAACGTCATAACACTACAAATTTCTGGCAACAGGCTACGGCCACTTTGTTCACAAGCACTGACCATTACCCCTTGCCAGTGTACTAACCGTTTATCGGCACGCCCATTGGAAAGTTGGACATTGCATCTCTCTGTTACCACAGGAATAATGCGATTCACACCTAATTCCACCGCTTTTTGTAATGCATAATCCATTCGTTCACCACGAGAAATACCTTGCAATAAAGTGATCTTCAATGGTGATTCGTTATTAATTTTAATTCTATCGCCAAGCCTAACCCTCGAGCTCCGCTTTGCTATTTGATCCAAAACTGCTTCGTACTCCACGCCTAAGCCATCAAACACATGTAATGGTTCACCTTGCTTCATTCTGAGCACTTGTACCGCATGACGATGTGCCGCTGCTGGTAGCTCTAGTAATTCGCTGCCAGCAGCAAGTTGAGGACAATAAAACCGAGGTATTCGCATCAATAGTTATATCAAATAGATCAAGAATAATAGTTAGTTTACAGGGTTTGATTAGCGTTGAAATATCGAGATGGGAAATTGGTATACTCGCGTTATGGAAATCAATCTCAAACAACTAAAAGATATCATCATTGCCGCCAGCGAAGAAGAGCTGCTTCCTCGCTTTAATTCAGTGAAACGTAATTATAAAATGGATGGCAGTATTGTGACCGAAGCAGATATTGCCATGCAATCTCGACTTAGCGATCTGTTGCACCAGGCTTATCCAGATGTTGAATTCTTAGGCGAAGAGATGACAATAGAACAGCAACAGAGATTGTTGTCCTCCGGCAAACCACTATGGTGTGTAGATCCGGTTGATGGCACCAGTAATTTTGCTACCG
>JABSQO010000006.1 GCA_013215775.1 Piscirickettsiaceae bacterium
CATTATGTATACAAACCGCATCGAAGACAGCACGCATTGCGCCGCCCGCAATAACACCCGTACCTTCAGATGCTGGTTGCATATAAACTTTAGCAGCGCCATAATTTGATGTCACAGGATGTTGAAGTGTGTGTCCATCCAACTTCACTGTATGCATGTTTTTTCTTGCTTCATCCATTGCTTTTTGGATAGCCACAGGAACCTCACGTGCTTTACCTTGACCGAAACCTACGCGGCCTTCACCATCACCAACAACAGTTAGTGCAGAAAAACCAAATACTCGCCCACCTTTTACTACTTTAGCAACGCGACGGATACCGACTAATTTCTCAACCAGTCCATCAGACGGGCCTTGTTGACGTTGATCTTTTTGTGCCATGTGAAAATACCTTTAAAATTAAAACTGCAAGCCGTTCTCACGAGCAGCTTCAGCTAATGCTTTAACTCTACCGTGATATTTAAAACCAGAACGATCAAATGCTACATCTGTAATACCTTCGCCAGCTGCTCGTAGTGCAATAGCTTTACCTACAGCTGCCGCAGCATCTGTATTACTACTACTTTTTAAGCCTTTTTTGACATCAGCATCTAAAGTAGAAGCCGATGCAATCACTTTTGAACTGTCATGCATAATGACCTGAGCATAAATGTGACGAGGCGTTCTATGAACTGTTAAACGGTATACTTCAAGCTCTCTCATTTTAGCTCTAGATCTTGCAGCCCTACGTAAACGTGAATTCTTCTTATCCATTGTTCAACCTAATTATGATTTCTTAGCGTCTTTGCGAGCAACATGCTCATCTGTATAACGAACGCCTTTACCTTTGTATGGCTCAGGTGGACGATATGCACGGATATCCGCGGCAACCTGACCTACTACTTGTTTATCAACACCCGTCACCACTATTTCAGTTTGACTCGGCGTTTCAATTTTAATGCCTTCGGGCACTTCATACTGAACCGGATGAGAAAAACCAAGAGTCAAGTCAAGCTTGCTGCCTTGTGCTTTAGCTCGATAACCGACTCCGACAAGTTTCAATTTCTTTTCAAAACCTTGCGTCACACCCAAAACCATATTGTTTATCAAAGAACGTGTTGTACCGGCCAATGCAAGTGATTGTTTGGCAGGCTTACGTGCTGTTGATTTGAGTGTTGAACCTTCTTGTGTAACTTCAACATCAGCATGAATACTGCGTGTTAAAGTTCCTTTAGTGCCTTTAATAGAGATTTCACTACCATTGAGTGAAACTTCTACGCCTGCCGGTATTTCTACTGGCGCATTAGCAATACGTGACATCTTATAATCTCCAAATACTAACTAGCTGACAGCACACAGGACTTCACCGCCCTGACCAAGTGCTCTTGCTTTACGATCAGTCATTACGCCTTGTGATGTCGACACAATCGCCACACCAAGACCAGCAATGATTTTTGGTAGATCATTAGCTGCTTTATAGACACGTAAACCAGGTCGGCTTACACGATCAATTTGTTCAATAACTGGCTTGCCTTCGAAATACTTCAATACAATTGAAAGCACGGGCTTGCCACCTACATCACTTACACTATGTGCAGAAACATAACCTTCGTCTTGTAGCACTTTTGCAATGCTTATCTTAACCTTCGATGAAGGCATGGAAACGTCAGCTTTATTTGCTTGTTGCGCATTACGAATGCGGGTTAGCATATCTGCAATTGGGTCTGTCATACTCATTTTATTCTAGCTCCACAAATATCTATCGGCTTACCAGCTAGCCATTACTAGGCCAGGGATATCACCCTTCATTGCGTGTTCACGCAATTTATTTCTAGACAATCCAAACTTACGGTAAAAACCATGCGGACGGCCAGTTATGCTGCAACGATTTCTCATGCGTACTGCACTCGAGTTTCTTGGTAAAGCATGAAACTTTTTAGCTGCTTCTTGACGCTCTTCAAATGAAAGAGACATATCAATAATTTGTTTTTTTAATTCAGCACGCTTAACCGCATACTTTTTTACCATTTTTGCGCGTTTGATTTCGCGATTAATCATGCTGCGTTTAGCCATAACTTATTCCATCCAACCTATTATTTATTTTCTGAAAGGGAATTTAAAAGCTGCTAACAATGCATGTGATTCTTCTGCATTTTTAGCGGTTGTTGTAATCGTGATATCCATCCCTCTTAACTTATCGATTTTATCATAATCAATTTCTGGGAAGATAATCTGTTCCTTAACACCCATACTGTAATTACCTTGCTGATCGAAAGATTTCGGGTTCATGCCACGAAAATCACGAGTACGAGGAATCGCGATAGTGATCAGGCGATCAAGAAAATCATACATGCGTTCTGAACGGAGCGTGACTTTACAGCCAACAGGCCATCCTTCACGCAACTTAAAGCCTGCAATTGATTTTTTCGCCTTCGTGATCACCGCTTTCTGACCGGAAATTTTTTCCATATCAGCAACGGCACTTTCCAATACTTTCTTATCCGTTAGCGCTTCACCCACACCCATATTAAGAGTGATCTTAGTAACCCTAGGCACTTCCATAACTGACTTATAGCCAAACTGCTCTTTAAGCTGTTCAACAACAGTATCTTTATAAAAATCTTTTAATCTGCTCACTGTATTTACCTAATTCGTCGCTTACGCGCCAACAACTTCGCCATTTGATTTAAACACGCGAACTTTACGGCCATCATCTAAAATTTTAAAACCAACCTTATCGCCTTTTCCTGTTTCAGGATTTAACAATGCTAGGTTTGAACCATCAATCGGCATTTCTTTCTCAACAATGCCACCGGCCGTTCCTAATGCAGGATTTGGTTTTGTATGTTTTTTAACAAGATTAATACCTTGGACCAAGAACTTACCTTCTGTTCCCAGGTTTAGGATTTCACCTTGTTTACCACGATCCTTACCAGCTGTAACAACAACTTGATCGCCTTTTCTTAATCTTTCCATCTCAGCAATTCCTAACTTATAGCACTTCAGGCGCTAATGAAATAATCTTCATAAACTTCTCACCACGAAGCTCACGAGTCACTGGGCCAAAGATACGAGTACCAATTGGTTGAAGTGCAGCATTTAGTAAAACAGCTGCATTAGTATCAAAGCGAATCAATGAACCATCAGGACGACGAACGCCTTTACGAGTTCTTACGATGACAGCATTATGCACTTCACCTTTTTTCACTTTGCCGCGAGGAGCGGCTTCTTTAATAGTGACTTTAATAACGTCACCAATCCCAGCATAACGGCGGTGTGAACCACCCAATACCTTGATACACTCCATGCGTTTCGCACCGCTGTTATCCGCGGCATCCAGACTACTTTGCATTTGAATCATTGTCTAAACTCCAATATAACTAGTTGCGTTACTTAGCACGCGTAACAATTTCGACCAACTTCCAACACTTTGTCTTAGACAAAGGACGCACAGAAGTGATGTTGACCAAATCGCCAACGTTGCAGTCATTATTTTCATCATGAGCATGCAATTTAGTAGAACGTTTTACATATTTCTTATAAATAGGATGAGCAACTTTACGCTCAACCATCACTGTGATTGACTTGTCCATTTTATCGCTAATAACGCGACCCGTTACTATACGTATACTATTTTCTTGTTCACTCATCTTCGTGCCCTATTTATTTTCGTTCTGTATAGTTTTAATACGTGCAATATCACGGCGAACACGTCTAATTTCACTTGGACGTGTCAATTGGCCAGTAGCATTTTGCATTCTAAGATTAAACTGCTCTTTATGAAGCGCCTCTAACTCTTGCGTCATTTCTTCAGCAGATTTTTCTCTAATTTCACTTGCTTTCATTACAGTATCGCCCGCTTAACAAATGTTGTTTTAACCGGAAGTTTTGCAGCACCAAGACGAAATGCTTCACGAGCAACATCTTCAGTAACACCTTCCATCTCATAGAGCATGCGACCAGGCTGTACATTGGCAACCCAATATTCAACATTACCCTTACCCTTACCTTGTCGAACCTCTAATGGTTTTCTTGTAATTGGCTTGTCAGGAAATATACGAATCCAAATTTTACCGCCACGTTTAACGTATCGTGTCATTGCACGACGTGCCGCCTCTATTTGACGAGCAGTAATGCGACCACGACCTAACGATTTAAGCCCAAACTCACCAAAGCTTACTTTCGCACCGCGATGGGCTAAACCGCGATTTCGCAGTTTCATTTGTTTTCTAAATTTAGTTCTTTTTGGCTGTAACATTGGTTAAAACCTTACTTCTCAATAGTAGTGAGTGTTTTCGCATTTGCATCGAAAATCTCACCCTTAAAAATCCAAACCTTGACACCAATAATGCCGTAGGTTGTGTTTGCTTCTGCAGTACCATAATCAATATCTGCACGTAGTGTGTGTAATGGAACACGACCTTCACGATACCATTCGGTACGTGCAATCTCAGCACCATTCAAACGACCAGCAACGTTAATACGAATACCTTCAGCACCTAGGCGCATAGTATTTGTAACCGCACGTTTCATAGCACGACGAAACATTATGCGACGCTCTAATTGTTGCGCCACACTTTCTGCAACCAAAGTTGCATCTAGCTCAGGCTTACGAATTTCTTCGACACCAACGGTAACAGGAATACCCATAATAGCTGACGCTTCTTTGCGTAGCTTATCGATATCTTCACCTTTTTTACCGATGACAATCCCAGGGCGAGCCGTATGAATTGTGATTTTTGCATTATTAGCTGGTCTATCAATCTGAATCTTGCTTACTGACGCATGTGATAATTTGTTTTTCAAATACTCACGTACTTTCAGATCTTTATTTAACATGTCAGGAAATTGTGCAGAATCCGCATACCAGATCGAATTCCAATCCTTAATTATACCAAGTCTAAAACCAATTGGGTGAACCTTTTGTCCCATAAGTCGTCTCTCTTACTTTTCGTCAACAACCACAGTAATGTGGCTTGTACGTTTAAGGATACTGTTGCCACGACCTTTTGCTCGTGGCGACATACGTTTCATCGTTGAACCTTCATCAACCATCACTACCGACACATACAACTCATCGATATCAGCACCGTCATTGTGTTCTGCATTTGCAATCGCAGAATTCAATACTTCTTTCATTAACACGGCTGCCTTTTTAGGGCTGAAAGTTAACACATTGATTGCCTTTTCAACTGGCAACCCTCTAATCTGATCTGCTACCAACCGCACTTTCTGTGCGGAAATGCGTGCATAGCTATATTTTGCTGTCGTAGCCATATCTCTTACCTTATCTCGATTTCTTATCAGAAACATGACCTCTAAAGGTACGAGTTGGTGCAAATTCACCTAACTTGTGCCCGATCATATCTTCTGAAATGAAAACAGGCATGTGCTGTCTTCCATTATGAATAGCAATCGTCAACCCAATCATGTCCGGAATAACCATAGATCGACGAGACCATGTTTTAATCGGACGCTTATTATTAGTTTCTACTGCTTCTAAAACCTTTTTTTCAAGGTGTTGGTCAATAAAAGGACCTTTTTTAATTGAACGCGGCATTCTTAATTCCTAACCCTTACTTACGATTACGACGACGTACGATCATATTATCCGTACGTTTGTTTTTACGAGTTTTGTAGCCTTTTGTCGGCATACCCCAAGGCGACACTGGATGGCGACCACCCGATGTACGACCTTCACCACCACCATGTGGATGGTCAACTGGATTCATCACAACACCACGAACAGTTGGACGAACACCACGCCAGCGTGTTGCACCCGCTTTACCAAGTGAACGCAATGAATGCTCTCCATTACCTACTTCACCCAAGGTTGCTTTACATTCCAACAATATTTTACGCATTTCACCACTACGTAAACGTAATGTTGCATAGCCATTCTCACGAGCCACATATTGAGCACTTGTACCTGCACCACGTGCAATCTGAGCACCTTTACCAGGCTTCATCTCAATACAATGAACTGTGCTACCTAATGGTATTGATGACAATGTCATACAGTTACCTGCACGAATCGCAGCATCAGGACCCGATTCCAGACGATCGCCGGCCACTACACCTTTAGGGGCGATAATGTACGACTTCGCCCCATCTGCGTAACTTAATAACGCGATATGGGCTGTGCGGTTTGGATCATATTCAATACGCTCAACAACGGCAGGAATACCTTCCTTATTACGTTTAAAATCAATTAAACGATAACGTTGCTTGTGACCACCACCACGATGTCTTACTGTGATACGGCCTGCATTATTTCTACCACCAGTTTTGGTTTTCTTTTCTAACAAAGGAGCATATGGTGCACCTTTGTGAAGATCGGCTGTTTTAACTTGAACAACAAATCTACGACCAGCTGATGTAGGTTTAGCTTTCTTTAACGCCATTCCTGTGTCCTCTATTCTGCGCCAAGGAAGTTAATATCAGCACCCTCTGCCAATGTGACGTAGGCTTTTTTCCAATCGCTACGCTTGCCTATAGTACGGCCAGTGCGTTTGGTTTTACCTTTCACATTTGCAGTTGTGACTGATTCAACTTTCACATCAAACAAGGTTTCTACAGCCTGTTTGATTTCGGTTTTGTTAGCACCCGGTAATACTTTTAGTACTACTTGATTGTTATTTTCAGCAACACGAGTTGCCTTCTCCGCAACAACAGGGCCTAAGATAATTTTTGTTAAGCGTTCTTGATTCATAGCAATGACTCCTCTAACTTACGAACAGAGTCTTCACTCATCACAACTTTCTCAAAGCGTAATAACGCAACCGGATTAACATGCGCTGCATCAGTAGCAGCAATGTCATATAAGTTACGAGAAGCTAACGCCAAGTTTCCTGCTGCATTTTCAGTAACGATAAGTGCATTTTTCAAACCTAAAGCCGCTGTCTTTGCTAACAAGTCTTTCGTTTTAGGCGTTTCCAGCTCAACTTTATCGACAATAATCAATGCATTATTACGACGCAATTCCGATAAGATTGAACATAAAGCACCGCGATAAACTTTACGATTAACTTTTTGACTATAGTCGCGAGGTTTCGCTGCAAATGTAGCACCACCGCCGCGCCATAATGGGCTACGAATAGTACCAGCACGAGCACGACCTGTACCTTTCTGTGCGAATGGTTTTCGACCACCACCGCGCACTTCTGAGCGTGTTTTTTGTGCATGCGTACCGCTACGCGCACCAGCCATATAAGCTGTCACAACTTGATGAACCAATGATTCATTATATTCACGATCGAATACAGCATCAGAAACAGTAATGTCTCCAGCCTTTTTTCCATCGAAAGATTGTAATTTAAGATCCACAAATATTCCCCTAAGAATCTTTTAAGCTTTTACCGCAGGACAAATAATAACGCTGCCACCATTTGCTCCAGGCACCGAGCCTTTCACAAGTAACAAGTTACGCTCTTCATCAATACGTACTACAGACAAATTCTGAAGTGTACGTTTGACGTCACCCATGTGGCCGGCCATTTTCTTTTCTTTAAAGACGCGACCCGGCGTTTGACATTGACCAATAGAACCACCTGATCTATGTGAAACAGAGTTACCATGCGTTGCATCACCACCACGGAAACTGTAGCGCTTCATTACACCGGCAAAACCTTTACCTTTTGTCACACCAGTAACATCAATCGCCTGTCCAGCTTCAAAAATAGTTACTTTAATCTCTGAACCTACTTCCATATCAGCAGTATCATCAACTCTGAATTCGTGCATTTTGCTACCAGCAGAAGCTTCTGCTTTTGCAAAATGTCCAGCCTGAGGCTTTGTTACACGAGATGCTTTTTTCGACCCAACGGTCACTTGCACTGCGTTATAGCCATCAGTATCAACAGTTTTTAACTGGCTAATACGATTTGGTTCAATTTCAATTACCGTTACAGGTGTTGATACACCATCTTCAGTGAAGACGCGTGTCATTCCACGTTTACGGCCGACAAGTCCAATAGTCATTGAGCTGCCCCTTAATTCAACTTGATCTGAACATCTACGCCAGCGGCGAGGTCCAGCTTCATTAAAGCGTCTACTGTTTTATCAGTAGGCTCAACGATGTCCATAAGACGTTTGTGTGTACGAATTTCGTACTGGTCACGTGCATCTTTATTGACGTGTGGTGAAATCAAAACGGTGAAACGTTCTTTTTTAGTCGGCAATGGAATAGGACCATTAACACGAGCGCCAGTACGTTTCGCTGTTTCAACGATTTCTTTAGCTGATTGATCGATCAAACGATGATCGAAAGATTTCAGTCTAATTCTAATAGTTTGAGTTGTTGCTGCCATGTTTTATTTACTCAGTAATCTTACTAACGACGCCGGCACCGACTGTACGGCCACCTTCACGAATAGCAAAACGTAATCCTTCTTCCATCGCAATCGGTGCGATCAAAGTTACGTCCATTTTAACATTGTCACCAGGCATTACCATTTCAATACCTGCTGGTAAATCACATGCGCCGGTAACGTCTGTTGTACGGAAGTAGAACTGTGGACGATAACCATTAAAGAATGGTGTATGTCGACCACCTTCGTCTTTCGACAAGATGTAAACTTCTGCATCAAAACGGGTGTGTGGATTAATTGATCCAACGTGCGCTAATACTTGACCGCGGTCAACGTCTTCACGCTTAGTACCACGTAACAATACACCTACGTTGTCGCCCGCCATACCTTCATCAAGTAATTTACGGAACATTTCAACACCGGTACATGTCGTCTTCGCTGTTTCTTTAATACCAACGATTTCAAGCTCTTCACCAACTTTAACAATTCCGCGCTCGATACGACCAGTTACAACAGTTCCACGACCAGAAATTGAGAATACGTCTTCAATCGGCATCAGGAACGGTCCATCAATCGCACGAACAGGTTCTGGGAAGTAGCTGTCCATCGCTTCACCTAATCTGACGATAGACGGTACACCAATTTCACTGGTGTCACCTTCTAAGGCTTTAAGCGCACTACCCACAATAATAGGAGTGTCATCACCAGGGAAGTCATATTTGTCTAATAACTCACGAATTTCCATTTCAACAAGTTCGATAAGTTCTTCATCATCAACCATGTCGGCTTTATTCATGAATACGATAATGTAAGGAACACCTACTTGACGTGATAATAGGATGTGCTCACGTGTTTGTGGCATTGGACCGTCTGCTGCGTTAACAACTAAGATAGCGCCGTCCATTTGTGCCGCACCGGTGATCATGTTTTTAACGTAATCAGCATGGCCTGGGCAATCTACGTGGGCGTAGTGACGATTTGCCGTTTCATATTCAACATGTGATGTTGAGATGGTAATGCCACGCTCTCTTTCTTCTGGTGCATTATCAATGTCAGCAAATGATTTTACTTCTCCACCTTGAGCTTCTGCCATTACTTTTGTAATCGCTGCTGTCAATGTCGTCTTACCATGATCTACGTGACCAATCGTGCCCACATTTACATGTGGCTTATTACGCTCAAATTTTTCTTTAGCCATCTCGATCTACCTCAATTTAATACTTTAATTATCTTTTACTAACGACTGCATCAGTCACATTACTAGGTGCTTCTGCATAGCGGGCAAACTCCATTGAGTATGTTGCCCTACCTTGCGTTGCAGAACGCAAATCTGTTGCATAACCGAACATTTCGGCTAATGGCACTTCGGCATTAATAACTTTACCGCCTGCCGAATCTTGCATCCCACTCACTAGACCACGTCGACGATTCAAATCGCCCATGACATCGCCCATATAATCTTCTGGTGTTACGACTTCAATCTTCATCATTGGCTCAAGCAGAACTGCATCCGCTTCTAAAGCACCGTTCTTAAACCCTAGTGAACCAGCAACCTTAAACGCCATTTCATTCGAATCAACGTCGTGATAAGAACCGTCAAATAATGTCACTTTGACATCTTCAACTGGGTAGCCAGCTATTACACCATTTTTCATCTGCTCTTGTATACCCTTATCTACAGATGAAATGTATTCTCTTGGTACGGAACCACCTACAGTCGCATTTTCAAAGGCATAGCCTGATCCTGCTTTTTGCGGCTCCAAACGTAACCAGACATGGCCATATTGACCTCGCCCACCACTTTGGCGCACGAACTTTCCTTCGGCTTCGACTGTTTTACGGATTGTTTCACGGTAAGCCACCTGAGGGGCGCCGACATTCGCTTCGACAGAGAACTCTCTTTTCATTCGCTCGACAATAATATCAAGGTGCAATTCACCCATACCGGCAATAATTGTTTGTGCAGACTCTTCGTCTGTTGTCACTCTAAATGAAGGATCTTCTTTGGCCAGCTTGCCAAGTGCAATACCCATTTTCTCTTGATCGGCTTGCGTTCTTGGCTCAATAGCAACAGAAATAACTGGCTCTGGAAACTCCATTCGCTCAAGTGTGATCAAATGGTTAGGGCTACATAATGTGTCACCTGTCGTGGTGTCTTTTAAACCGATGGCGGCTGCAATATCTCCAGCGCGTACTTCGGTAATTTCTTCACGACTATTACTGTGCATTTGCACCAATCGACCAATACGTTCTTTTTTACCTTTTACTGAGTTGTAAACTGCATCACCTGATTTTAGAACTCCGGAATAGACACGGAAAAAAGTGAGGGTTCCAACAAAAGGATCAGTTGCAATTTTAAAGGCTAATGATGAAAATGGTTCTTCATCAGTTGCATGTCGTTCACCAACTGATCCGTCTTTATCATCTAACACACCAGTAATAGCAGGCACATCCTCTGGAGATGGCATGTATTCAATAACGGCGTCAAGCATCGCTTGAACACCTTTGTTTTTGAAAGCCGAACCACAAAATGCGGGTACAATTTCATTCGCAATGGTTCTCTGGCGAATGCCTTGTTTTATTTCCTGCTCTGAAAGCTCGCCCTCTTCCAAATATTTGTCCATTAACTCATCATTGGCTTCAGCAGCGGCTTCTATTATTAGCTCTCGCTGTGCTTCACATTCGGCAAGCATCCCTGGGGCAATATCACGCAGCTCATACGTCACACCCATGTCATCATCATTCCAATAAATCGCCTTCATTTGAACGAGATCGATAACGCCTTCAAAAGTTTCTTCGGCGCCGATTGGTAATTGCATAGGGATGGGGGTTGCGCCTAAGCGCTGTTTGATTTGTTCAATAACTCGTAGGAATTCAGCACCTGAGCGATCCATCTTATTGATGAATGCCATACGAGGCACTTTATATTTATTAGCTTGTCGCCATACTGTTTCGGATTGTGGTTCTACGCCACCTACTGCACAAAAGACTGCAACAGCACCATCAAGAACACGCAGTGAACGCTCCACTTCAATCGTGAAGTCAACGTGACCCGGTGTATCAATGATATTAATACGATGCCGTGGGAATTGTTTATCCATACCAGACCAAAAACAGGTGGTTGCGGCTGAGGTAATCGTTATGCCACGCTCTTGCTCTTGCTCCATCCAATCCATCGTGGCAGCACCATCGTGAACTTCACCAATTTTATGCGACACACCGGTATAGAACAACACGCGTTCAGTCGTCGTGGTTTTACCCGCGTCGATATGCGCCATGATGCCGATATTACGGTATCGATTTATAGGTGTGCTTCGTGCCACTAGTCGGTACTCTTAAGCTAATAAATTGTTAAAGAACGGTGTAACTGATAACTAACTTCGAGCCATATATTCTGACTCGAAGGTAAAACTAAAAACGGAAGTGAGAAAACGCCTTGTTTGCTTCTGCCATACGGTGGGTATCTTCTTTCTTCTTAACCGCAGAACCTTTGCCATCAAAAGCATCACCAAGCTCGCCGGCCAAACGTAACGCCATTGATTTCTCACCGCGTTTACGAGCGGCTTCTGCTAACCAACGCATTGCTAATGCAACACGACGCTCGGGACGAACCTCAACAGGAACTTGGTAAGTAGCACCACCTACACGGCGTGATTTTACTTCTACCATTGGGCTGATGTTTTCAAGCGCTTGCTGAAAAATCTCTAAAGCACCTGTACTTTTATTTTCTGCAACAGTATCTAATGCATCATAAGCAATTTTTTCAGCTACAGATTTTTTACCATCATGCATCATCACGTTAATAAATTTAGCAAGTCCAACGTTTGAAAACTTTGGATCTGGCAACGCTTCACGCTTAGCAACAACTCTTCTTCTTGGCATAACTCTTTCCTAATTCTTAAATATCTATCTAGACGTATAAAACGACTATTAGCTCTTTGGACGCTTAGCGCCATACTTAGAGCGACCTTGGCGACGAGCTGTAACACCTGACGTATCCAATGCACCACGAACTGTATGGTAACGAACACCCGGTAAATCTTTAACACGACCACCACGAATCAATACCACACTATGCTCTTGCAAGTTATGGCCTTCACCACCGATATACGATGTTACTTCAAAGCCATTCGTCAAACGTACGCGAGCTACTTTACGCATCGCAGAGTTCGGTTTCTTAGGCGTCGTTGTATAGACACGAGTACATACACCGCGACGCTGAGGACATGCCTGCAACGCAGGTACGTTATTCTTTTTCTTTTGTTTTACACGTGGTTTACGAACCAACTGATTTATTGTTGCCATTAAAGTACAGCCTTACCTATAAATTCAAAATTACAGTAAATAGCGATCGAAAATTGATTGCTTTACCAGTAAATAAAGCGGGCCCCCGATAGGAGGCCCGACAAAGAAGAGGGATTTTACTACTCAATCAAGCATTGAGTCAAGATCTCTTTTGTTTAAGATACCTTTTCCAAAGTCTCTTTATCATCTTCAACTTGAGCGACTGGTGCAGGCTTTTCTACAGCAACCGCTGCCTTAGCTTGATGACGTTTACGATAACGTTCCTTATGGTAAGCCAAACCGGTTCCCGCAGGAATCAATCGACCTACAATTACGTTCTCTTTTAGACCACGTAAACTATCACGTTTTCCAGTCACCGCCGCATCTGTTAACACGCGAGTTGTTTCTTGGAACGACGCTGCCGAAATAAATGAGTCAGTCGCCAACGATGCTTTAGTAATACCTAATAGTTGATGTTTAAATGTACCTTCAAGTTTACCAGCCGCACGTACAACATCATTTGCTTCTAATAGCGTATCGTGGTCAACGTGCTCGCCTCTAAGGAAACCCGTGTCGCCAGGTGAAGCAATCTCTATTTTACGTAGCATTTGACGCACGATAACTTCGATATGCTTATCATTAATTTTTACACCTTGTAAACGATAAACTTCTTGAACTTCATTCGACATATAGTTTGCTAACGGCAACACACCTTTCAATCGTAAAATATCATGTGGATCTTCTGGCCCATCAACTACTAATTCACCTTTCTCAATATGTTCACCTTCAAACACAGATACATGGCGCCATTTTGGAATAAGCTCCTCATGGATTTCACCTTCTTTTGGTGTAATCACTAATCGTTGCTTACCTTTCGTTTCCTTACCAAAACTGATGGTACCTGAAATTTCGGCCATCAACGCTGGATCTTTAGGCTTACGTGCTTCAAACAAGTCAGCAACACGCGGTAGACCACCAGTGATATCACGTGTTTTACTACTTTCTTGTGGAATTCGAGCGAGTACATCACCGACACTGACATCTTCACCATCAGTAACACGAACAATCGCACCACCCGGTAAGAAATACTGTGCAGGAATATCAGTACCTACGATGAAGACATCATTACCATCATTATCGACCAATTTAACCATTGGTCTCATATCTTTAGCAGCAGTACTGCGTTGTTTTGGATCGCGAACAGTCAAACTTGTTAGACCGGTAACATCATCGACTTGTTTATCGATAGTAACGCCTTCAACAAGATCTTTAATGACCACACGACCCGCCATTTCCGTTACAACTGGATGGGTATGTGGGTCCCATGTTGCTACGATTTGACCAGCCTCAACAGCTTCATTATCAGCAACACTGATTTCTGAACCATATGGTACTTTATAACGTTCACGCTCACGGCCATTCTCATCAATCAGGTGTAATTCACCTGAACGAGATACGGCAATAAACTTACCACTCTCATGTTGTACTGACTTAATGTTATGGAAACGGATATTACCTTTAAACTTCAAGGCAACTGAATTATCAGCCGCTGTTCTCGATGCTGCACCACCAATATGGAAGGTACGCATTGTTAACTGTGTACCAGGCTCACCAATTGATTGTGCCGCGATAACACCCACTGCTTCACCGACATTAATTTTCTCGCCACGGCCTAAATCACGTCCGTAACACAATGTACACACACCATGACGAGACTCACAGGTAATAGCTGAGCGTACCATGACTTCATCGATACCTTTTTGCTCTAGCAAGACAATAGAATCTTCATCCATCATCATGCCTGCAGCAATCACTACGTCAGCACCATCTGTGGTCATTACATCTTGGGCAACAACACGGCCAAGAACACGTTCACCCAAAGGTTCGACAACATCACCACCCTCAATAATCGGTGTCATACTGATACCTTTATCAGTGCCACAATCTTCTTCTACCACTACTAAGTCTTGTGATACATCGACCAAACGACGTGTCAGATAACCCGAGTTAGCCGTTTTCAATGCCGTATCGGCCAAACCTTTACGAGCACCATGAGTAGAAATAAAGTATTGAAGTACGTCCAATCCCTCACGGAAGTTAGCCGTGATCGGTGTTTCAATAATTGACCCATCTGGTTTAGCCATCAAACCACGCATACCGGCTAACTGACGAATCTGGGCAGCAGAACCACGTGCACCAGAATCAGCCATCATATAGATGGAGTTCATGGATTGTTGTTTGACTTCGTTACCTTCAGCATCAATAACCGTATCTGAACCTAAACCATCCATCATCGCATTGGCGATTTGATCATTAGTTCGTGACCAGATATCAATGATTTTGTTATAACGCTCACCATCGGTAACCAAACCAGAGGCATATTGATTTGCAATTTCTTCTACTTCAGCTTCGGCTGCAGCCAAAATATCTGCTTTGCTTTCTGGGATAACCATATCGTCAATCCCAACAGATGCACCCGATCTAGTTGCTTGTGTAAAGCCCAAATACATTAATTGATCGGCAAAGATTACCGTGTTTTTCAATCCTAAACGACGATAACAAACGTTAATCAAATCACCCAGTGCTTTCTTAGTCATTGAACGATCAACTACTGAGAATGGCAAACCTGTTGGCACGATACCAAATAAGATTGCGCGACCTACTGTCGTATCAACACGGATTGTTCGTTGTTGTTCCGGCTCGGGTAACGTGACGTCAGTTTCATCAAGACGCACGGTGATTTTGGCATGCAATGCCACTGCACCATTGTCATGAGCACGTTTTAACTCAGCTAGATCAGCAAACTTAAGACCTTCTCCTTTTACATTGATCAACTCACGAGTCATGTAATACAAGCCCAACACCACGTCTTGTGATGGCACAATGACAGGCTCACCATTGGCAGGAGACAAAATATTGTTGGTCGCCATTAACAATGTACGCGCTTCTAATTGTGCTTCGAGTGACAATGGTACGTGTACCGCCATTTGGTCACCATCAAAGTCGGCATTAAAGGCACTACATACCAGTGGATGAAGTTGAATCGCTTTACCTTCGATCAATAATGGTTCAAATGCTTGGATACCTAATCTATGCAGTGTTGGCGCACGGTTAAGCATAATTGGATGT
The DNA here is from genome assembly GCA_013215775.1 of Piscirickettsiaceae bacterium. Classification (GTDB taxonomy): domain Bacteria; phylum Pseudomonadota; class Gammaproteobacteria; order Nitrosococcales; family Methylophagaceae. Next base: position 15,700 of record JABSQO010000006.1, read on the forward strand.
TCGCGAATGACATCAGCAAGGATATCCCAAACCTCAGGACCCTCACGCTCAACCATTTTCTTAGCCGCTTTAATCGTTGTCGCTAAACCTGCACGTTCCAATTTTCCGTAGATAAATGGTTTGAATAATTCCAAAGCCATTTTTTTAGGGAGACCACATTGATGTAATTTCAAGTATGGACCTACTACGATGACTGAACGACCAGAGTAGTCAACACGTTTACCCAATAAGTTTTGACGGAAACGACCTTGTTTACCCTTAATCATATCTGCCAATGATTTCAATGGCATGCGATTAGTACCGGTGATAGCGCGACCACGACGACCATTATCTAGCAAGGCATCAACAGACTCTTGCAGCATGCGTTTTTCGTTACGCACAATGATATCCGGTGCATTCAAATCTAACAGTCGTTTCAAACGATTATTACGGTTAATAACACGGCGATACAAATCATTCAGATCAGATGTGGCAAAACGGCCACCATCAAGTGGTACTAATGGACGTAGATCGGGTGGTAATACTGGCAATACTTCCATCACCATCCATTCTGGTTTGTTACCAGAAGTTTGGAAGGCTTCCATTAATTTCAAACGTTTGGTTAGTTTCTTAATTTTGGTTTCAGAATTAGTGGCTTCAATTCCTTCACGGATTAATTCTACTTCTTGTTCAAGATCAATATTACGCAATAATTGCTGTACCGCTTCGGCGCCCATGCGAGCATCAAATTCGTCACCATACTCTTCAACAGCTTGCAAAAATGTGTCATCAGAAAGCAATGTGCCTTTTTCAAGTGCTGTCATGCCTGGGTCAACAACAATAAACGCTTCAAAATATAAAACACGTTCAAGATCACGCAATGTCATGTCTAAGAACAATGAAATACGTGATGGTAATGATTTCAAGAACCAAATATGTGCTACTGGGCTCGCTAACTCAATATGAGCCATACGTTCACGACGTACTTTAGCCACGGTGACTTCAACACCACATTTTTCACAGACAACACCACGATGTTTCAGACGTTTATATTTACCACATAAACACTCATAGTCTTTTACAGGACCAAAAATCTTGCAACAAAATAGGCCTTCACGTTCTGGCTTAAAAGTACGGTAGTTGATCGTTTCTGGTTTTTTAACTTCACCAAAAGACCAAGAACGCACCATTTTTGGTGATGCCAAACCAATTCGAATGGCATCAAACTCTTCTGGCTGAGATTGTTGCTTGAGCATATTAAGCAAATCTTTCATGTTTCTTTCTCCGCTGCCGTTTAACGGCTAATATATTGATTATCAGTAATTACGTATGAATTTGATTAGTCTTCGACCAAATCAATATCAATACCGAGAGAACGAATCTCGCGCGTTAATACTTTGAAGGATTCAGGCATGCCTGCTTCCATTCGATAATCACCATCCACAATGTTTTTGTAGATTCGGGTCCGACCATGGACATCATCTGATTTCACAGTCAACATTTCTTGTAATGTGTAAGCAGCACCATAAGCTTGTAGTGCCCATACCTCCATCTCACCGAAACGTTGTCCACCAAATTGGGCTTTACCACCCAATGGCTGTTGAGTAACAAGACTGTATGGACCCGTAGAACGTGCATGCATTTTGTCATCAACCAAGTGATTCAGTTTCAACATATGCATGTAACCAACGGTGACGGGACGATCAAAATAATCACCTGTACGTCCATCAATCAACCGTGCCTGACCACTACGTGGTAAACCAGCCAATTCCAACATGTCTTTGATTTCATTTTCTGAAGCGCCATCAAATACTGGGGTTGCCATCGGCACACCACCTCGTAAGTTGCCCGCCATTTCGATAATTTCATCGTCAGTTAACGAGTCAAGATCTTCCTGTTTACCGCTAGTGTTATAAACTTTCTCTAAGAACTCACGTAGTTCAGAAATTTCGCGTTGCTCATCTAACATTTCAGCAATCTTAAAACCAACACCTTTAGCAGCCCAACCTAAATGAATCTCCAGAACCTGTCCGATATTCATTCGAGAAGGTACACCAAGAGGATTTAACACGATATCTACTGGGCGGCCATCTGCGGTGTACGGCATGTCTTCAACGGGTACGATGTTTGAAATAACACCTTTATTACCATGACGACCCGCCATTTTATCACCCGGTTGAATACGACGTTTGACAGCCAAGAACACCTTAACCATACGCTGTACACCTGGCGCAAGATCATGCCCTGCAATCAATTTATTTTTCTTGATTTCATAAGCATCATCCATATCTTGACGATATTGTTTGATTTGCTCTACAGCCGTTTCTAACTGGGCATTTAATGTGTCTAATTCCATGTTCAAATCAAACCATTTTGAATGCTCCAATTTTTTCAAATAAGCCTTAGTAACTTTGCTACCTTTATCAAGACCAGGACCACTCTTAGCGACTTTACCTGACAATGATTTTTCAAGTCGAGCAAATACGTCATCAACAATAATACGATGCTGATCTTTTAAGTCGGCACGTACTTTTTCCAGCTCTGCTGTTTCAATTGCAATAGCACGTTCATCTTTATCAACACCATCACGAGTGAAAACTTGAACATCAATAACAGTACCAAATGTGCTTGAAGGCACGCGCAATGATGAATCTTTAACATCCGCCGCTTTCTCACCAAAGATTGCACGGAGCAATTTCTCTTCAGGAGTCAGTTGTGTTTCACCTTTAGGTGTTACTTTACCAACCAGAATATCACCTGGCTCAACTTCGGCACCAACATAAACGATACCGGATTCATCCAATTTCGATAATGCACTTTCACTAACATTAGGAATATCACTGGTAATTTCTTCCGTACCTAATTTAGTATCACGGGCTAAACAGTTCAATTCATTAATATGGATAGTGGTGAAACGATCTTCTTCAACGACACGTTCCGAAACCAGAATCGAATCTTCAAAGTTATAACCGTTCCACGGCATGAATGCGATTAACATGTTTTGACCTAGTGCCAATTCACCTTTATCGGTAGATGGGCCATCCGCCAACACATCGTCTTTAGCAATCACATCACCCGGTTTAACCAATGGAGTCTGGTTAATACAAGTACTTTGATTTGAACGTGCATATTTGGTCAAGTTGTAAATATCGACACCTGAATCAGCATCGCCCGCCTCATCATCGTTAACACGGATAACAATACGGCTGGCATCAACAGAATCCACAGTACCACCACGACGGGCGATAACCATAACACCTGAATCTCTAGCAACAACACGCTCCATACCGGTACCAACAATCGGTTTTTCAGCGCGTAATGTTGGAACAGCTTGACGTTGCATGTTCGAGCCCATCAATGCACGGTTAGCATCATCATGTTCCAAGAATGGAATCAATGAGGCCGCAACCGATACCACTTGGCGTGGTGATACGTCCATATATTCCACTTGATCTGCTGGCATTAATGAAAATTCATTTTTATAACGACATGGCACCATATTGTCTTGAATTTCATTTTTATCATTCAAGTTAATTGTTGCCTGAGCGATTTTGAATTCACCTTCATCAATCGCTGACAAATAGGTAATATCTGTAGTCGCTTTACCATTGATCACTTTACGATACGGTGTTTCGATAAAACCATATTCATTGGTGCGAGCATAAATAGCCAAAGAGTTGATCAAACCGATGTTTGGTCCCTCAGGTGTTTCAATTGGACAAACACGACCATAATGAGTCGGATGTACATCACGCACTTCAAATCCAGCACGTTCACGCGTTAAACCACCCGGACCTAATGCTGATACACGACGTTTGTGTGTTACTTCAGATAATGGATTATTTTGATCCATAAACTGTGATAACTGGCTTGAACCAAAGAATTCTTTAATGGCCGCAGCAACTGGTTTAGCATTAATTAATTGCTGTGGCATTAAACCTTCAGATTCGGCAATACTTAAACGCTCACGAACAGCACGCTCAACTCGAACTAAACCAACACGGAATTGATTTTCAGCCATTTCACCGACGCTACGAACACGACGGTTACCGAGATGGTCAATATCATCAACAATACCAAGACCATTTCGTATGTTGAGTAATTCAAGTACTACATCAACAATATCTTCTCTAGATAGAATACCTTCGCCTTCCAGACCTTCACGACCTAATCGACGGTTAAATTTCATGCGACCTACGCCTGACAAATCATAGCGTTCTGTCGCGAAAAATAGGTTTTTGAATAAGTTTTGGGCCGAATCTTGTGTCGGTGGCTCACCAGGTCGCATCATGCGATAGACTTCAACTTTAGCTTCTAAAGCTGTCGTTGTTTCATCTAAACGCAAGGTGTTTGAAATATAGGGACCATGATCCAAATCATTAAAGTAGATTGTTTCGATAGTTGAAATATCAAAACGAGCTATGGTTTCTAATGTTTCTTCCGTAATTTCGTCGTTAGCTGAAAGAATAAGCTCGCCCGTATCAGTATCGATCATATCTTTGGCAATCACTTTGCCAATTAAATAGGTCACCGGTACCATCAAGCTTGTCATACCCGCTTTTTCCATCTTACGGACATGACGGCCTGTTACTTGATGATCGGCATCAACAATAACATCACCCTTAGCGCTGACAATTTCAAACGGTATTGTTTGCCCACGTAAACGTTGTGGCTCTAGTGTAAATTCAAAACCATCACCTTTTTTGGTAAAGGTATCTGTCTCAAAGAAAAGAGCTAATATGTCTTCAGTGCTGTAATCAAGTGCACGCAATAGAATAGTCGCAGGTAATTTACGACGACGATCGATACGTACAAATACTGCATCTTTAGGATCAAATTCAAAATCTAACCATGAACCACGATACGGGATCACTCGTGCATTGAATAAGATTTTACCGGACGAGTGTGTTTTACCTTTATCACTATCAAAGAACACACCTGGAGAACGATGTAATTGAGACACAATTACTCGCTCCGTACCGTTAATGACAAAGTTACCTTTCTCTGTCATTAGTGGGATTTCTCCCATATATACTTCCTGCTCTTTAATGTCTTTAACAACTTTAGACTTAGCAGTTGACGCCTCTTTATCATAAATGACAAGACGCATTTTAACGCGTAGCGGTGCCGCATACGTCACACCACGTAATTGACATTCTTTAACTTCAAACGACGGTGTGCCAAGGCGGTAGCTTACATACTGTAGTTCAGCCATGCCCGTATGGCTTTTAATTGGGAACACCGAACCAAATGCAGCGTGCAAACCTTTAGCTGAACGTTCGTCAGCCACAACGCCCTGTTGCAAGAAGTTCTGATATGAATTGACCTGGGTTGCAAGTAAGTTCGGAACATTCAAGACACTTGGACGCTTGCCAAAATCTTTACGAATCCGTTTTTTCTCGGTAAACGTATAAGCCATTTATTACACCTCAAGAGACATCCCAACTTCACACATGTAAAAGTAAGGGTTTGTCATATTGTATTTATTGTTTCAGTGATTATTTTTATCACTGACCAGCAACGGAAAAAGGCCGGTGACAAAAAATCACCAGCCAGTTTCTATATCATTGAGACTAAATAGTCTCCATGATCGATGGATTGCTTATTTAACTTCAGCAGTCGCACCAGCTTCAGTAAGTTGTTTAACAACATCTTCAGCTTCGGCTTTTTCAACAGCTTCTTTAATCGTTGCAGGTACAGCTTCAACCATATCTTTAGCTTCTTTCAAACCAAGACCAGTGATAGAACGAACTGCTTTGATAACTTTTACTTTGTTTTCACCAAAGCTTGACATTACAACGTCAAATTCAGTTTGTTCCACAGCAGCAGCACCTTCGTCAGCACCACCGGCAGCAGCAACAGCTACTGGAGCAGCGGCAGTTACGCCAAATTTTTCTTCCATTGCTTCGATCAAATCTACGACCTCAACAACTGTCATATTGGAAATAGCTTCCAAAATATCTTCTTGTTTTACTTTAGCCATCTTATTTTCCTAATTTCAAACTTACAGAATTAATTACGTACAACTCAAACCCTAATGGGATTAAGCTGCTTCTTTCGCATCGCGGACAGCCGCGAGCGTACGAACCATCTTGCTGGTCGGTGCAACCAAAGTACGTACAAACTTCTCAACCGGTGCCTTCATAGTGCCCATAAGGATCGCAATTGCTTGATCCTTAGTCGGCATTTTGGCTAGTTTCTCAATATCAGTAGCCGGTAATAATTTACCGCCAAGAGAAACCATTTTGATTTCAAGTTTGTCGTTTTCTTTAGAAAAACCACTCATGACTCGTGCAACAGCACCTGGATCTTCTGTTGAAAATCCAAACACCAAAGGTCCTGTCATTCCTTCCTGCATGCAGGCGAAATCAGTACCCTCTACGGCACGTTTAGCTAATGTGTTTCTAATAACACGCAAATAAACATTCTCTTTGCGGGCTTCAACACGTAGCTCAGTCATATCTGAAACAGACAATCCACGATATTCTGCTGCAACAGCAGAGAAAGCGCTTGATGCTACTTCAGCGACCTCAGCAACGACGGCCTTTTTTCCTTCCAGATTCATTGCCACCTAAGTTTACCTCCCTAGGATCACTACTTAAAATAGTAGTAATTGTTGCTAACTAAAGAAGAGGCGAACCTCTTCCACCATTTACGGCATTCAACACAGAAATTCTGCAGCTGAACCCGTCTGCGTAGGCCCATTACACGAATGTAATCGATTAAACTCACATACCTACGGTCTTAGACGACCCGATAAAAACTTTATCGGGAGGTCCAAATTTTCAAGTCAATCTTTGTCTAAGAATGACTTATCTAGTACGAGACCAGCACCCATGGTGCTAGAAACGCTAATTTTTTTCAGATAAACACCTTTCGCCGAGCTTGGTTTTAACTTATTCAAGTCATCAAGCAGTGCAACAAGGTTTTGCTGTAATGCTTCAACTTCAAAGCTGGCATTACCGATAGGGCAATGGATAATTCCAGCCTTATCCGTACGGTAACGAACTTGACCAGATTTAGCATTTTTAACAGCTTCGGCAACCTTTGGAGTCACTGTACCCACTTTAGGATTAGGCATTAAACCGCGTGGACCTAATATTTGACCTAGTGTACCCACAACACGCATTGCATCTGGTGATGCAATCACGACATCAAAATCCATATTACCGGCTTTAATTGATTCCGCTAAATCCTCAAAACCAACGATATCCGCACCGGCTTCTTTTGCTGCATCAGCATTAGCACCTTGTGCAAATACTGCAACGCGAACAGTTTTACCTGTACCGTTTGGTAATACCGTAGAGCTACGGACAACCTGATCAGATTTACGTGGATCAACACCAAGGTTAACTGCCACATCAATTGATTCTACAAACTTAGCAGACGCATTTTCTTTAATGAAGGCTAATGCTTCAGCAGCTGCATATTGTTTAGTTACGTCTAATTTTTCACGAATAGCGCGACTTCTTTTACCCATAGTAGCCATTATTTAACACCCTCCGTGTTCAATCCCATACTACGTGCAGTACCGGCGATCGTTCTAACAGCTGCATCCATATTTGACGCAGTCAAATCAGGCATTTTAGTTGTTGCAATTTCTTCTAGCTGAGCACGATTAACTGTTCCAACTTTATCGGTATTAGGTGTGCCGCTACCACTTTTTAAACCAGCTGCTTTTAATAGCAATACTGCTGCCGGTGGTGTTTTAGTGATAAAAGTGAAACTTTTATCATTAAATACTGTGATAACAACAGGAATCGGTAAACCTGATTCCATGCTTTGAGTTTTAGCATTAAATGCTTTACAAAACTCCATGATATTAACACCATGTTGACCTAAAGCAGGACCAACAGGAGGACTTGGATTAGCCGACCCAGCTGGCACTTGCAGCTTGATATAGGCATCGATCTTCTTAGCCATTATTTACTCCTCAACGGGTTCAAACGCCTTTCGGCTCCCCAACAACAAAACCAGCAAACATGCTGGATAATAATTCTTAACCTTTAGCGACTTGGCTAAAGTCAAGCTCAACAGGTGTAGAACGACCAAATATGACCACCTCAACACGCATTTTGCTTTTCTCGTAATTCACTTCTTCTACGACACCGGTGAAGTCATTAAATGGACCATCAACAACACGAACCACTTCGCCCGGCTCGAACAAGACCTTAGGTCTTGGACTTTCTTCACTATCATGTACACGCTGTAAGATATTGTCGGCTTCAGCTTGTGAAATAGGTACAGGTCGATCACCGGTACCACCAATAAAACGAAGTACACGCGGAATGTCATTCACTACATGCCATGTTTCATCGTCCATTTCCATATTGACCAATACATAGCCTGGAAAGAACTTACGTTCACTTTTACGCTTCTGCCCTTCGCGCATTTCAACCACTTCTTCAGTTGGCACTAGAATTTCGCCAAACTTATCTTGCAATCCAAAGCGTTCAATACGTTCTTCTAAAGATCGCTGCACTTGTGCTTCATAGCCAGAAAAAGCTTGAATTACATACCACTGTTTACTCATTATTCAAACCCTACCTTATAGCGTTAGAGCGCGAACCGCCCAACCCAATAATGAATCAAATGCCCATAGTATTAAGGCCACAACCATCACCATCAATAACACTATCATCGTTGTTTGCACTGTTTCTTGACGTGAAGGCCAAACGACTTTTCGCACTTCTATCTGCGTATCTCGCACATAGCTCAACATCGTTGAACCCACAGCCGTTTTAGACGCTATAAACAACGAAAGCCCGACCGCTGCAAGCAGGCCAAGCACTCTTAACAACGTAGAATACTCTGCGTAGTTATAAAATGATGCAATCGCAGCCATCGTAATGATGAGCGCGGAAGCTAATTTAATATTATCTGCCATTATAATTTCGTTACTTACTCTCTCGAAGAAGACAAAATGGCAGGCCAGGAGGGAATCGAACCCCCAACCTACGGTTTTGGAGACCGTCGCTCTGCCAATTGAGCTACTGGCCTAACACATACACTTTAAAGCTAGACGAGGATTCCAAAAAGTCCTCAACCCTTTTTTTACTCTTTACTCAGTAATCTTACTAACGACGCCGGCACCGACTGTACGGCCACCTTCACGAATAGCAAAACGTAATCCTTCTTCCATCGCAATCGGTGCGATCAAAGTTACGTCCATTTTAACATTGTCACCAGGCATTACCATTTCAATACCTGCTGGTAAATCACATGCGCCGGTAACGTCTGTTGTACGGAAGTAGAACTGTGGACGATAACCATTAAAGAATGGTGTATGTCGACCACCTTCGTCTTTCGACAAGATGTAAACTTCTGCATCAAAACGGGTGTGTGGATTAATTGATCCAACGTGCGCTAATACTTGACCGCGGTCAACGTCTTCACGCTTAGTACCACGTAACAATACACCTACGTTGTCGCCCGCCATACCTTCATCAAGTAATTTACGGAACATTTCAACACCGGTACATGTCGTCTTCGCTGTTTCTTTAATACCAACGATTTCAAGCTCTTCACCAACTTTAACAATTCCGCGCTCGATACGACCAGTTACAACAGTTCCACGACCAGAAATTGAGAATACGTCTTCAATCGGCATCAGGAACGGTCCATCAATCGCACGAACAGGTTCTGGGAAGTAGCTGTCCATCGCTTCACCTAATCTGACGATAGACGGTACACCAATTTCACTGGTGTCACCTTCTAAGGCTTTAAGCGCACTACCCACAATAATAGGAGTGTCATCACCAGGGAAGTCATATTTGTCTAATAACTCACGAATTTCCATTTCAACAAGTTCGATAAGTTCTTCATCATCAACCATGTCGGCTTTATTCATGAATACGATAATGTAAGGAACACCTACTTGACGTGATAATAGGATGTGCTCACGTGTTTGTGGCATTGGCCCGTCTGCTGCGTTAACAACTAAGATAGCGCCGTCCATTTGTGCCGCACCGGTGATCATGTTTTTAACGTAATCAGCATGGCCTGGGCAATCTACGTGGGCGTAGTGACGATTTGCCGTTTCATATTCAACATGTGATGTTGAGATGGTAATGCCACGCTCTCTTTCTTCTGGTGCATTATCAATGTCAGCAAATGATTTTACTTCTCCACCTTGAGCTTCTGCCATTACTTTTGTAATCGCTGCTGTCAATGTCGTCTTACCATGATCTACGTGACCAATCGTGCCCACATTTACATGTGGCTTATTACGCTCAAATTTTTCTTTAGCCATGACCCGTCTCCCCGTCACTATTATTTAGCTATAACAAAAACAAACAAGACAAGAAAATACTTGCCCAATCAAAATACAAATTGTGGAGCCCACAATCAGAATCGAACTGATGACCTCATCCTTACCATGGATGCGCTCTACCAACTGAGCTATGCGGGCCTTATCCAAAGCAAAAATGGAGCGGGTGATGGGAATCGAACCCACGTGATCAGCTTGGAAGGCTGGAGTTCTACCATTGAACTACACCCGCAAACACAATTTAACTCTTTATAATACACTCATTATTTAAATGGTGGAGGGGGGAGGATTTGAACCTCCGAAGGCTGAGCCGTCAGATTTACAGTCTGATCCCTTTGACCACTCGGGAACCCCTCCACTACAAAGCCGGCCATTTTGCAGTAATACACCACTCCTTGTCAACAATAAAGTTAGCCAAAGAATCTAGCTGTGGATTAGAGTGACTAATCCCATATCTATATAAAGGTATCTCTGAATTATCACTGCGCTTGAAAACAGCACATAGTATACTACTCTGCGCTTTAGCACATTATTATGTAGGAGTTTAATTATGGAGCAGTACCGCGGTACTACGATCCTATCTTATCGCCGTAACGGCAAAGTAGTTATTGGTGGAGATGGCCAAGTCAGTATGGGCAATACGGTGATGAAAAGTAACGCCCGTAAAGTACGTCGTTTATACCATGACAAAGTCATTGCAGGCTTCGCAGGCGGCACCGCTGACGCGTTTACTTTATTTGAACGTTTTGAAGCCAAACTCGAAAAACATCAGGGTAATCTCACTCGAAGTGCACTTGAGTTAGCAAAAGACTGGCGTACTGACCGCATGATGCGAAAACTAGATGCATTACTAGCTGTTGCTGATAGCCAATCATCACTCATTATTACGGGTAATGGCGATGTTATTGAACCAGAGAATGGCTTAATGGCTATTGGCTCTGGCGGTCCTTTTGCCCAATCAGCAGCAACAGCATTATTTCAAAACACCGATTTAAGCGCCCAAGATATTGTCGAAAAAAGCCTTAATATTGCCGCGGACATTTGTATTTACACCAATCACAATCTCACCATCGAAACCTTAGACAGCGAGTCGTAACAGATCACTATGCAAGCATTAACACCCAAGCAAATTGTTCAAGAATTAGATAAACATATTGTTGGCCAACAAGCGGCTAAAAAAGCCGTTGCGATTGCCTTACGTAATCGCTGGCGCCGTAAACAATTATCAGCTGAACTGCAACAAGAAATTACCCCAAAAAATATCTTGATGATCGGCCCAACAGGTGTGGGTAAAACTGAGATAGCACGCCGCTTAGCCTCTTTAGCTAACGCGCCTTTTATTAAAATTGAGGCGACTAAGTTTACTGAAGTCGGTTATGTCGGCCGTGATGTTGAATCGATTATTCGTGATCTTGCTGAAATGGCAATGAAAATGTTGCGCGAGAATGCAGTTGAAGCGGTAAAAACACGCGCTGAAGATGCCGCTGAAGATCGTATTTTAGATGCACTACTCCGCCCTGCTCGCGATCAAGTCCAAACAGAAGATGATTCAGCAACACGTCAACGTTTCCGTAAAATGTTACGTGAAGGAAAATTGGATGATCGTGAGATTGAATTAGAACTCAATGTACCCAGCGTCGGTGTTGAAATCATGTCACCACCTGGTATGGAAGAAATGACCACTCAGTTACAAGAGATGTTCCAAAATATGGGGTCTTCACGCACTACTACTCGCAAACTCACTGTTGCTAAAGCATTGCGTGCATTATCAGAAGAGGAAGCGACTAAGCTAATTAATGAAGAAGATTTAAAAGCGCAAGTTATTGAATCTGTCGAACAAGATGGCATCGTATTTCTAGATGAAATTGATAAAATCACCCATCGCAGTGAAGGTGGTAATGGTGCTGATGTATCTCGTGCTGGAGTACAGCGTGACCTACTGCCTTTAGTGGAAGGGAGTACAGTCTCCACAAAATACGGTATGTTAAAAACAGATCATATTCTGTTTATTGCCTCCGGTGCATTTCATCTCAGCAAGCCATCCGATCTGATTCCTGAATTACAAGGTCGTCTTCCAATTCGAGTTGAATTAGATGCTTTAGGTGCTGATGAGTTTGTTCGTATTCTGACTGAACCAGATGCTTCTCTCACCGAACAATATATCGCCTTATTAAATACTGAAGGTTCCCACTTAACATTCAGTGAAGATGGCATACAACGTATTGCCGAGTTAGCATTTCAAGTCAATGAACAAACTGAAAATATTGGTGCTCGTCGCCTACATACTATGCTGGAAAAATTACTTGAAGATATTTCTTTTAACACCGCAGAAGATGACGCCACAGAGATCACTATTGATGCCGATTATGTTAATCAACAATTATCCATTTTAGTCGAAGACGAAGATCTTTCTCGTTATATTCTGTAAGGTTTACTCATGGCAAATACTAATCCTCCTACTGGCATAACTCTGCATAAAAAATCCAAAAGTCTTGAACTTACTTACGGTGATACTAGCTACAATTTATCAGCAGAATATCTCCGTGTGTATTCACCCTCTGCCGAGGTACAAGGTCATGGTCCGGGGCAAGAGATACTACAAACGAATAAAGAACACGTCGGTATTTCCCAAATTGAACCTGTTGGACATTATGCCCTCAAAATTCATTTTGATGATGGTCACAATACCGGCTTGTTTTCATGGGATTATTTATACAAACTATCAACTGAACACGATACACACTGGCAAGATTATTTAAATCGGCTTCAACAAGCGGGTTATCAACGACAAAATTAAGGTTATAAGCGTGGAAGACAAAAACACCACTCACTTTGGTTATAAAGAAGTACCCACTGCAGACAAGGTCAAACATGTCGCTAGCGTGTTTCATTCGGTTGCAAGCAAATATGACTTGATGAATGATTTAATGTCGATGGGGGTTCACCGTCTATGGAAACGATTTACCATTCATACTAGCGGAGTGCGTCGCGGTGCCAAAGTACTTGATATTGCAGGTGGTACCGGTGATTTAGCCTTAAAGTTTTCTAAACTTGTTGGCACAACTGGCAAAGTGGTCTTGGCAGATATCAATGCCAGCATGCTCAATGTGGGTCGTGACCGTCTGACCGATGAAGGCATTACGGGCAATATTAACTATGTGCAGGCCAATGCTGAATGCCTACCTTTCCCAGATAACAGTTTTGATTGCATCACTATTGCCTTTGGCTTACGCAATGTAACCGATAAAGATGCAGCCTTACGTTCAATGTTTCGGGTATTAAAACCCGGTGGCCAATTATTAATATTGGAATTCTCTAAACCTGCCGAATGGTTAGCACCAATTTACGACACTTATTCATTCAAACTACTACCCAAAATTGGCAAAATATTTTCTAACGATGAAGAAAGTTATCGCTATTTAGCAGAATCCATTCGCATGCATCCTGATCAACAAACATTAAAACAAATGATGGCTAATGCTGGTTTTGAACGCTGCGACTTTAATAATATGAGTGCGGGTATCGTAGCGTTACACAGTGGCTATAAGTTTTAATCTATGAGTACCCTTCTCAAACCAATTGAGCTAGCAATCAATGTAGCACTGGCACAAGATCCAGAAACCAAAGCCAAACTTGATCAGTTTGAACAACGTTGTATCGCCATTCATATTAAAGATTTCAATCAAATCATTACCATGTTGGTCATCGAACAACAGATTCGACTAAGCACTGATTCTGAACAATCTGCCGACTTAACCATCACCGCAAATGCGTTGACCTTGATTAAACTAGGCAATAACCCTGACAATCTATTTTCAGCCGAAATCGATATTCATGGTGATGTGCAATTTGCTAAACAATTACGCGATTTACTAGATGGTTTTGATTTTGATTGGGAAGCACAGCTTGCCAAACTGACAGGCGATACATTAGCTTATCCTATTGCCCATGGAATAAGACAATTTGCCGCATGGGCTCAAAATACTCATCAATCAATGCAACAAAATATTGCTGAATATTTGCGTGAAGAGATTCGAATATTACCTGATAAATCACAAATCAAGGACTATATGAACGACATAGATAAACTACGTGCCGACTTTGATCGTATCGAAGCACGTATTAACAGATTACAAGGCAGTATCTGATGAGATTACGACAATTATATCGGCTAGTTCAAATTAATCATGTGTTAGCAAAACACCGTTTAGATGAGTTTATTCAAGCGACCCACTTACTGCGCCCATTACGTTATTTAAGTTTTTTATCTCCCTACCGCTGGCAGCATCAGGCTGATATCCCTCGTGGTGAACGGTTACGTTTGGCCTTACAAGATCTGGGGCCTATCTTTGTAAAGTTTGGTCAAATATTATCCACTCGTCGCGATCTATTGCCTGATGATATCGCTGATTCGTTAGCTAAATTACAAGATCAAGTTGAACCCTTTCCTAATGAACAAGCATTAGCCCTCATTCAGCAAGCTTATGGTAAACAATCATTAGATGAACTCTTTTCTCATATCGAGGAATCACCCCTTGCCTCAGCATCTATCGCTCAAGTACATGCTGCTACATTACTGGATGGCTCCGATGTAATCTTAAAAATTGTTCGCCCCAATATTGAACAACAAATTCAACGTGATGTAGAGCTATTACATACCTTGGCAGGTTTAGCTGAACGATTCTGGGCTGATGGCAAACGTCTACGTCCTAAAGATGTCGTTGCTGAATTGGAAAAGAATCTATTTGATGAATTAGATATGATCCGTGAAGCTGCATCAGCATCGCAACTGCGTCGTAATTTTGCAGATGCCAAATTACTTTATGTTCCTGAAACTAACTGGCAGCTAACTAAAAGTAAATTATTGGTTCAAGAACGTATTTACGGCATTCCCATTGGCGATATTGAACAATTAAAAGCCAAGAATATTAATCTGGAACGGCTAGCAGAAATCGGTGTTGAAATTTTCTTCACCCAAGCCTTCAAACATGGTTTTTTCCATGCAGACATGCATCCTGGCAATATCATGGTCGATGATAGTGATCCAGAAAACCCACGTTATATCGCTGTTGATTTTGGCATTATGGGTACACTATCGCCTGATGATCAAAGTTATCTAGCTGATAACTTTCTCGCTTTTTTCAATCATGATTATCGTCGTGTCGCAGAGCTTCATGTGCAATCAGGCTGGGTGCCAGAAGATACCCGAATTGAAGAGTTTGAAGCCGCCATTCGCAGTGTTTGTGAACCTATTTTTGCTCGGCCATTGAATGAAATATCCTTTGGACAATTATTATTACGACTATTCCAAACGGCCAGTCGCTTTAATATGGAAGTGCAACCACAACTCGTCTTACTACAAAAAACCTTGCTCAATATTGAAGGTTTAGGTCGCCAACTTTATCCCGAACTCGATCTTTGGAAAACAGCCAAACCCATTCTTGAACAGTGGATGCAAGAAAAAATGGGCTGGCAAGCCGCATTAGCCAACTTAAAACAAGAAGTACCTCATTGGGCAGAAACCTTGCCCAAATTGCCTCGACTACTGCATGATCTCGGTCAACAAGCTCAAGATGGCAAACTAAAAATGCAGCTATCCTCCCAAGATCTGAAAAAACTACAACAAGAAGTTCGCAATGCGAGTTATCGAAGTGCCGCAGCCATCAGTGGTGCCGCCTTTGTAATTGGTGCTGCCATCATTAAAGGTTTAGATGGTTATGCTCCATCAATGATTGCTGGTTTACCTGTTTTAAGTTGGGTGTTTGGTGTGTTAGGTGGTATTTTGCTTTACCTCAGTCTTACAGATAATAATGGATAACCATGTTTAAATTTATAGGTCTTATATTAGGGTTTTATTTCCTCGGATTTTTCGGTGGCTTTCTAGGCTACTTAATTGGTAGCAGTATTGACCGCGCGAGAGATTATGGACTTGGTGGTATTAACCCATTAGGTACTGGGCAACGTAGAGCTGTGTTCCTTGAAACAGTGTTTGTACTGATGGGTAAGTTAGCCAAAGCTGACGGTCATATCTCCAAAGATGAAGTTAACCATGTTGAACAATTCATCAAACAAATGGGCATGTCCGCAGAGCATCGCTCAGAAGCCATTACCCAATTTACACGTGGCTCCACTGCTGACTTTGATATTACCAACACCTTAGATCAATTTATGGCCGCTTGTGGTCACACTTTAAATTTAAAACAAGTGCTATTGATGTACTTGATTGTTATGGCATTAGCAGATGGCAAACTTGATTCATCTGAACAAGCCTTACTGGAAAAAATTGCCCTACGCTTAGGATACAGCTCAACAGAATTTAAACAATTACTCGATATGGTACTTAACCAATCGCACTTTGCCGGTGGTCAAGTTCACTCTGCTACTGCATTAGAAGATGCCTATAAAGCCTTAGGTGTTACCAAAGACAATACCGATCAAGAAATCAAACGAGCTTATCGCAAACTGATGAGCCAATATCATCCCGACAAATTAATTGGCCAAGGTTTACCGGAAGACATGATTGCCGTTGCTACTAAACAAGCACAAGAAATTCAAGTAGCCTATGATCTAATTAAGAAACATCGTAATACACATTAATCCAATTGAACATTTCATCTCTCAAGTGGCGTTAGCTAACCACGCAGAAATGCTCGCTACTAAATACGGCACGCTATAGGTAAGAGTTAGTTTAAGATAATCTAGTGATGATGCTCCAAACACCGCATCCCACTGATTGATCAGGTTTAATGCACTCCCTACTACTAATGCTACTGCAAACCACTTCCACTGTATGAAGTGGCTCCGTAGTTCTTTATTGTTAAATGGCCGTAGTTGGTCCAAAGCTTTCATAATGAATGTCTTCCTCTGCAAAGCCTAAGGTCAAATAACACTGTTTTAATGCTAACATAAACGATTTCGGTCCACAAAAATACACTGCGGTATCGCCATCCGCTTCAAACTCATATTCAGTTAACCATTTATTTAATATGCTGGTATTTAAATAGCCTTGATGATCACCTGCATCACTGTCCATAAAGCTGGTTTTGTAGCGAAATCCAGTTGCCTTATGAAGCAGAGCTAGTTCTTCTTTACAAATCTGATATTCCTGATCACGCTGGCATTGTATGAACAAAATATCGGCGGCGGGAACACTGTTCGCCAATGCCTCGTATAACATGCTAAGTACCGGTGTTATACCTACTCCGCCAGCAATAAAGATATGTTTTTTTGCATTACTATCGAGGTTAAATACGCCAGATGGAACTTGAATCAACACTTCTGTGCCTTTCGTACTCTGATGGAGATGATTAGACACTAAACCATTAGTCTCAGATTTTGTGGTGATTCGTAGGTGATCACACCCTGAGGCTCCAGATAATGAATATTGGCGAATTTGTTCAAATTCTGAATTTTCTGGGCTCACTTTTAAGCCGATATACTGTCCACCTTTATATGCTGGTATACGTCCGTTATCTTTAGGTTTTAAATAGAAAGATTTAACATCAGCTGTTTCAGCCACAATGTCATCAATCACAAATTCGCGAAAACCACGCCAACCACCGTCAAGCTCTTCGCTCGCTTGATATAAATCCTCTTCGGTATTAATAAAGATATCGGCTAATTGGCCATAGGCTTCTGCCCATGCGGTTAAAGCGGGATGGTCATCAGGTAAACCTAAAACATCTTGGATGGCGGACAATAAATATTTGCCCACAATAGGATAGTGATCGGGATGAACGCCCAAACTGATATGCTTATGGGCAATTCGTTGTACCGCAGGAATCAGTGCTTCCAGATTAGTGAGATTATTGGCATAAGCAAATACAGCATCAGCTAAGGCACGAGACTGATTACCATCCTGCTGATTATTGAGATTAAATACATTTTTTAATTCTGGATGAGCTGCAAATAACTTTCCATAAAAATTTTGGGTTATTGTCTGGCCATGTTCCGCTAATAATGGAATGGTTGACTCTACTGTTTCAATCGTCTGCTGGCTTAACATTGTTGTATCCTTTATCATATTGGCTTAAACATTCTTGTTACATGAATCTTTTCATGATGCATTCTACATGTATCTTTTAATTATGCAACTCTTTATAATTTAATTACTCTTAATTTTTAATAGAAGGACATCACATGCAGTTAACCAAACACACTGACTTTGCCTTTAGAATATTAATCTATCTCGCGATGATGCAACAGAAACTCACCACGATTCAGAAAATCACCGACAGCTTTGATATCTCTAAAAGTCATGCAATGAAAATCGTCAATAAATTAGTTCATGCTGGTTGGATAAAGGCAGTACGAGGAAAAAATGGTGGGATCTTATTAGGCTGTGAAGCGAATAGAATTTCGCTTAAAGAGGTAATTGAATTAATGGAAAACACCTTAGAGCCTGTCAACTGTGATCATCCACCCTGCCTGATATCAGGGCCCTGCCGGTTGAGGGGTATTTTAGGCGAAGCTCAGCAACAATACTTAAATTACTTGGCTCCGATGACGCTCGCCAATTTGGTTGATTCTGAAACCAGTAAACTCATAAATGCAAAGCAATAGACTTAAATATTGGCTTTAGTTTCAGCATCACTAGAATAAGCCGCTAATCTCACCCGTATCGCTAATATCAATCCGCTCACTGGCCGGTATTTTAGGCAAGCCAGGCATAGTCATTATATCGCCACATAACACCACCATAAACTCGGCACCCCGAGATAATCGTACATCTCGTACCGCTAAAACATGGCCTTCAGGTGCACCACGTAAGCTTAAATCGCTGCTGAAGGAATAGGGTGTTTTGGCCATACACACTGGAATATGGCTATGAGTTTCACTGTAAGATTCAATCTTGTTAAGTACTTTCTTATCCGCCACCACTTCACTAGCACCATAGATTTTGGTCGCGACTGCAGTGATTTTGTCCCATAACGGTTGATCATCAGAATATAAGAACTGACATTCCGTTGTGGTTTCTTCCAACATCGTCACCACTGCTTGTGCTAGATCTTCAGCACCCGCACCACCTTCCGCCCAATGTTTAGCAATAACCGCTTTAGCACCATACGATTCAACTGTTGTCTTTACTAACTCAATTTCAGCATCGGTATCTTGTACAAAATGATTAATCGCCACAATACATGGCAAATTGAACTGATCTTGTAGATTGCTAAGGTGACGTTTCAAGTTAGCCATGCCACGCTCTAGACCTTGCAAATCTTCATTCGCTAAGTCTTTAAATTCAACACCACCGTGATATTTTAATGCTTTTACTGTGGCAACAATGACTGCCATATCAGGTTTAATACCTGCTTTACGACATTTAATATCAATAAACTTTTCAGCACCTAAATCAGCCCCAAAGCCTGCTTCAGTGACTACGTAATCAGTCATTTTCAATGCCATTTTAGTGGCAATAACTGAGTTACAACCATGAGCAATATTAGCAAACGGTCCACCATGAACAAAGGCAGGATTATTTTCTAATGTTTGTACTAAGTTTGGTTTTAATGCTTCTTTAAGCAAAGTTGCCATTGCACCATGGGCTTTTAAATCTTTAGCCAAACGTGCAGTGCCATCTCGTGAATAACCAATAAGAATATTACCCAAACGTTCCTTTAATTCTTTAATCGAATTCGATAAACAAAAGATTGCCATCACTTCTGATGCCACCACAATATCGAAACCATCTTGGCGAGGGAAGCCATTCGCCGTGCCGCCTAAACCAACAGTGATATCACGTAAGGCACGATCATTCATATCCATCACTCGTCCCCAAGTGATCTTGCGAACATCCAAGTCCAAAACATTGCCATGATGAATATGATTATCAATCATGGCAGCTAATAAATTATGAGCAGCACCAATCGCATGTAAGTCCCCAGTAAAATGAAGATTAATATCTTCCATTGGAACAACTTGGGCATAACCACCACCGGCCGCACCACCCTTCATACCAAAACAAGGTCCCATTGAAGGTTCCCGCACACAAACCATAGAGTCTTTACCAATACGATTTAAAGCATCACTCAAACCAATGGTAGTGGTCGTTTTTCCTTCACCAGCAGGCGTCGGACTCACCGCGGTTACTAAGATTAATTTGCCATCAGGTTGATCGGCCAAATCATCCATCACATCCAACGATACTTTCGCTTTATAACGCCCATAAGGATCCAGTTTTTGGGGATCTAAGCCTAAACGCCGTTCGACAAGTGGAATAATTTCTTCCATCGTGGCTTGTTGTGCAATTTCAATATCTGACATTGTTTTTTCCGACTATTTAATACCTTAGTATTATACTCAACTTTAAAAATAACTCACGTCTCAAAAGCGTATCATTCGCCCCATCGTGGTGCTAACTGATTTTCAATATTTGCTTGATCCAATATCCGCGCGACAACAAAATCAACAATATCGGATATTTGTGTTGGTTTGAAATAAAAACCCGGATTAGGGGGCAAAATGCAGACACCTAAACGCGATAACTTCAGCATATTTTCTAAATGAATGGCTGAAAAAGGTGTTTCTCTTGGCACTAAAATAAGCTTACGATTTTCTTTGAGCATTACATCTGCCGCACGGTTGATTAAGTTATTACTGCTGCCACAGGCGATTGAAGATAAGGTTCCCATAGTACATGGGCACACAATCATGGTACCGACACAATGCGAACCACTGGCTAATGGCGAGCTCCATTGTTGCTCCCCATAGACTTTTAACAAGTCAGGTTCACATTGAAATTCATCCACCAACATTTTATGCACATCACTTGCTCTAGCGGGTAATGCCCAATCAAGCTCATCTGAAAAAACAATTCTTGCTGCTGCTGAAATCATTAGGTGCACAGTGAATTTTTGCTCTAACAATACTCCCAACAATCTCTGGCTATAGGCAGCACCAGAGGCACCGGTAAATGCTAATGCAATGTGTTTATTATCAATCATCGTTCTGCCAATGCGGTTAATAGCCGCTGATGTATGCCACCAAACCCACCATTACTCATTATCAACACTTCATCCCCTGTTTTCGCTTCACTAGTCACACGAGCCACAATTGCATCAATACTATCTTCAACGATTGCTTTATCTCCTAGCTGCTGTTGAATATCTAATAATGACCAATCCAATGCTTGGTCCTCAAATAAAATCACTTGATCTGCTGCTCGCAATGAATCTGCCAATGTCTGCTGATGCACACCCATTTTCATGGTGTTTGATCGCGGCTCTAAAATGGCGATCAACTTACGATCACCAATATTGGCTCGCAGACCATTAATGGTTGTTTCAATAGCCGTTGGATGATGGGCAAAGTCATCATAGACTTTCACACCTTGTTCTTCACCCCGTAATTCCATCCGTCGTTTAATACCTTTAAATCTACCTAATGCATCACAGCCATGTTCAAAACTGACACCAACATGTCTTGCTGCTGCAATAGCGGCTAAGGCATTACTAACATTATGCATACCTATCATCGACCAGTTAACCGTACTCACTTTCTCACCATTAAAAGCCACATCAAACTGACTTCCATCATCTGCTATATTTAGGGCTCGTAACTGTCCCTCATTAAGACCTATCGTTTGTTGTGGTGTCCAACAGCCCATCCTTAATACATCATCAACAGCTTCCACGTGAGAAGGTGTAATGATCAAACCCTCTGAAGGAATTGTACGAATAAGGTGATGGAATTGTTTTTGAATAGCCGCTAAATCATCAAAAATATCAGCATGATCAAACTCTAAATTATTCACGACCAAAGTCCGAGGATGATAATGAACAAATTTGGAGCGTTTATCAAAAAAGGCGGTGTCATATTCATCGGCTTCAATGACAAAAAATGGGGTTTCACCCAGTCGTGCAGTTTCACCAAAATTAGCGGGGACTCCACCAATTAAAAATCCAGGTGACATTCCAGCATCTTCTAAAATCCACGCCAATAAACTACTGGTTGTTGTTTTACCATGCGTGCCAGACACGGCCAACACCCAACGGTCTTGCAATACATTATCTGCCAACCATTGTGGACCGGATACATAAGGAAGTCCTTTATTAAGCACATATTCCACTGCTGGATTACCCCGAGACATGGCATTACCCATGACAACTAAATCAGGAGCCGGGTCTAAATGTTCTGCTAAATAACCTTCTTGTAAATTTATCCCTGCGGCGGCAAGTTGATCACTCATTGGCGGGTATACATTGGCATCTGAACCGGACACAGTCATCCCTAATGAGCGAGCCAATAATGCCACTCCACCCATAAAGGTGCCACAGATCCCTAGAATATGAATATGCACGTCAAGCGACCCCTGAAATAACCAATGCAACAACTATCAATGACAAAATGGTATAGGCAAGCGTCAACATAGCTGCCATACCGGGTTTAATCTCTAATGCGAATCGAAAAATATGTGCTGTTACCATCAAACTCCAGAACATGACCGCAATCATCAACAGCATGGTGTAATTAGATAAGCGTTCTTGTTCACTCACTTGATTAAATAACATAACAATAGGTATACCAACAATACCGATACAGCTTCCTGCACCAGCCATCGCCGTTAATGTTTGTTTGTATCGTTTTTGTAGCCCACGGAAACTGAGTATCAACCAAACAAAAACCATCATCACCAGCACATCTGCCAAGCTAGTGAATAAACTGACATCCCAAGCACTATCCAGCCGACTGACAATCACACCTAATATGAAATAAACCAGTAAGGTTAATTTCAATAACCAATGAGATGATGGCACATCAGCAGGCCCAGCCTTAAACAGGCAAATATCAATAAAACGCATCGCAATATTCATACTTCCATCATACCGTGTCAGTGTTTAACAACAAAGTATTAAGACAATAAAAAGCCTGATAATGACAACAATCACTATCAGGCCAAGTTATATTTCTTGCGAAATCTTAGATATTAATCATCAAGCGCTAAGCCCCAAGGAAAGCGACCTACTTCAATTTCCATGATTGATTTACTGGTCGCAGTATCAACAACAGACACTGTATGGCTCACACCATTAGCAGTATAAAGTGTTGAACCATCACGACTTAATACCGCACCCCAAACACGCTTACCCACATCTGCAGTTGATTTAAGTTCCAATGTTTCAGCATCTAATATAGCCACCTTCGCTGCACGCCCCGTTGTCATATAGAGAGTCTTATCGTCTGGGCTTAATACTAAAGCCATTGGTTTTGATTTTGGTAGATCTACAACCACTTTCTTAATTATTTTACGCGTTGCAATATCGATAATTGCAACTTCATTACCAATTTCACTACTCACATAAGCGCGACTGCCATCACTATTAAACGCTAAACCTCGAGGACGAGCAGCCACTAGAATATTAGCAACAACCTTATGGGTTTCAGTATCAATCACATGCACCATATTCGTTGATTCACTGGTCACTAAAACAATGCTGCCATCAGGCGAAACGGCAACACCTTCTGGCTCTAAACCAACTCTAATTTCATGAATAATTTCACCCGTTGTCGGATTGAGCACGGTTGCTTTGGCATCATCTTCATTTGATAAATACAAATTACCATTTGGATGAACATCAAATGTTTCTGGATCTTCACCTGCTTTCAATTTTCCTATTGTTTCCAAGGTTACAACGTCAACCATGGCAATAGCATTCTCTTCACTTAATGCCACATAAAGTATTTTATGATCAGGTGATAAACCAATTCCTCGGGGACGATCGCCGATTTCTAATGTGGTTTCAACCTTACCTGTACGTGAATCAATCACACTTACCGAGTTACCTTTTTCATTGGTCACAAATAATCGATAGGTAGGATCGGCCCATGCTGATGTACTCATTAATACTAGTGTCGATAACAATATTTGTTTTAATTTCATTTTATATTCTCTTTATTTACAGCTTATTAAACCTAGACTATCAAGACCACCTTTACTACCTCGAAGAGGCGCTTCAGCAGTAATTTTATTATCTTCGACAATCAATACTAACTGACGTAATTGTCCCGTATCACGGAACGTTGCACCAGCCCCTTTTTGACCATCAAATGCAATATCATTTTTCAGATAATTCAATACAGTAGCCGCATCCGTACTTTGAGTACGTGCAACCGTATCTGACAACAATTTCACAGTAGCCCAACCGGCCCAAGCGTCATCATCCATAATGGCACCTTGTGCTTTTGTGAAGCGGATATTGAGCTGACTAGCAGCAAACTTTTTAAAGTCCTTATGCCAACCTTGAACAACTGCTGTTGATTGTGGATTTTTTGCTAGCCATTGTGCTAAGGCATCTTGCTTCATTTTCTGGCTCGCAGATATACTCAATACATTTTGCAAACAAGCTGAACGTAAAGCAT
Source organism: Piscirickettsiaceae bacterium (assembly GCA_013215775.1). Lineage (GTDB taxonomy): Bacteria > Pseudomonadota > Gammaproteobacteria > Nitrosococcales > Methylophagaceae. The sequence continues at coordinate 40,307 of JABSQO010000006.1, forward strand.
CATCATCCGAAGAAATATTAAACACGGGTACATTAGCAAACTTTTCAACTTGAGCAACAGCCTTCACCTGCTCAGCATCTATCGCGAACAATAATGCTGTGATTGAATCCAGTTTATCTAATTCCTCAACAGTGGTTGGCAGTATGCTGTATTTCTGACCTAAGAACTCACCCTGTATATTGGCCTCATCTAACCCTTGTTGCATTCCTAGCCACACGCTACCTTCAGTTGGTCCAATATAATGTAGGCGCACATCTATCACCTCTGCCAATGCGGGTTGCATTGATAAGCACAATAGAATTAACCACACTTTGATTACTAGTCTCATATTTTCTCCACTGATATTAGTCTATGTTCATCATACATCGTTTTCTTGAACAGATAATCAGGATTTTCTCCTAACGTAATACCGGAAATTCCTTAAAATATAAGACGTCATTTTTTGTATAAAGTTCGGGATATTTAAATTATCAATAGCAACATAGAGTTAGCTTTCTTCATGTTTGTTATTTCAAAATATAGCTTTTATATCTCAAGAAATCGCCTTTCGAGCCGATAAGAATTTTAACGATGGTGGAGTAGTACTACTTATGAATCAGTTAAATAAAAAAGCACAGGAATTAGACCTCCGAAATATCATGCAAGGTTTGGAAGAATTTGCCACCTTTATCAGTTTCCAAAGTAGCTACTCGGATCTACGTATTATCAGTGTTGAATCTGTTGAATCCGAACGACAAGCCGCTGCCGTCAAACAAAGAGCCCAAGTTCATTCAATCCGGCAGCCTCAAACTCAAGCAGATCCTAAAGAATATAAACAAGCAGTACACAAATCACTGGCATTTCAAGATAAACAAATCCACTAAACATAAAAAAGCCCGAATCAATCGGGCTTTTTTATAACGATATTAGTCGGTGTTTACTTACACTTGACTTCCATCTTCATTAATCTCTGCACCATCTTCTTTTTCTGGTGGTAATAAATCAGCCTTACTAACACCCATCGCCAATACCGTATTGCTCGCAATATAAATTGATGAATATGTACCAATAATAATACCGAGTAATAATGCGATTGAGAAAGCGTGAATTACTTCACCACCAAACACAAACAATGAAGCGACAACCAATAATGTGGTGATCGATGTCATTAATGTTCTACTCAAGGTGTCGTTCAAAGCACGATTGACAATTTCTTCCGGACTGCCTTTTCGCAATTTTAAGAACGTTTCACGGATACGATCAAATACCACAATAGTATCGTTGAGTGAATAACCGATGATGGCCAATATTGCAGCCAGTACCGTCAAATCAAAATCCATTCGAAATACTGAGAAAATACCTAACGTTATTAATACGTCATGTATTAGCGCAACAACCGAACCAATCGCAAAGCGATATTCAAAGCGTAATGAAACGTATATCAAAATACCAAACAAGGCATATAACATCGCTAAACCACCCTGCTCTGTCAACTCTTCACCTACTTGTGGCCCAACGAATTCAACTCGTCGCACATCAATGGTAGAGTCATGATTAGCTTGTAACGCTGATACAACCTTATTGCTTAATTCCGCCATGTTCTCCGATTCAATAATCGGCAAACGAATCAATACCTCGTGTATAGAACCAAAATTTTGCACAATGGCATCTTTAAAGCCTCCTTGTTCTAAGGTGCTACGGATGTTAGTCAAATCCGCCTCTTCCTGATAAGCTACTTCAATCATGGTACCGCCGGTAAAATCGATACCAAAATTTAAACCTTGAGTCGCCAGAGATACAATTGATGCCACAATTAACAGGGCCGAGAATAACGCTGCTATTTTGCGTTTCCCCATAAAATTGAAGTTTGTTTTTTCTTTCAAAAATTGCATAACGGTTACCTTAAATTGACAAGGTTGGACGTTTTTTACGTCCATAAATCAGATTGACTACCGCACGCGTACCCATGATGGCGGTAAACATTGAGGTTAGAATCCCAAGCGATAATGTCACGGCAAAGCCTTTAATGGCTCCAGTACCGAAGCTAAACAATACAATCGCGGCAATCAGCGTAGTGATATTGGCATCCGCAATAGTTGAAAAGGCCTTAGCATAACCTGCATTAATGCTTGCCTGCGGGCTATTACCAATTCGTAATTCCTCACGGATCCGCTCAAAAATTAGTACATTAGCATCCACGGCCATACCGACAGTCAATACAATACCGGCAATACCCGGCAAGGTAAGTGTCGCTTGTAACAACGAAAGCAATGCCACAATTAGAACTAAATTTGCGGCCAAAGCTAAGTTTGCCACAGCACCAAAGACTCGATACCAGATCACCATGAAAACAAGCACAAAGACAAAACCAATCATCACTGAAGCAAAACCTTTATCAATATTGTCTTGGCCAAGACTGGGACCCACGGTTCGTTCTTCAACAATTTCAATTGGCGCAGCTAATGCACCTGCTCGTAACAATAAGGCTAAATCACGTGCTTCGGAAGTCGAATCTAATCCGGTAATTTGAAATCTCTTACTTAATTGGTCACGAATAGTTGCAACATTAATCACTTCTGGTAACTGGCGGCGTACTTTGACTATTTTGCCATTAATTTCACGTGTTTCAGATTTAGACTCAATAAAGACAACGGCCATCGGATTACCGATATTGTCACGAGTTGCATTACTCATCGCCCGTGCACCTTTACCATCTAAGGTGATCGATACCGAGGGTGATCCATTTTGATCCAATGTTGAAGCAGCATTAATAATATGCTCACCCGTCAACATTACCCGCTTACTTAATAAGACGGGTCTACCATCACGGTGGTAATATAACTTTGAATTAGCAGGTACACGGCCATTTACCGCATCTTTCACATCATGTTCAAAATCGACCAAGCGGAATTCAAGTGTTGCTGTTGCTCCCAAAATCTTTTTAGCTTGGGCCGTATCTTGTACACCGGGTAATTGCACCACGATACGATTATCGCCTTGCTGCTGAACCGTTGGTTCAGCCACGCCTAATTCATTAATTCGATTTCGTAATGTAATAATATTTTGTTGCAATGCTAACGATTTTGTTTCACGGATAGCCACTTCGGTCAGCTTAAGAACCAGTGAAGGTGTGACGCTATTTTCCACAACTTGTACCTCAAGTTGGGGATATTCACGCGACATCTTATCTTCTGCTAAATCACGATGTTCTTCACTACGAAAGCCAACCGTGACTTGAGTTGCTTCAATCTGAATTTTCTTATAACGAATTTTTTCATCTCGCAATAAAGTACGAAACTCACTGGCATAACCATTTAATGATTTTGTGACTGCCGCGTCCATATCCACTTCCATTAGGAAATGCACACCACCACGAAGATCCAAGCCTAAATTCATTGGTTCCGCGCCAAATGCCGCTAACCAAGCAGGTGTTGTCGGCGCAAAATTCAGTGCAATAATGTAATCACTATCGATGGCGTTATCTAGAACATCTTTCGCTTTAAGTTGTGTATCTGCATCTGCAAATCGCACCATTAAACGCTCGTCGACAAGCTCAGCACGACTATAGTTAATTGACTGAGCCTTAAGTGCTGTTTCTACCTCAACCATTAAAGCAAGATCTATTTTTCCATTACGACCCGCTGAAAGCTGAATAGCTGGATCATCGTCAAATAAATTAGGCAATGCAAATAAGACGCCTATGACTATCACGGCGGCGATCAATATATTTTTCCACAAAGGATAATGATTCATTTGGGTATCCTAAACGCTATAGGGTTATAGCTTTTTCAATGTACCTTTTGGCAACACTGAACTGATTGATTCACGACGAACTTTAACGTCAACATTTTCTGCTATTTGGACAGTAATGGCATTGTCATTAATATTTAAAATTTTGCCCATTAAACCGCCATCTGTGACGACCTCATCACCTTTTGTTAATGCTGTTTGCATTTCCCGATGTTGTTTTGCACGCTTTGATTGAGGGCGAATCAACATAAAATAGAACAGCACTAATAAAACAATTGGAAAGGCAAAATCCATCACACCAGGTGATGAAGATTCACCCGCTGCCGCACCAGCAAAAGCAGGGGAGATTAATAAATCAAGCATGATTCGTCACTCTAAGTAATAAAAAAGAAAGCGATTATGCCATAGGCATGGCATCCCTTGATAGTTGGCAATAAATTAAAGACTAACTATTCGTGCGTAAAGCATAAAAATTACGGCTAAATTCAGCCAATGTTCCAGATGAAATCGCATCACGTAAACCAGCCATCAAGGTTTGGTAATAATGTAAATTATGAATTGTATTCAAGCGTGGCCCTAGCATTTCACCTGTGCGATCTAAATGATGTAAGTAAGAAAGACTATAATTTTGACAGGTATAACAATCACATAAAGGGTCTAAAGGTCCGGTATCTTTTTTATATCGACTATTGCGTAGCTTCACCACACCATGATGAACAAATAGGTGACCATTACGCGCATTTCTCGTTGGCATCACACAATCAAACATATCAATGCCGCGAGCCACTGCTTCAACCAAATCTTCTGGCCGTCCAACCCCCATTAAGTAGCGAGGTTTATCGGTAGGCATACGGGTAGATAGATGTTCTAGGATTCGTAGCATATCTTCCTTAGGCTCTCCGACAGATAAACCACCGATAGCGTAACCATCAAATCCTATCTCCGTTAGTCCTTGCAAAGAAATGTCGCGCAAATGTTCGTGCATACCACCCTGAACAATGCCAAATAGGGCTGAGGGATTATTACCATGTGCATCTTTGCTTCGTTGTGCCCATCGTAACGATAACTGCATTGATTGTTCAGCTGTGTCTTCATCTGCAGGATAAGGTGTGCATTCATCAAAAATCATTACAATATCGCTGCCCAGTTCACGCTGGACTGCTATTGATTCTTCAGGCCCTAAAAAGACCTTACTGCCATCTATTGGCGACCGAAAATGCACTCCCTGTTCCGTAATTTTCCGTAATTCACCAAGGCTAAAAACTTGAAAACCACCTGAATCAGTCAGGATGGGCCCGTGCCATTGCATAAAATCATGCAAATCACCGTGCAGGCTAATAATCTCTGTTCCAGGACGCAACATTAGGTGGAAAGTATTACCTAAAACGATTTCAGCACCGGTTGCCTTTACTTCTTCAGGTGTCATTGATTTCACTGAACCATAGGTACCAACAGGCATAAAAGCTGGCGTTTCTATCGTACCGCGAGGAAAACGTAATTGCCCTCGCCGAGCAATACCATCATTTGCTAAAACTTCAAAATCCATCATGTATTCCTGAAAAAAGTCTGCCACAGAATACCATTTTCATCGCCATATCAGGTAGGATCATGCCATCACTATTTTGATGGAAGCGTCATGTCTGATTCAAAAATCATCGTTGCCCTAGATTATCCAAGTTCTGATGCTGCGCTAGCACTCGCCCGACAACTTGATCCTGAACGCTGTCGACTCAAAATTGGTAAAGAGCTATTTACTCGTTCAGGCCCCATTGTTGTTGAAACACTCGTTAAACGGGGTTTTGATATATTCCTAGATTTAAAATATCACGACATCCCCCATACCGTTGCCAAAGCCTGTGCTGCTGCCGCTGACTTAGGTGTTTGGATGATGAATGTACACACACTTGGTGGTGGTGCCATGATGACGGCTGCGCGTGCTGCGATAGGTACTCAATCTGATCGACCATTACTTATCGGGGTGACCTTACTTACCAGTATGGATCAAATGACATTTGATCAAATTGGTCTGCAAGGTACGATCACTGACACCGTATTACGGCTTGCAAATTTAGCGGATAAAAGCGGTTTAGATGGTGTGGTGTGCTCAGCACAAGAAGCGCATCAACTTCGAAAACAACATGGTGATAGCTTCCAATTAATCACACCCGGTATTCGCCCTGCGAATAGTGATCAAGGCGATCAGTATCGTATCATGACACCACCGGAAGCCATTGCTGCTGGCAGTAGCTATCTTGTTATCGGTCGACCCATTACTGCTGCGGTCGACCCGATGGCCGCACTAGTCGCAATTGAACAAAGCCTAAAATAAAAAGGGTTACTCATCACTGAGCAACCCTCTATGTTTCTCTCTATAAAACCTTTTTTAGCTTTATAAAATATTTTCACGAAAAATATTTTCACGAAAAATATTTTATGTCAGAGCAAGGAAAAAATAGTTAAAAAAGCGCAGTTTACAAATGTAAATGAGCATTTTGAGACTATTTTTAACGCTGCTATGGCGGAAAAGACGAATCGTGAATGATTTTATTTTTTAGACATCATAATTAGTAGCCGAAATATCGCCACCACGACCAGTCCAATTAGTGTGGAAAAACTCTCCACGAGGCTTGTCTAGATGCTCGTAACTGTGAGCACCAAAATAATCACGTTGTGCTTGTAACAAATTGGCAGGTAAACGTGCACTACGATAACCATCATAAAATGCGAGTGCACTACTAAATGCAGGAGCAGGTACACCTAATGAAATAGCCGCGCCTACTGCTTTACGCCAGCCTGGTAGCGCTTCGGTAATTGCATCAATAAAGAATTGATCTAACAATAGATTTTTTAAATTAGGATTATTTTCAAATGCCTCACGAATATTAGCTAAGAATTGACTGCGGATAATACAACCTCCGCGCCACATCTGTGCAATGCCACCATAATTCAATTCCCACCCATACGTGTTTGCCGCTTCATTCATCAACATATAACCTTGGGCGTAAGAAATAATTTTAGAGGCATATAAAGCATCACGAATAGCATTAACAGCTTCTGTTTTATCACCTTCAAATTGGCTGGCTAATTTTGGTAATACTTTTGATGCAGCAACACGCTCTTCTTTACGCGCTGATAGACAACGAGCAAATACTGCTTCACCAATTAGTGTTAATGGGACACCTAAATCTAAGGCATTCATACCTGTCCACTTACCTGTACCTTTCTGACCTGCCGTATCTAAAATGTCATCAATCAACAAGCTGCCATCGTCATTCTTAACAGATAGAATATCTCGGGTAATTTCGATCAAATATGAATCCAAGACACCTTCGTTCCATTCTGCAAAAACAGCCTGAATTTCATCACCAGACATGCTTAAGCCTTCACGCATCAATTGATAAGCTTCACAAATGAGTTGCATATCACCATATTCGATACCGTTATGTACCATTTTCACATAGTGACCAGCACCATCATTACCGACCCAATCACAACAGGCTTCGCCATCAACCTTAGCAGCAATCGCTTGAAAAATAGGTTTTACTGCCGGCCATGCGGCATGATTACCACCCGGCATAATAGAAGGTCCAAAACGTGCGCCTTCTTCACCACCAGACACTCCTGCCCCAACAAATAAAATACCTTTTTGATGCAATTCATAAGTACGGCGATCACTATCATTAAACAGTGAGTTACCACCATCAATAATGATATCGCCTTTTTCCAGATAAGGAATCAACAGATCGATAAAACTATCAACTACTGGCCCAGCTTTAACCATCAACATAATTCGACGAGGGCGCTTTAAAGTACTGACAAATTGAGGAATATCATGGCAACCAATAACCTTAGTACCTTTGGCTGGACCATTTAGAAAATCATCTACTTTACTCGTTGTACGGTTAAAAACTGCAACGGTAAAACCATTGTCATCCATATTCAGAACAAGATTTTGTCCCATTACTGCTAAACCGACTAAACCAATATCTGCCGTTGCAGATTTGTCCGTTACTTCCACTTCATTCATTTATTTACACACCTTAATATATTCACCTTTGGCTTCACGGGTTGAACCCACGATCAGCCGACATCGGCCAGTGACAACATCACACTCCACCGTACCGGAAACTTCGATTACTTCACGCTCTTTTGCTTGTCCGACATAGGTATGGGTAAACGACACTATTTCTGGTGTCATTTCATCATCAACCACATAACAAGCGGGGAAATCGAACGCGCGATGATCATCAATCACCGTCGCTTTAATTGTACGCATTCCTTGTTTTTGATATTGATTTAGGTCTTGTTCTAACTCACTTGATAAGCACACCATGCCAATATCAAACTTAGTGCCATCAATGGCAGCTTTATTACACTTGCGATTTTCATGCCATGCAAACTCTTCAAAGCTAAGTTCACTAGCGCGACGATTGTAGTTCTCTTCCATCAGCGTTGAACTTAATGGAGAAATTATACGCTCAGCCAAGGCTTTCTGCACGGCTGCGCGTGTTTTATGGAAATTTTCTCGACCATAAACCACCAAATCAATATCTGATTTTTGTTGTTGCTGATCAATTAACATGGAACCAGTTAGACCCAAAAAGTCACAATCCACATCATAGCGCACCAAAATGGGGATTAATTGTTGTAGTTTTTGCTCTATTTCATCCACGGGATCGCGTTGTAATACAGATATTAGTCGATGTTCTGGCTGATGATGTTTGCTGATGTCACTTACGGGAACAGCATGAAATGAGGCGTCAAATTGGGTTGATTGATAACAATATTGAGGATATGACTGACGCAATAACTGATTAGCTTGTTCCGTATCTACTTTCTCCCATTCATCACCTTTGGCAATGTATCGAAGGAAACAACCTACTTTGCCATCTTGAGGATGATAGCTGACAACCGCAAAGATTAAGCCTTCTTTTGTTTGGATAAAATCTCTAGGAAGGTAAGGAAAATCTGCATTTCTCATTACTATGCACGACGAGACCAGATCCACAATCCCGTTAACGATAACAACACCAGTAACACTCCAAATAAATCCAATAACCAGATGCCCAGATTGCCGAGAATACGTCCATTATGAAAATCTAAAATGACACGCTCTACTGTCACACCTTTGCCATGAAAATAGTTTGCCAACTCTTGTTCAATGCTTTCCGGCATCGGTTGTGGCACACTCCAACCGACTCCTTGTAATGATATTAATTCCCACTTATCCAACATAAAATCACTACGCCACAAACCTTCTCGCGTTTGCAGAACGGGTTCACCATGAAATAAGCCGATATTCTGAATCTTTGGAGGTATACCTGCGGTTTCCCCCATACGTTCAATAAATTCACCTTCTGGTGTTAGAAGTAACAAAGCATCATTGGTTGCTAACACCATAAGGTCTTCTAAATTAACACCACCTAAAAGGGGGCTGGAAACATGCGTAACAGGGATTGCATCAATAAATATTTGGTCATCAAATTGTGACACTACTTTTTGATCGAGTAGATACACTGCATCAGCTTGTACACTATCAATACCATAATGTTCTAATAACCAATTCCAGCTGAGATAGCGCTGATCTAATTTCAATTCGATCGTATGATTGAGCATGACACCGGTGATCGCCAACATCAATACAAACAATGCAACCGTTACCCCCATACTCCGATGTAGACTTCGTAACCGACGATTCATAACAACACTCTTAACTTGTGACTTGATGTAGATATAATGCCAGCCTCGACACTGATGTCATAGCCCTTACGGATAAGGTTGCACCTGAAATACCATCAATATGGCGATCAAGCTGATGTTCATTAAGTTCTGCTTGTTTGAATTGCTGGGTAAATGCGGGATAACGGATCTCGCCACCACGACTCTCGCGGAATGCCAGCACTTTAATATTTTCAATCTTATTATCAGAAATAACGATACCGAATGTAATCAGTTCCGTCTTACCAATCTCTTCCAAAATCCAAACACTTCGCAAATCTTCGCGCCAATAGCGAATTCGTAACCCGGCATAAGGATGACCGAGAATATCTTTTATGATTTGACTTAACTCACTTTTAACCCAAACAACTTGGCTTTTAGGAATGTTATTGTTAAATGTTTCGGTTAAAAAGTCTTTATCAGTCTGATAAACACCGCGAGCAAAAACAGAAAAGGCGATCAAAAACAGTATTACACCTAACAATATTTTGCTGTTCATTTGTAATATTCGTCTGTTCAAAATCGCCCTTTCCCACTCTTCTAAAAATAATGTGGCAGTCTATTAGAATTGGTAACCCAAACCGACATTAAAGCCATCTAACTCTGCCTTACCTGCTGGTGCATCTTGATCTTGATAGTCAATTTTGACAACAACATCTTTATGCGGCCACCAGTTCACACCAAGGTCAATTTGTTGGTATTCACTATCTGAAGAGTTTCCAGCTTGGTTATCCCATTCGTTATAACGGGCAAAGATACCAAAGTTGTTACTAATTTGGAATGAAGGTTCGATATACCAACCGGTTTGCTCATCAGCACCGTTAGACTTTGGACCATCGCCGTCTAAGTCCCAAGTTGCATACAAAGCTCGTAAACCAAATGCGCCGCGTTGAATCACTGCATGTGTTTCAAATAAGGTGGCACTTCCAGCATCTCCTTTGAAATCATTAACATTCTCTTGCCCAAAGTCTTCTTGGTAGTTTACTGTTGCTGCTAACTCAACCCCTGGAATACCCGTCCATTTAATGCGGCCGGTATAAGCGAAGTTTTCGGCATTAGCTTTGGAGACCTTTTGACGACCATCTCGGATTTTATAATCAGAATTTTTAGAACTTAAGCCTGATGTTGCTGCCACATCATAGCTAAAGCCTTCTGCTATTTCACCACTAAACATCACACCGGCTTCCCACCACGTTGCAGGAATAATGTTCTTTTCAATGGGATTACGTTCAGTACCATAAAACGTATTAGGCTCGTGGGTCTCGTTGATGATGCCCACTGGTGTTAAGAATAAACCACCGGTGACACGATGTTGGTCATTAATATCATATTCAATATAAGCTTGTTCTAACTCAACTTCACCCTCTTTACCATTACCCGATAGACTATGCTCAAGTTCTAATTCTGAGAAGAATCGTAAGTTATCAGTAAACTCATGACCAAAGAATAAAACAAAACGATGGAAATCAACTTCATCTTTGTCCGCTGAACCATGCTGATCATTTAAGTTGTTATAGTGCAATTCACCATAACCACCAATGGTTGTTTTATCACCTATCAGGCTGACATTTTTAACAGCTTCTTCTGTAGCAACTGCAACAGCTTCCACCGCTTCACTAGTTTCTAAAGCCATTTGTTCTGTCGCTTCAACCTTATCCTTAAGATTTTCATTTTCGGCCTTTAATTGTTGGTTCTGTTGCTGCACTTCGGTCATTTGCTGCTGCATTTGTTGCAATAGTTGCCAAATTTCTTCATTACTTGGTGTTGCAGCTTGTGTTGCTGAAACGACTGCCAACATGCTGGCAGCTAGTATTGTTCGTTTAAAAAGCATTTCTTCTTCCTTCTCATCACAAAATTGGATGGAAGGAGTATATATATTTACTATTCTAAATGCAAATGATTGTCATTTAGATTATTATTGATATCCTGAAATAATCCATTCTTATCGTAGAAAAGCTCCAGTATTTTGCTCGTTCGTCCCTCCCAGTATAATTGCCACCACATTATAGCTTCACCCCTCCACCTCTGTTGACGATTAATATTTTCATCTTGCTGCAGTAATAAATAATAATTTCGAGCGATGTGTAATGCTAGGCAGGGAGTTTTCTGGGCAGAATACACCTGTTCTAACTGATGGTTAGCACTTACCAAAACATCACAGTCTCGTTGCGACAGAACTCTCATGACAGGCCAATGGTGGTGGCGGCAACTGAACGCATCATTGCCCAAACGCCTTTTTTTGACATTTTATCTAGGCAATTAAAATCAGATACATGTAACTTGCCTTCCCGGATCAAAGACTCAAGCGTACCGGGATTAAACGCTAAATGGATAGAGTCAGCTTGCAATATTGAACCATTATCGATTTTCATCGTAACCTCCTTATATTAAGAGATTATGATTATAAATATACTCTAACTTAAATGCAAATGATTCTCATTTAGATTTGATTCCGTGTTATTTTTTGCTCGGCGTTAATTTCAGTATGTAGAATAATGACCAGAACCCTCTATACCATAACCTTGAAATTCAGATTCCATACCCGTATATGTGTAAGCGCTACCATCATCTAACTTGTTATGCGGCCACAGCTTGGTGTCAACGATATCAATTATCGGCAAATATCGAACCTTACTCTTTCCGACTTGTGCCACTCCAGAATTGATGGTGCCTGAAAAAGTGATCAGCAATCCTTCTATATAGTTATCTGGATCAAAAACTTGATGGCTTTGAGCAATAAACACTCCTTGGCTAGAAATGTTTAACAATGGAAATCCATATTGCGTTAATGGATATTGCTTTATCTCCAATATCGAAAGATCATTAGCTCTGCTGACATTAATAATTTTTCCACCCCATCGTACTTGTTCGCCGATAAAGCTCTCAATATCATTTATCCTCACGTGCCGAAGTTGAAGATTACCTTCTGGTGGCGTTTGAATAGAAGGAGGAAGAGTGCTACATCCACTTAGTAAAATAGTGAGTATAACTATCAGTTTCTTCATTATTATCTTCATATTTATTACACCTTCCGATCACAAATATTTATATTAATGACCATAATAAACAATGGCTTCTGTTACAAATAGGAAGCGGATTTAGTCACGAGATCCATGCTTTTTTTTCTTACGGGCATCCTTCTTCGCTGCTTTCTCCTCACGAATTCGAATCATCTCTACTAATTCTTCTTCCATCATCGCCGGCGTTTCTAAGGTAATATGCCCTATCGTGGCATCTCGGAATTCCGTTAGTACTATCTTCGCTGCTCGATCTAAATCGACTCGCCCACCAGCACGTAGACAACCCCGCTTGGCACCTATCATTTCTAATAAGTCTAATTCATCTTCAGGCAATTTCTCTAACTGGTAACGTTGTTTTAATAATTCAGGATAAGCGTGTCTAAAATAGCCAACGGCATACATAGCAATATCATCATTACTAATGGCTGTTTCTTTTATTGCACCAGTAATGGCTAAACGATAACCCCCATGTCGATTTTCTAATTTTGGCCACAACACACCTGGGGTGTCTAATAACACAACACCTTGATCCAACTTGATACGTTGCTGTATTTTAGTCACCGCTGGCTCATTACCTGTTTTCGCAATAACTTTGCCTGCTAAATGATTAATCAGCGTTGACTTCCCCACATTAGGAATCCCCATAATCATCGCTTCAAGTCGCTCTGATCCATTTGCTTTTACCGGCACCATTTTGTGACACAAGTTCAATAATCCATGCATCTTCTCTGGTTCTTCAGTAGTCAATGCAATCGTCTTAACATTTTTTTCTTGCTCTAAATAATCTTGCCATTTCTGGGTCATAATAGGATCAGCAAGATCACTTTTACTTAATACCTTAATACAGGGTTTATCACCACGAATATCGGCAAGCATTGGATTTTCGCTACTAAAAGGAATACGTGCATCAAGAATTTCAATAATAAGATCAACTTGCGGCACAATCTTACGCATTTCTTTACTCGCCTTATGCATATGGCCGGGATACCAATTTATATTAGCCATTAGCTAAGCTTACCTTTTGTTTTTCAATGACAATGAGTCTTTTTTTGTATAACTTACCCAATGCTTTTTTATAGCTGGATTTGCTAACACCAAATTGTTTATTGATATCTTCGGGTGGACTTTTGTCGGTCAAGGTAATCGAACCACCTTGTTGTTTGATAAAAGTCAGTATCTGTTCTGACAAGGCATCTAACGCCTCTCTATTCACCAATTGCAAACATAGATCGAGCTTCTTATCTTCTCGAACATGTTTGATATAACCTTTTATAGCTTGACCAATATGAATTGGTTTAAACACATCACTATTGAAAATAAGCCCCGTCACTACGCCATTGATCACTGCTTTATAGCCTAAATCTGTACGACCATAGACCAACAAATCGACTTGCTGTTGTTCCTTATAGTAAGGCGAAGCATCAGGTAAAAATTTATCAAGTTGTGTACTGGCAGTAATGCGTTCCGATGCATCATCAATATAAAGATACACCACATAAGACTGACCAACTTCCAGTGGTTTTTGCTGTTCGCTAAAAGGAACTAATAAGTCTTTCGGTAAGCCCCAATCCAGAAATGCTCCCACCTGATTAACCGCGATCACTTCAAGATACGCACACTCACCCACCATCGCCTTGGGAGTCTCAGTTGTGGCAATTAATAAATCTTCTGAATCAAGGTAAATAAAGACTTCAATTTGGTCACCGATAGAACAGTTTTGTGGAACATAACGATTTGGTAACAATATTTCCCCTAAATTATCACCATCGAGATAGATGCCAAAGTCCAGTTTCTTAACCACACTTAACGTATTTAATTGTCCAAGTTGTGCCATATGTTTCTCAAATATAATTAATTCGTTAACAGAGATTTTAACGTAATAACCTAATCGACATTTAAAGATTATCAAGTGACGATATATTCGCAGTGAAAAACACCCGTAAATACTCGGGTATAATCCCTCGCTATTCATTCATTAAAACAGAGTTATCTAATGCCTAAAGCCAGTGATTTAAAACGTGGGATGGTTGTCGAAGTCAATAATGAACCTCATGTGGTCAAAAATATTGAAGTACGTAATCCTTCGTCTCGCGGTGCATCTACCTTATATAAAATTCGCTTTAACCATCTTAAAACCAAGCAAAAGCGGGATGAATCTTTAAAAGGTGAAGAATTTTTAAAAGATGTTGATTGTGAACGTAAGCTACTGCAATTTTCATATAAAGATGATGATGGTTACACATTTATGAGCTTAGAGGATTATGAGCAATTTACCATTAATGCTAGCGATATTGAGGATGAACAAGGTTATTTAATCGAAGGACTTGAAGGTGTCGTCTGCATATTATTGGATGGTATTTTAGTTGCAATCGAATTACCTGCGGCGGTAGCAATGGAAATCAGTGAAACAGGCCCTAGCATTAAAGGTGCTTCAGCCACTGCTCGTACTAAACCGGCACGGCTTCCAACAGGGCTCGAAGTGCAAGTTCCTGAATATATCGAAACTGGCGAAATCATTAAAATCAACACCGTCACCGGTAAGTTTATGTCTCGCGCATAATAATTCATCACTAAACAATGAAAACTATACTCAAACACTATGTCCTCATTTGCTTCGGCTGGCTGTTTATTGTTTTGGGCGCTATCGGTGCGTTATTACCATTATTACCCACCACTCCTTTTCTGATCCTTGCCTTAGCGTGCTTTGCCGAAAGCTCTCCTCGCTTTCATCGCATGTTATTAAATAACAAATGGTTTGGACCACCACTAGCACAGTGGGAAAAAAACAAAACAATTCGGCGACAAGTTAAAAAGAAAGCAATGTTGCTTATCATCCTCACCTTTGGGATTTCAATCTTTGTGCTGTCTGGCCGTATTGGCTTACAACTAATGCTAATCAGTTTTTGCCTGATTTTATTAACCTTTGTTTGGCGATTAAAAGAGTCGGAAAATAATTAACTAAAAACGGAATAACAATGAACCTAGAACAATTCCTTTCAAACCTAAACATCCAACCCAATGAAATAGATTTCGCCGACACTATGGCAACCATCGAGGAAAACTACGACTTTACTCCTACTGTCTTTAGTAATAGTGGAATAAAAAACGAAGCGGATACCAATAATGGCTCATGCAAAATATTTGCATTTGGTTTATTAAACAACCTTAATAAAGAACAAACGTTGGCGTGTTTCGGTGATTATTATCGTCAAGATGTATTACAAAACCCTGATGGTGATGACCACCAAAATATTCGTACTTTTATGGTGTCTGGCTGGGCTGGGATTATGTTTGAAGGTGGAGCATTAGCCGCCAAATAAAACGGACTCCATCATGCCTTTATGTGTAGCCGAGCATTGCAAATAAGGCCGGATTAGCACGACAGCTGTTTGAACGTAGTGTTAACGAAGTGCCCGGTCATATTGAGAAGCACAGGGAACCCGGAGGGCAAGCATCGGGCTGCCTTTTCTTTTGGTCCGTTTTCTTTGGGCAAACAAAGAAAATGAGCGCCCCGCGGCAGCGACATAAAATCGAAATGTTAAATATCTGGATTACTTCGCTACGCTCGTAACGACAAATAAAAAGCCGGTTTAAAAACCGGCTTTTTATTTCTTAAAGAAGAACGCGCTCAATACCACCGTCTTTTACTGCCTCAATAAACTTAGGCTGCCATTTGTCACCTAAAATATGATTAGCGACTTCAACAACAATATAGTCTGTTTCAATACCAGTATCTTCAGTGTAGCGCTCTAAACCTTGCTGACAAGCAGGACATGAAGTCAGCATTTTCACATTGCCTTTAACGGCTATTTCACTCCCCGTTAGTTCAACGATACCTTTAGTAATCTCTTCTTCCTTACGGAAGCGAACTTGAGTGGCAATATCAGGTCTGGCAACAGCAAATGATCCTGCTTCACCACAACAACGATCACTTAAGGTCACTTCTTGGCCTAATAATGAGGCAGCAACATCCGTTGATTGGTATGTTTTCATCGGTGTATGGCAAGGTTCATGATAGAGGTATTGCACACCATCAACGCTTTCCATTTTGACACCCTTTTCCATCAAATATTCATGAATATCTAATAATCGACAGCCCGGAAAAATAGCCTCGAATTGATATTTCATCAGCTGATCCATACAAGTACCACACGATACAATGACCGTCTTGATCTCCATATAGTTCAAGGTGTTGGCTAATCGATGGAATAACACCTGATTCGCCGTTGAAATAGCCTGACCTTTCGCCGTGTCACCACTCGATGTTTGTGGATAACCACAACATAAATAACCCGGTGGCAATACTGTTTCAGCACCTACTTCATATAACATCGCTAATGTTGCTAAACCTACTTGGCTGAATAAACGTTCAGAACCACAACCTGGGAAATAAAACACCGCGTCAGAATCATCATTGATCTTATTAACATCACGCAAGATTGGGATCATCTTGTCATCTTCCACCCCTAACATGGCACGGGTAGTTTGTGATGGCAGTCCGGCGGGCATTGGTTTTTTCATAAAATGAATAACCTGTTCACGAATAGGTGTTTTACCTGTTGTCGGTAAAGGCCGTTTCTTCTTGCTACCCAACAAACCAAGATATTTACCAATATTATGAGCAAGTCGCTGGCCTTTATAGCCCCACTCGATCATGCCCTTACGCATTATTTTAACGGTCAAGGGATCCGTGGCATTTAAATAGGCCATTGATGTCCATGTGCCGACGTTAAAGTGACGTTTACCTTGATTTTTTAGGATAGCACGTAGTTTTATCGTGACATCACCGAAGTCGATATTCACTGGACATGGATTCAAGCAGCGATGACAGACCGTACAGTGATCAGCGACATCATTCATTTCTTCAAAATGACGAACAGAAATCCCACGACGTGTTTGCTCTTCGTATAGAAATGCTTCCATTATTAAACCAGTCGCCAAGATCTTATCGCGAGGTGAATATAATAAATTTGCTCTTGGTACATGAGTAGTACATTCCGGTTTACATTTACCACAACGTAAACAGTCTTTAATGTCATTATTGACATCATTCAACTCGCTAGCTTCAAGAATTAATGCTTCTTGCTGCAATAAGCGCATTGAGGGTGTGTAAGCCTTTTCTAAGCCAGAACCTGATAACAGTTTACCGGCATTAAAGTGACCATTAGGATCCACTTGATCTTTATACTTGGTAAAGGCATCAATGGTCGCTTGATCTAAATATTTCATTTTGGTCAAGCCAATACCATGCTCACCTGAAATAACACCACCTAACTGCTCAGCCAACATCATTATTTCATCAACAATAAGTTCGGCTTCATGCATCATTGCATAATCATTTGAGTTAACCGGAATATTCGAATGTACGTTGCCATCACCCGCATGCATATGTAATGCAACAAACAAGCGACTAGATCGGTGTTCCGTGTGAATGGCATCAAGCTTATTACGCAAGGCTTCTAAATCATGCCCCTGAAATAATTCTTTTAGTGGATTTTCAACTTCTTTACGATAAGAAATACGTAAATCACGCCGCTGTAATACACTAAATAACGTATCGCCATCAACAAGATTTTCCTTTGCTTCATCGGATAATAATTCTATTTTTTCTGTTGCGGGTGCATCAAAACTATTTAAGATGTCATTCCAATGCTCACGAACCTCTTCGAGCAACTTGCAAGCCGCATCAATTTTAGTTTGCATAATGACATCATTTTCTGCACTTTCACCGACATCACTATCGTGTTGTTTTAACTCTTGAGGTTGATTTGATAGATAAGCACAAACTGCATCAGCCATCTGCAATTTATTACGCGTAGATTGCACGATATTAATTTTTTCGATGCCATCGTTATATTCTGACAAACGATCTAGCGGGATAACGACATCTTCATTAATTTTAAAGGCATTGGTGTGTTTAGCAATTGCAGCTGTTCTAGCACGATCTGCCCAAAAACGTTTGCGCGCTTCAGCACTAACGGCAATAAATCCTTCCGCATCACGTGCATTAGCTAAATGTACAATTTCGCTACAAGCAGCAGCAACAATGTCTTCATCATCACCAGAAACATCAATTAATAACACCATTTTTGGCAGCACAGATCGCGGTGCTTTAGTGGTGTAACCTACGGCTCGAACATAACGCTCATCAAGGTGTTCCATACCCGCTAAAATAATGTCCGGATTGTTATCCAAAACATCTTTAGTTTCAACGATAGCTGGTACCGCTTTACTTAAATCATTGCCAAAGAATTCCAAGCACACTGTACGAGTGAACGAGGCCATTTTATGTAAGACAAATACACCGGAAGTAATTAAGCCATCACAACCTTCTTTTTGAATACCAGGCAAACCACCTAGGAATTTATTAGTGACATCCTTTCCTAAACCTGTTTTACGTAATTCATTTGCTGGAATAACAATCAGTTCTGGTTCACCAATAGGATTGATACCATCAGGTTGATAACGCGTAACACGAAACTCCGCCATTTCAACATCGTGAATTTTACCCAAATTATGGTTAAGCCTTTCAACTTCTAGCCATTGTGAATCAGGTGTCACCATTCTCCATGACACCAAATTATCTAGCGTTGTTCCCCACATCACCGCCTTTTTACCACCGGCATTCATGGCAATATTACCGCCAATAGTTGAAGCATCTTGTGAGGTAGGATCGACAGCAAATACAAGCCCATTCTTACCTGCCAAGTCTGATACCCGCCGTGTTACCACGCCTGCTTCAGCTCGAACGGTAGCTACTTCACCCTCACGCCCTGGCAGTGTGCGATAAATAACGTCACCTAGACCTTCTAGCTTCTCAGTATTAATAACAATACTTTCAGAAGTAAGAGGGATTGCACCACCGGTATAGCCGGTACCCCCTCCACGAGGAATAACTGTCAAACCTAAATCGATTGAAGCCGCTACTACCGCAGCCATTTCTTTTTCACTGTCTGGTGTTGCAACGGCTAGCGGATATTCAACGCGCCAGTCCGTGGCATCTGTCACATGCGATACCCGCGATAATCCATCAAATTTAATATTATGCTTTTTAGTCGCACGTGATAAACGCTGCATTACCTTACGACGTCTTTCAGCGATACCTAACAAGTCATGTTCAAATTGACCGACTGCTTCACGCGCCGTCGCTTCAAGCGTTAAGGCTAATTGATTGTCATTTTTCTGTGCCCGTTCACGGATCTGGTCTAGACGATGATGTAACGCAGATCTCAACGACTCCCAGCGTTTACGATTCTCGACTAAATCATCTTGAATAAAGGGATTTCGAGAGATAACCCACATATCACCCAGCACCTCAAATAACATTTTGGCACTACGACCTGTCTTACGTTGACCACGTAATTCTTGGATGACATCCCACATTGGTTCGCCCAGATAGCGAATAACAATTTCACGGTCGGAAAAAGAAGTATAGTTGTATGGTATCTCGCGGATTCGATTGGGCATTTTCTTCTGAATATATTGGTTTATAAAAATCCAAACAATTTTATCACGAAGCTACACTATAATATGTGGTTAAACATTCTTATTACTTTCGCCAAGACTAAATAATGGATCTATTTCAAATCATTGCACTTGCTATATTGCAAGGTCTGACTGAGTTTTTACCGATCTCAAGCTCAGCGCATCTTATCTTGCTACCTATTATTACGGGTTGGCAAGATCAAGGATTAGCATTTGATGTTGCGGTGCATGTTGGCACATTAGCGGCTGTCATTATTTATTTTCGGCACACCTTGGTTATATTATTTAAAGATTGGTTTCAGTCTGTAATACAACGTCAACTGGTCGGTGATAGTAAATTAGCCTGGGCGGTCTTATTTGGCACCATTCCCGTTGGTTTAGCCGGTTTACTATTAAGTGATGTTATTGAAAGTTCGTTACGTAGCCCTCTAGTAATTGCAGCCACTACTATTATCTTCGGTTTATTACTCGGCTGGGCGGATTGGCAAGGGAAAAGACAACGTAATGAACACCAACTCACTTGGCAAGATGTCCTTATTGTGGGTGTTGCTCAGGCTGTTGCTTTAATACCTGGCACCTCTCGCTCTGGTATTACAATGACCGCAGGTTTAATCCTAGGTCTTAGTCGTGAAGCCGCTGCCCGTTTTTCTTTTCTATTATCTATCCCGGTAATATTTCTTGCTGGTAGCTTTAAAACAGTCGAGTTCATCCAATCCGATACCAGCACAGACTGGTCTGCTATCCTCATGGGGACAACAATATCGGCATTGACAGCCTTTATCTGTATCCATATTTTTTTGAAACTACTTGAAAAAATAGGCATGTGGCCTTTTGTTGTTTATCGGCTTATCTTGGGTGTTATACTTGTCTGGTTATTTATATAGGCGATGTAGTTGACAGCTACTAACTGCCCGCGTAGAATTTCCCCTCTTTATTTGGACCCGCTTGCGTAATTTTTTCAGGAGCAACCCGCGGAATGAAAACAACCACTTTAAGTGCAAAACCAGCAGAAGTTCGTCGTGACTGGTTCGTCGTTGATGCAGACGGCAAAACATTAGGCCGTATGGCGACAGAAATCGCGCGTCGTTTGCGTGGTAAACATAAGACTATTTACACGCCTCATGTAGATACTGGCGATTATATCGTTGTTATCAATGCTGAGAAAATCCGTGTAACGGGTAACAAACTAAAAGATAAAATGTATTATCACCACACAGGTTATATTGGTGGTATTAAATCTATCTCTCTTGGAAAGCAACTAGATAAAGCGCCAGAACGCGTTATCCAATCAGCCGTAAAAGGTATGTTGCCAAAGAATTCATTGGGTCGTACAATGTTCAGCAAATTGAAAGTTTATGCTGGTTCAGATCACCCACACACAGCCCAACAGCCTAAAGTGCTGGAAATCTAAACGGATATCATTATGGCAACAGATACATATTACGCAACAGGTCGTCGCAAAAGCGCAACAGCGCGTGTCTTCATGAAAATGGGCAGCGGTAACCTCACTATTAACACACGAACATTAGAAGAGTACTTCGGTCGTGAAACTTCTCGTATGGTTGTTCGTCAACCACTTGAATTAGTTGAAATGCTCAACAAAGTTGACCTTAACATCACTGTTCGAGGTGGTGGTAACAATGGTCAAGCTGGTGCAATTCGTCACGGTATCACCCGCGCATTAGTTGAATATGATAGTGAATTGAAATCTGAATTACGTAAAGCAGGCTTTATCACTCGTGATGCTCGTGCTGTTGAACGTAAGAAAATTGGTTTACATAAAGCACGTAAACGTCCTCAATTCTCAAAACGTTAATACCGAACACATTACGATATTTTCATCGTATTCGAACAATAAAAAGGCTATCCAATCGGATGGCCTTTTTTTTACGCTTTTGAAAAGTTGCTTCACCGTACCTTCTATCACTCCTATCCTGTTTTGCATTCTCCCCAGTCATTCATGCTGAACAATTTCCGCTCTTGCTATTTCTATCGGTCCCTTTGATGCGCTAGATGATGACACCGCAACTGAAGTGGGAGTTGAATACCGTTTTGCACCAATAGCATCATTCTAGTTATTGGTTTTGCCGCCAATAGTGATGGTTGTTACTGGGCGCACATCGGCATCCGCTACGATATCAGCCTTGGTGAAAAATGGATATTAACACCGCATTTTGCTGCCAGCCTGTATGGAGAATGGTGGCGGAAAAGATCTAGGTTATGGTCTTCAATTCAGCTCTGGCCTTGAATTATCCAATGAGCTTAATGAAAACTCTCACCTAGGACTTGGGATTTATCATCTATCCAATGCATGCACTGCTAATAAAAACCTAGGTGAAGAGTCCATTATTTTCAGTTATAGCTTTGCACCGTCTAGGTTTTAACCCGGTTGTTTATATAGCAATCCCTTACCTTCCGGTTGCGTCTTAAAACGGCGGTGCACCCAAAAGTACTGTTCTGGTGTCTTACGAACTTCCTGTTCAATTATGTCATTGATTCGTTGTGCATCGGCCGTATCATCACCACTAGGAAAGCCCGTTATCGCTGGGCGGCAATTTAACGTATAACTACCATCATTTTCACGTTTTGGTACAAAAAAAATGACAGATGCCCCCGTCATTTTGGCCATTTTTGCTGTAAAGATGGTTGTCGCTGCTTTTACGCCAAAGAATGTTGCATAAACACTTTGTTTTGCACCAAAATCCTGATCGGGTGCAAACCATACCGCCTTTCCTTGTTTCAATATTTTCAGCATCATTCGTGGCTCTTTTTGTTTGATTATTCCTTCCGAAAAACGCTCTCGTGCAGCCATCATCACCGCATTAAATAATTCATTTTTCATTGGTCTAAAGAAAACATGTCCAGGAATCTTTAACGCTAGTAAACGACCTCCAATTTCCATACAGGTAAAATGACCTGTTAATATAATGACACCTTTTTTACTCGCTAGAGCCTGCTCTAAATGCTCTAAACCTTCAAACTTCACCCTTTTAATTAGACTTTTGTCACTTGCCCACCAGCTTAAGGCAGTTTCAATCATCATCATTCCCATTGTTTGGAAATTATCTTTTAATATCTTCTCTCTCTGTTCATCAGACAGTTCTGGAAAACAAAGTTCTATATTTCGCCGAGCAATTTTCTTTCTGGCGGTCATCAGTGGTGTCATGAATAATGCTAATAATCTACTGACCCATAACTGTATACGCACCGGTAAATAAATAGATAACCGCATGAAAAGTAAACCTAACCAGCTCAGCCAGAAACGCGGATGTAAAAACTGCCATTGAATAATTTTCATGTTGACCAGTAACTAAGAAATGTCATGCCTATGCTATCATTCTCGCTGGTTTATAGCTAAACAATCAGCGTCAAATGAGGCATTTTTGAGAATATTCTATACCACCCTATTTTTTATTGGCTTACCACTGATTATTCTTCGTCTTATTTGGCGAGGATTTCGCTCACCAGCCTATTGGCGACGCTGGTCTGAGCGCTTTGGTTCAAGTCCACTCATCTCTAAACAGGCACCCGTTATTTGGATCCATGCCGTATCTGTAGGTGAAGTAGAGGCATGTCGGCCATTGGTCAAAGCATTACAAATTGAATTTCCACAACATACTTTATTGATCACCACGATGACTCCTACTGGTAGTGAAAGAGTGCGATTAATCTTTGCTGATTCAGTGGAACATTGTTACTTACCTTATGACTTACCCTTTGCTATTCAACGCTTCCTCAACCGTACTCACCCTGAGTTTGGCATTATTATGGAAACTGAAATTTGGCCAAATTTATTATTCACCTGTCATCGTCACAATATTCCCTTAGTATTGGCTAACGCACGATTATCTGAACGTTCCGCAAAAGGCTATGCGCGCTTTCCAATATTCATCAAAAGCATATTGAACAATGTGCCACTTATTGCCACTCAAGGCCAACAAGATCGACAACGTTTCCAACAACTCGGTGCCGACATAAGAAAAGTACATGCTATTGGTAATCTAAAATATGAAATCAGTCTACCAGCCAGCTTGACTGAACAAGCTTCGGCAATGCGACACATGTGGAATAATGATCGGCCAGTATGGGTTGCTGCCAGTACGCATGAAGGTGAAGATGAAATTATATTGAATGCTTCTCGTCAAATTCGTTCACTTTTTCCAGAGCTATTACTCATTATCGTGCCACGACATCCTGAGCGTTTTGACCGAGTAGCGGCGCTAACGCAACGGGCAGGATTCAAAACATTACGCCGTAGCGAACATCAACCCTGTTCCTCCGATATACAAGTATTAGTTGTAGATACAATGGGAGAGTTGCCCTTATTTTACTCGGCCTGCGATGTCGCTTTTGTTGGCGGAAGTTTAGTCCCTCATGGTGGGCATAATCTGCTTGAGCCAGCGGCATTGGGCCGAGCTATAATTACAGGGCCGCATTATTTCAACTTTAATGAAATCACTCAGCAATTTCTGGAAGCAGGTGCAGCAATTTTAGCGACAGATAGTGAGGATTTAGCAGAGACGGTTATTGAATTACTGCAAAACTCTCAACAACGTGCTCATATGGGCGAAGCAGGATTGAATCTCATTGCTATCAGTCAAGGGGCCAGTTCTCGACTGATCAATTTAATTAAACATCACATTATTCGCCATGCATAATGATGAATACTGGATGACTCATGCTATTTCATTAGCAACAGAGGCAGCAAGGCAAGGAGAAGTACCTGTTGGTGCCGTTATCGTGCGTGATGACGTGCTGCTAGGAGAAGGTTGGAATCAACCTATTATGACGCATGACCCAACTGCTCACGCTGAAATTCAGGCATTAAGATCGGCATGCCGTCAGAGTGAAAATTATCGCTTACCGAATGCAACTCTTTATGTCACCCTTGAGCCCTGCATTATGTGTGCAGGCGCTATTATCCATGCGCGTATAGGTCGTGTTGTATTCGCTACACAGGAACCTAAAACAGGGGCTGTCGGTAGTTGCTTTGATATTTTTAATACCCAACAGCTCAATCATCAGGTGCACTGTGAACATGGACTTTTAGCCGAACAAAGCAGTGACTTATTACGTGATTTTTTCCATTCTCGCCGTTAATTACATACACCTCATCATTTCAGGTCACTGCCACTGGGACGCGTAAAAGCGCCCGCATCTTAACCTAATCGTTAAAGATAACGCGCCAATAAACCCTTTTCTGGTATTTTCCCAGAATAAGGGACTTTAACGTGGTGCCCACTGCCGGGCGCAACCTCAATGGCTTCACCATCTTTATTGATAAGTTGCTCTAAGGTGAATTCAATATTGCCTTCTGGCAAAATCAATTCTAATTTATCACCGACCGAAAACTTATTTTTTACATCAATATTCAAGCATTGATGTTGAGCATCATAGCCGGTGATTTCACCAACATATTGCTGACGATCACTGCTGGAATACCCCACCATATAATTTTGCTGTTCTTGGGTGGGATGGCGCTGATAAAAACCATCGGTATAACCGCGATTGGCTAGATTATCCAGTTTGCCAATCAATGTAGGATCAAATGCTCTACCTGCCATCGCATCATCAATAGCATGGCGATAAATTTGAGCTGTTCTAGCAACGTAATAAATCGATTTGGTACGCCCTTCTATCTTTAATGAATCAACACCGATCTTAGTCAATCGTTCAATATGTTGAATTGCTCGCAAGTCTTTTGAGTTCATGATGTAAGTACCATGCTCATCTTCAAAGATCGGCATTAACTCACCCGGACGATTGCCCTCTTCTATCAGATAAATATCATCGGCCAGTGGATGACGTTCTTGGCTACCACAATCAGAAAAGGCATTTTGATTGTTCATGGCATCAAAGGCTTTGAATTCAATTTTTTGCGGTGAATCATCATTGCCATCACTGGCATGCGTTTTATAATCCCAACGACAGGAATTGGTACATGAACCCTGATTAGGATCGCGATGATTAAAATAGCCCGACAATAAACAGCGTCCTGAATAGGCGATGCAGAGCGCACCGTGAACAAATACTTCTATTTCCATATCAGGGCAAAGCTGACGAATTTCTTCAATTTCATCCAGCGATAATTCTCGCGATAAAATGACCCGACTCACGCCAACTGATTGCCAGAATTTCACTGCTTGGTAATTCACAGTATTAGCTTGTACCGATAGATGAACTGGCATGTCTGGCCAACGTTCACGCACCATCATAATTAATCCCGGATCAGCCATAATCAAAGCATCCGGCTTCATGGCTATCACTGGCTCCATATCGGCCATATACGTTTTGATTTTGGCATTGTGCGGCATTAAATTACTGGCCACAAAAAACTGTTTGCCCGCAGCATGTGCTTCTGCTATTCCTTGAGCTAATACTGGCAATTTATGAAAGTCATTATTACGAACGCGCAAGCTATAACGTGGCTGCCCCGCATACACAGCATCGGCTCCATAGGCATAGGCATAACGCATATGCTGTAAACTTCCCGCAGGTAAAAGTAACTCAGGCACATTCATAACAACAAATTCCAACGTAAAAAGGTGCTAAATTATAATCTATTTAATAAAAAAACCAATAAAAACAATACTATTAGTTAGCAATAAAACTAAACCCGTGCAAAGTAGTCAATATGAAGCGATAATCAATCCTCAATAATCTCTTGGAGACATATTTGAAACTTTTAAGCCTGTTACTCGTTTCATTTAGCTTACTTATTGCTTGCGGTGAAGCACAGCCACATCTAGAAGAAATTCGTGAGCGGGGAGAATTACGAGTACTGACTCGTTATGCGCCTACCAGCTACTATGTCAAAGGTGAGTCGTTGGCAGGGTTTGAATACGAGCTAGCCCAACAATTTGCTAAACATCTCAATGTAAAATTAAAAATTATCGTACCTGATAACCTTGGCGATATGCTACAACTCATTGAGCAAGGTAAAGCAGACATTGCTGCTGCAGGACTAACCGTGACCCCCTCACGAAAAGACATTATCCGCTTTGGTCCTGTTTACCAAGAGGTAACTCAACAATTAGTTTACCGCCAAGGTACTAAAAAGCCACGAAATATTACCGCTCTAAAAGAAGGACAGCTAGAAGTCGTTGCCAATAGTAGCCATGTTGAACAATTGCAATCTCATCAACAAGAAATACCCGCATTAGACTGGCTCGAAAATTCTGAGCTGGACAGTAGTGGTTTATTAGAATTAGTTCAGTTGGAAATGATTGACTATACTATCGCGGATTCAAACGAAATCGCAGCTAATCAGACCTTATTTCCTGAACTTCGCGTTGCTTTTGATATTTCTGAACCCCAACCGTTAGCATGGGCGATGCCACTAGCAGAAGATGGCTCTCTTTATGATGAAATGGTCACTTTTTTTGACAACATGAATGCCTCAGGCGATCTCGATCGATTAACCGCCAAATACTATGGCCATATCCGCCGTTTTGATTATGTTGACACGCGCGCTATACATCGTCGAATTTTGACACATTTACCCACATATCAGTCTACCTTTGAACAAGCAGCTAATGACTATAATTTCGATTGGCGCTTACTGGCAGCTATTTCGTATCAAGAGTCACATTGGAACCCACAGGCAGTATCTAGTACGGGGGTGAAGGGCTTAATGATGTTAACTCAAGCCACTGCCAAACAAATGGGTATCGAAAATCGTGAAGACCCGACACAAAGTATTCACGGTGGTGCAGCCTATCTCGCATCTATACGCAAACGCTTACCCGAAAGAATTGTGGAGCCTGATAAGACATGGATCGCACTCGCTTCATACAACATCGGACTTGGCCATGTAGAAGATGCGCGTGTACTTACTGAAAAGGCAGGCAAGAATCCTAATTTATGGCCCGATATCAAGGCTCACTTGCCTCTTCTTAGTAAGAAGAAATGGTATGAACAAACACGTCATGGCTATGCTAGAGGCGGTGAACCAGTACGTTATATTGAAAATATCCGTCGCTATTATGATATTTTGTTACACGATCAACAGAAAAATGTTTCCAGTAAACCTAATATTGATAAGCAAAACCCACCAGCAGCTCTGTAAATAATTGGAAGAATTGCTCCTATGGCAAATGATGATATTCAACAACAGCTAGATGAATGGAAACAAAAATATTACCAATCCATCACCAACCTAGAACAGCAACAAAGCTTCGATCAATTGTTACGGCGCAGTCTGGCAAGACTCGCACTTGCTTCACAAGGGCTTGATCCATTACTAGACAAACAGCTTAAAGCCCTACGAAAAATACTTCGTAGCAATAATGATCCGACAGAGATCAGTCATATTCTTGAACAAATGGAAAAAGCCATTGCCCAAATGGATACCAAGGTTACCGATAATAGTCAGGCTACCGGCGAAGTTTTAGCTAACTTATTACACTCCTTAAAACTTGCTAAACCTTTCAAGTCCGAAGCGAGAAAATTAAGTAAACAATTAAAATCATCGACCAATAATCAAATCACGTCACTGATGCCCGAAGTGCTCTTGTTACTTAATAGTAGTCTAGAAATTAATTCAGCGAAAAATCTTTCTCGTGGTTTTGGTTTCCATTTATTTGGTATCGGAAAATCACCTAAAATTAATGACGAACAAGCTCCTGCTGAAATAAGCATGCCATTCACCAGTGATGAAGAAGCCATGCCAGCTCATTTTGTACTTATGAAATTACTAGAACAGTTGTCTCTACCCGTAGATCTCAGTAAATCCGCCACAAAAATTCGTCATCAAATCGAAACCGGTATTGAGCCACAACAGCTACCCGAAATTATCAATAATATTGCTGATATTGTGAATGCTCTCGGCTCTCAAGTGATCATGGGAAAACAGGAATATGAAGATTTCTTGATAACCATGACATCTCGGTTAAAGGCGCTGGACCAATACATCAGAGAAACTGGTGAAGAAAATGCTAAAGCCTTTAAGTACCGCCACACTATTGGTCAATCTGTTGAAGATGAAGTAAAAGGTCTTCGTGATCATGTTGCAGATGCCCAAGATCTTGAACAACTTAAATCGTCGGTCAATGATCGCTTAGATTTCCTTAACCAGAATTTTGAAAATTACCGTCAATCTGATTATGAACGTTTTGACAAATCACAACAGCAAATTTCTACGTTAAACAACCGTTTGCAGTCTATGGAACAAGAAAGTCAGGTATTACGCGAATCTGCAGAAAAATCTCGTGATTTGGCGCTCCGAGATGCATTAACAGGCATATGGAACCGTCAAGCTTTGAATGAGGTTCTAGAAAAAGAATATGCCCGTTGGCAGCGATATCAAAGCCCACTAAGTATTGTCCTTTGGGATATTGATTTATTCAAACGCGTTAATGATACTTATGGTCATTCTGCAGGCGATAAAGTATTACAAACTATTGCTCACATCTTCCAAAAAGAAACTCGTGGTGCTGACTTTATTGCTCGCTATGGTGGTGAGGAATTTATGGGGATATTCCCAGAAACACGGTTAGAAGATGCTCTGAGACTAGCCAATAAGATTCGAGAAAAGGTAGCAAACTCAAAGTTTCATTATGAAAATAAGCCCGTTCCTATTACCGCGTCTGCTGGTTTAGCCACTTTTCGGCCTAATGACACCATTGATGATGTTTTTAAGCGCGCTGACGAAGCTTTATACCGTGCAAAAGATAATGGCCGTAACCGTTGTTACCTAGCCAGTGATTAATTGTCAGGGAAGTCGATTCACGCCTGAT
The DNA here is from genome assembly GCA_013215775.1 of Piscirickettsiaceae bacterium. Taxonomy (GTDB): domain Bacteria; phylum Pseudomonadota; class Gammaproteobacteria; order Nitrosococcales; family Methylophagaceae. The sequence goes on from JABSQO010000006.1 coordinate 69,996, forward strand.
AATTGGAAATGCTAATTGGATTCCTGTTCAATTAAAAAATCTACCACATCAAATATCGCTTCCGCTCCACCTGCTGCAGTTGCATCAGTACGGTATTTACCATTAATAATCATCGAAGGTACACCCGTAATTCCTGATGTTTGGCTCATAACTAATGCTTTATTCACTTTACTCTTCACCGCAAATGAATTCATTGTTTTGGCAAATGTCTCACGATCAATACCTTGCTCAGCCACAAAGTCTAATAATTCTTCTTCCGTCGTTAAGCGTTTCTTTTCAACATGAATTGCATTGAAAATAAGCGGATGCAGTTTTTCTAAATCACCTGTTGCTTCAGCAGCATAAAATACCTTCGCCAACTGTAACCAACTGTCTCGAAAAATTGCCGGCATAGGAACAAATTTCACATTATCAGGCAATGTTTTTTTCCATTCTGCTATTTGAGGATCAAGGCGAAAACAATGTGGGCAACTGTATGAAAACATCTCGACCACTTCAATAATATTTTCATCACTAGTCGCTAGTAATTTGCTCGTAGGCTGATAATGCACGCCTTCAATAAAGGCTAGCGGCATGGCTATTACTACCATCGATAATAATGAAATACTTAATGCCAGTGCCATTTTAAACATCTTTTTCATCCCAATTTTCCTTTAACCTAATGATCACTTTTTTATAGTGTGCCGTACGAGTGCAAGCCAGATAAAAACATATTGACTCCTAAGAAGGCGAACAAGGTCACAAATAACCCTATTACTGCCCACCACGCCATCGGTCTACCATGCCACCCTTTGGTCATCCGCATATGTAACCACGCCGCATAATTAAGCCATACAATTAAAGCCCATGTTTCCTTGGGGTCCCAAGACCAATAACCACCCCATGCTTCCGCCGCCCATAGGGCACCCAATATTGTTGCGACCGTGAAAAAGGCAAACCCCAATGCAATGGCTTTATACATTAAGTCATCCATCACCGTGAGTGGAGGTAATCGAGATGCAATTAAGCCATTAGGCGCAGCAATCTGCCGCCATGATTTTAATAAATAGGCCGTTCCAATCATTGCCGCCATAGCAAAGGCACCATAACCCACAAAATTGGCGGGTACATGGATCTTCATCCAATAACTTTGCAAAGCAGGTACTAAAGGTTGAATCTCATGTGCACCTTTTTCAAAGGCATACCACAATTGAAATGCCACAGCGGCACTGATCACTAATAAGACAAAACTGCCCAAACTACGCGTTTGATAACGTCGCTCATAAAACAAATATAATAGTGCTGTAATCACTGCGAACAGGATGAACACTTCATATAAATTACTAACAGGAATATGGCCTACATCAGGACTAATTAAATAGGACTCACGCCAACGTACCATTAAGCCAACCATCCCCATAGTGGTTGCCGACCATGTTAATGCTGAAGCTACTTTTTCAGTAAATTCTGATCGTAATAGTAAACCCAAAAAATAGGTCAACGTTGCTAAGACAAATAAGGCGCTCATCCACATGAATGCGGACTGGCTTGCCAGAATATAACTTAATAAGAAATCCTTTTGGCCCAGTGCGAGATCAGTTCCGTATAAATACAAAGCAAAGAAACTAAGCCCAGCCACAACAATTGTGTGTCGACGAAATGGAGGCCAATTCTGTCCTAAGAAAGACAATCCCACGGCTGCTAGAACAACAATACCAATTTCATAACTATCTAGAACCTGGGAATATAGGGACAGTAAAACAATACCAGCAGCAACCATTAAGCCTCGCCATAGCCATTGTGATAATGGACTACTATCATCTTCAATCATCGTTCCTGCTAAATTTGTCATTCAATACTCTTCATTTTTATGCTGAACATATGAACTCTATTAAGCCCGAGAGTTCCCACTAACTTGCCTTAATGTTTGGGCTGTTTTTTCAAAAAAGGCGTCAAACTCTTTCGGGTTCCGGTTGCTCATTCCTGCTAACAGTATCATTGAATTCGATTCTTTATTTTTCACAATCATCCAAAATCGGCGTTGTGGCAAATAAAATAATAAAAATACACCTGCAATCAACAACGCGCAGCCTAAATATACAATAGGCTTACCGGGCGAACGAGCCACCTGCAAACCACTGGCTTCTACATGCACATAATCCGTTAACAAGAAAAATACCGGTGCACCATAACGGGAAAGACTGCCCACGGCATCAACAGCATCCTGCAAAAACAGTAACTGTGAATCTTCCACTAATTCAGTATCTTCAAAGTCGCTGAAATATATTCGCGCTAACATTTCTCTTAACATACTCAAATAGGCTGGTCCTAAGGTGTCGCGCTCTGCTTCTGGCAAGACTGTTTCTATAAAATCATTCACTTCAATAAAACCACCTCGAACAAACATGGTCACTAATGTTGTTAATGACTCATGTAAACTTTGTTTTAAACCTTCGTTCTGATTTTCCATCACCATCAACGTTTCTGATGCCATCTCACTCGCCAACTTTTCAATCAACTCATTGTCTCGAAGTTGTATTAAGAAATGGTTAAAAGCTTCCAATCCCCCTTCATCATCGACAGGAATGTATAAATAGCCAAAATCCTCAGCAGGACTGGACCGCACACCACTCAAATAAAATTCTCGGCCATCGCGTTCTACCGGCAACATATAATTTAAATATTCTAGTGCTTCACCCGTGTCTTCACGTAATTTAAAACCAAAACTTGGCCCAAAATTTCTCAGCCTATTCGGATCATCTTCAGTTGGATCTGGATTAATATTAAAGGGTCGAAATGACAGCATTTCAAGTTTTAGACTTTGCTCACCCCATCGCATTTGACGATTATCAAATACTTTGGTGTCAAATGAAACAGCAACATCCCCTGCACTTTGCTCTAAAGGCCAAGCTTCAAGTGTTAACTCCGAACCACCATCACTAAAACTTGCTTGATAAATCGCATAACCTTTATAAATCAATGGATGATTGACCGATATTGTCGTCGCTAACGGCACTTTTAAATCATCATCATATACCAGTAGATCTGTTTCAAATGATTTTGGCTGACCAGTTGCGTAATGTTCTATTCTAAACTCTTTAACTTCTAGCTTGAATGGTAGCTCCTGAATAAGATAGCCGTCACGCATGGCGACAAAAGCAACATTCGATGAACGACCTTCAGGGATATGAATGCTACCTCGAAAGGCTTGGCTTCCTACTGGCAAGCGACTTTCAGCAGGCACGTCTTTGATAGGTAAATCACGGGTTTCTATTTTTATCTTGCCCTGCCATTCAGCAAGTTTTAATGGCAAATTACTATCTAACAAGCCGCCTAAACAAATAATAACAATCGCTAAATGTGTTGAGATATAACCCATTCGATTCATGCCACCACGCATCGCCGAAACCAAGATTTCATCAGTCTTCGGTGTTTGTTTCACACGAAAGCCCTGCTTTATTAATTCATCTTGTAATGTTGTCACCGTCACATCAACTGACGAATCAACTGACCATTGATCTTTATGATGCATTGCTTGCAATGATTTTTCTTGAACGTGGGTGCGTAAATTCCACATATCTTTCAACATCGAAGGTGTATTGCGAATCAAACAAACCGAAGTGGAAATCACCAATAAGGTGAGAATAGCAAGAAACCATAATGCACTGTAGACATCGTATAGGCCTGCAGTTTCAAAAACATCAAACCAAAAGGGCCCAAATTTAATGAGGTAATCCGTATAAGGCTGATTTTGCTGTAATACCGTACCAATGATAGAGGCAACAGCCAATGATAATAAAAGGGTAATGGCTAAATCCATTGTTCCTAAAAATTGGAATATTCGCTGACCTAATGTATGGCGTGGAATAGAAGAATTACTAACATCCGACATAGATGATGAACCATTTTTTACTTAACACTGGGGGAAGGTGTCGATAATAAGAAATCGCACGGCTTTCGCCATGCGAGTTTTTAGAGTTTAATAATTAATGTAAGCCGGCTGCGTATGCTGCAACTGCTTTCATTTCCGACTCTGTCATTTTAGAAGCAATATCACGCATCATATCATTGAGATCATTGCTACGTTCACCACCAGCAAATGCTTTTAATTGCGCTTCAATATAGGTACTGTACTGCCCTGCTAGTGCTGGCCATTTCGCTGCAGGGATACCGGCACCTGTTGGGCCATGACAAGCCATACACGCCGGCACACCAGACTCTTTATTACCGGCACGATAGAGTGTCTTACCTGCATTAAGTAGATCTTCAGATACTGCACCTGGAGTCACAGTATTTCCAGCATAATAGGCCGCTAAATCAGCCATATCTTGTTCACTTAACGCTGCAACCATTGGAGCCATAACGGCATTATTACGGTCGCCACTTTGGAAATCTGCAAGCTGTTTAATCAAATAACCTTCTCCCTGCCCTGCCAATTTTGGAAACATATCCGAAGGACTATTTCCATCAACACCATGACATGCAGCACAAACCGCTGACTTGCTTTTACCCGCAGATGCATCGCCAGCTGCCATAATCGGCATAACGAATGCTAAACTCACACCCATCACCATCATAATCAACAATTTTTTCATCATCTTTCCTAAAATTGACTTTCAATATTCTAAACAACAGTTATGCTACCCTTATTGAGGTATTTTTGCACCTTGATTATTCTCAAATTTTAATTTGATTCACCATTTATACTAAAGGTTTTCAATGTCACAGCCATACCGACAAGCTCATTACACGATCAGTGCTACTCAGTTATCTGAACTTCCTGCAGACAACGGCATTGAAGTTGCTTTTGCCGGCCGTTCAAATGCTGGTAAATCTAGCGCGATTAACACCATTACCGATCAAAAATCATTAGCTCGAATTAGTAAAACGCCTGGCCGCACTCAAATGATTAATTTTTTTGCGATAGATGACACGCGTGCTTTAGTTGATCTTCCCGGCTATGGTTACGCCAAAGTCCCCGAAAAGACGAAGATACGCTGGCAACAAACGTTAGGAAAATACCTTGAAACTCGACAAGCATTACGTGGTTTGATGCTTATGATGGATATCCGCCACCCACTAAAAGAGTTTGATATACAGATGATTAAATGGGCAAATCAGTCGAAATTATCTGTCCATATTTTGCTCACAAAAGCTGACAAACTTAAGAGTGGCGCAGCCAAAGCAAGTTTACATAAGGTGACTACTGAATTAAAAAAACTGGATTTAGATGCCTCAGTCCAATTATTTTCATCACTAAAAAACACAGGAAAAGATGAGGCTATAAATCAACTGAATCATTGGTTTTATCCAGAAAGTGAATTAACCGAATAAGGATTCAAAATGAAGGATACTGTCCACAGCCGCCGCCAGTTTTTGCAAAAAGCAGCTTTAGGTAGCGCTTTAGCCACTGGTACTGTGAGCTTACCTGTTTGGACAAATCCTGAACTTGAATTTCCAGATACCCTTCCTGAATGGATGCGAGTACCCGGTGATGAATTCAGCAATTATGGTCAACCCTCTGCCCATGAACAAGGCATAATCCGTTGGATTTCAGCCAACCCTGCTGCACCAGGTAATGGCGTATCTTGGACACCATTACATGCCCTGCAAGGTACTATCACGCCAAATGGGCTTCACTATGAACGTCATCACAATGGTGTTCCGCAAATAAACCCTGATCAACATACACTTCTTATTGATGGCCTGGTTGATAAACCTTTAAGTTTTGATCTCAAAAGTTTAATGCGTTATCCAATGGTATCTCGCACCTGTTTTATCGAATGTGGTGGCAATAGTAATAGCGGTTGGCGCAGTAATCCAATCCAATCCAAAGCGGGTTACGCACATGGCTTAGTCTCCAATGCTGAGTGGACGGGCATTCCATTAAAACTACTACTTGAAGAAGCGTGCATTAAGCCAAGTGCAAAATGGGTAATTGCTGAGGGAGCTGACGCTGCAGCATTAAATATCAGTATTCCATTAGAAAAACTTCTTGATGATGCTCTACTGGCGCTCTATCAAAATGGCGAGAGAATACGACCTGAAAATGGCTATCCTATGCGTCTAGTACTCCCTGGATGGGAAGGTATCTTAAATGTGAAATGGTTAAGACAATTACGTTTGACTGATGCGCCGATAATGTCTCGCGATGAAACATCTCAATATACCGAATTATTACCCGATGGTAAGGCGCGTCAATTCACATTTATCAATGAAGCAAAATCATTAATTACCTCACCTTCTCTTGGCATGATGTTGCCTGACAATCCAGGCATCTATCAAATTACAGGGTTGGCGTGGTCAGGTCGGGGCAAAATTTCTCGTGTTGAGGTTTCCGCCGATGGTGGTGATAGTTGGCTTGATGCAGAACTACAAGGCCCGGTGCTTGATAAAGCCTTTACTCGTTTCAACTTACCATGGCACTGGCAAGGCGAATACGCCATTTTGCAAAGCCGCGCTACGGATGAAACCGGCTATGTACAGCCTACTCGGGAAGCATTAATTGAAAACCGAGGCAAACATGGTTTCTACCATTACAACGCTATTGTGAGCTGGGAAATCACTGAAGACGGGGATATCAACCATGTTTATGGATTCTAGAACTTACGTTTTCTTAGTCTTAATATTGGCTAATGCTGTTAGTTATGCTGAGACTGATTATCAACCCTTAGGCAAACCTGCTAGTGAATTAAGTCAACAACAACAATGGAATTTAAGCATTTCCCCTGATGGTACAGGATTACCATCAGGCAGCGGTACCGCGGCGCGAGGTGCTGAAATTTTTGCTGTGCAGTGTGCAGTCTGTCATGGTCCGGGAGCAATTGGTGCCAGTGCCGATCCTCTAGTCGGTGAAGTAGGCTCACTTGCCAGTGAGTATCCAGAAAAAACGGTTAATAGCTACTGGCCCTATGCCACCACTTTGTTTGATTACATTCGTCGCGCAATGCCTCTTGGTGCACCTTTTTCACTTACTGCCGATGAAGTTTATTCACTGAGTGCATATATTTTAAGTCAAGATGGTATAATTCCGTCTGATATAGAGCTTAATCAACACAATCTACCAAAGGTAACGATGCCAAATCGTGGTGGTTTCATCACCATTTATCCTGACTAAAACATAATTAATACATTATATACATTTAAGGACCCATTTAATGAGCCCTCGCTACGCTTGCACTGTTAATCCCAATCCACAACTTAATGACACGCCTAAATTAGGTATGGATGAAAAATCGTTAGAGCAAGATTTTAAAGCCTATTATGGTACTCATCTCGCACAAGATAAAGGCTGCGCTTCAGGCCACTATCTTTATACCTCTCTAGCACTAACACTTCGTGATCGTCTATTTGAGCGAATGAAGAAAACCAAGCAAGCTTACTCAGATGCAAAATGTAAACAAGCTTATTACTTATCAATGGAATTTTTGATGGGTCGAGCGATGGGCAATGCAGCCCTTAATCTTGGACTAGACAAGACCATCACCAAGGCAATGAATGACCTTGGCTTAAACTTTGAAGAATTAACGGAACTTGAACATGACGCAGGCTTAGGAAACGGTGGTTTAGGCCGCCTGGCTGCTTGCTTTATTGATAGTTGTGCCACATTACAATTACCGGTCACAGGTTATGGCATCCGCTATGAATATGGCATGTTCCAACAAAGCATCGACAACGGCAATCAAGTTGAAATGCCTGACCATTGGTTACGCGATGGAAACCCGTGGGAGCTTGAACGACCTGAATTTACCCAACGAATTAAATTTGGCGGCCATACTGAATTCCATAAAGATAGTACAGGTAAATCTTATGTTCACTGGGTGAACACTAATGACGTCTTAGCTGTACCTTATGATTTGCCAATTCCCGGCTACCAAAATGGTACGGTGAATAAATTACGTCTCTGGAGCTCTGCAGCAACAGATGAATTTAATTTAGAAGACTTTAACGCGGGCTCTTATACCGAGGCAGTAGCAACAAAAAATGAAGCTGAAAATATCAGCATGGTGTTGTATCCAAATGATGCCAGTGAAAATGGTAAAGAATTACGTCTTCGCCAACAATATTTCTTAGCATCGGCAAGCCTGCAAGATATTCTCGACCATTGGGTTACCAACAACGGTGAAAATTTCGAACATTTTGCTGAGAAAAATGTTTTCCAATTAAACGATACTCATCCAACCGTTTCTGTTGCTGAATTAATGCGTCTCTTGATGGATGAGCATGGTTTGGGCTGGGATAAAGCATGGACAATTGTCACTAAAACACTAGCCTATACTAACCACACTTTATTACCAGAAGCACTTGAACGCTGGCCTGTTCATATGTTTGGCCGTTTATTACCACGTGTACTTGAAATTATTTATGAAATTAACGCACGTTTCTTAAGCGAAGTCGCTCGTCGTTGGCCTGGAGACAAAGAGCGTATTACTCGTATGTCTATTATTGAAGAAGGTCCACAACAACAAGTACGAATGGCCCATCTTGCGATTGTCGGTAGCTTCTCAATAAACGGTGTGGCAGCACTACACTCCGAATTATTACAAAAAGGTCTTTTCCACGATTTCTTCGAACTATGGCCAACAAAATTCAATAATAAAACCAATGGTGTTACTCAACGTCGCTGGATGGCATGGTGCAATCCTGAATTAACAGAACTGATTACTGACACAATCGGTGATAAATGGATTACCGACCTCACTCAATTGAAAAAATTAGCACCAAAAGCTGACAACCCAAAATTCCAAAAACAATACCATCAAGCTAAATTGGCTAACAAAAAACGGCTTGCTGATTTAGTGAAACAGAGTTGTGGAATCGAGTTTAATACCAGTGCACTATTTGATATCCAAGTAAAACGTATTCATGAATATAAACGTCAATTACTCAATGTCTTACACGTCATTCATCTCTATGATCGCATCAAACGTGGTGATACTGACGGTCTAGTCAAACGCTGCGTCTTATTTGGAGGTAAAGCTGCTCCAGGTTATGCGATGGCAAAAGACATTATTAAACTGATTAATAATGTTGCTCTTGTCGTCAATCAAGATCCTGATATTGGTGACTGGCTTAAAGTAGTATTTCTGCCGAACTACCAAGTATCTGCCATGGAAATTATTGCACCTGCTGCGGATCTATCAGAGCAAATTTCAACGGCTGGTAAAGAAGCATCTGGTACCGGTAATATGAAGTTTATGATGAACGGTGCAGTAACTATCGGTACATTAGATGGTGCCAATATTGAAATCCGTGAAGAAGCTGGTGAAGATAACTTCTTCTTATTTGGCCTCAAAGAAGATGAAGTTGAGGAACAGCGCCTCACGTATAATCCACGCGCTATTATTGCTAAAGATTCCGATCTGAAACGAGTAGTATCGTTATTAGAAGGCGGTCACTTCAATCAATTTGAGCCAAATCGTTTTAACAATATCATTAATGCGTTTACTAGCCGTAATGATCCATGGATGACCATTGTTGATTTCCGTAGTTATATTGATGCGCAACATCAAGCAGGCTTAGCGTACCAAGATCAACAGCGTTGGCTTACCATGAGCATTCTCAATACAGCTTACAGTGGTAAATTCTCCACCGATCGTACGATGGAAGAATATAACAACGAGATATGGAAACTCGAAAAAATCGCTCCCAAATAATTTATAATAACGAGATCATATTGGTGCTGATTTTATATTAGTCGCCATATATGTGCTCATGTATTAATGTGTGGTGCGTAATACAATATCAATATACGATATTGAGCAGACAAACTACAATATAACTTTCTTAAAAGCGCCTGTAGCTCAGTTGGATAGAGTGCCAGTTTCCGAAACTGGAGGTCACAGGTTCGATTCCTGTCAGGCGCGCCACTTTTTATTGTTCTTTTGCTGTACAGCCTCATTGGCGATCCTCTGATTACATTATCAATAGTTTTATTAATATTAAAATATAACAGGCAAAAAAAAGGCCCCTTTCGGAGCCTTTTTCAAAACAATTACTTATTCTGTTTTATTGACTAACAACAAAGTCAACTCGACGGTTTGCTGCTTGACCTGCCGTTGTATCATTATTAGCAACTGGGTAGCCTTCACCCATACCAACAGGTAATAAACGGTCGCCATTCACACCACGACTAATCAAGTACGCAACAACAGATTCGGCACGACTTTGTGATAATGTCATATTGTACTCATCTGAACCACGGCTATCAGTATGCCCTTCAACGCGAACTTCAATAACTGAATCAGTCGTTTTTAGAAGCTCAACAGCTTGCTCAAGAATATCTTTTGCATCTGATGTTAATACTGATTTATTAGTATCAAAATTAACGCCTGTCAAAGACAATAGGTTTTGACCTGGTAATGGACAACCATCAGAGTCAACAATTGTACCTAATGGTGTAGAAGGACAAAGGTCTAAATAATCTGGTACTGCATCTCTGTCTGCATCTAATGGGCAACCTACACGGTCAACTGAAACTCCAGAAGGTGTGTTTTTACATAAATCAATGCCATCAACTACGCCATCACCATCAGTATCAAATGCACAGCCTTGTGCATCCATTAAAGCACCTGCCGGAACATCGGTTGGACACGCAGTAACTGCAACAGCCATTGGTTCTTCAACTTCATCTCCATCCTGACATAGAAGTAAGGCCAACATCGCACCAACTGCCGCACCACCGACTGCTGAGGCACCGCCATCAGCTACAGCAGCGGCAGTAGCTCCACCCACTAAACCACCAGCAATTGCACAAAAGAGATTATCATTATTCGTACGCTGATTTGGACCCGCACAACCAGCCAATAAAGCTATGGCAAGTACAACCCCTAGTAATTTAAATGTTCTCATTATTCATTCCTTTCTAAAATTATAAAACTATAAAACTATTCTTACCGTCTCACTCTGTATCGTGAAAACCCACTAATGACATGGATCATTTTTATTGCATACTATAATACATAATAATATTATTTACAATTCATCGTTAACCTATTAATACATAAAGTATTGTTGCCGAATATTACATCTTACCAATAACGTCTATGTCATCTTCTTGTATTGTCAAACCTTCCAAATTCTCACTATCTGGCAACTCACCTGTTTCAGAGCCTAACTTGATCATCAAACGAACCTCATTTGATGAATCAGCATTTTTCAAACAATCTTCATAGCTAATGGTGCCTGCTTTATACAAATCATAAACCGCTTGATCGAATGTTTGCATTCCTAATTCCCGAGAACGCTTCATAACTTCTTTAATTTCTGGCACTTTGCCTTTTTCAATTAAATCGGCAATTAACGGTGTATTTAGAAGTACTTCAACGGCAACCGCACGACCTGTACCATCTTTTCTAGGAATTAATCGTTGAGCGATAATGGCTTTCAAGTTAAGCGACAAGTCTAAAAATAATTGTTTATGTCGTTCTTCAGGGAAGAAGTTAATGACGCGGTCCATCGCCTGATTAGCGTTGTTAGCATGCAAAGTTGATAAGCAAAGATGTCCTGTCTCCGCAAATACAATTCCGTAATCCATTGTCTCACGATCCCGTATCTCACCAATCATAATGACATCAGGTGCCTGACGTAATGAATTTTTCAGTGCAATCTCATATGACTCAGTATCAATTCCTACCTCACGTTGCGTTACGACACAACCTGCATGATCATGATCAAATTCAATCGGATCTTCAATCGTTAATATATGGCCCGTACTGTTCTGATTTCGATAACCAATCATTGCTGCCAGAGTTGTTGATTTACCTGAGCCTGTTGCACCAACAAACATAACTAAGCCACGTTTAGTCATTGAAAGTTCTTTAATGATCTCAGGGATATTTAATTCTTCTATCGTCGGTATTTCATCTTTTATCCGACGCAACACCATTGCTATTTTATCGCGCTGATATAAAGCACTGATACGAAAACGGCCCGCACCTGAAGTCGCAATCGCATAGTTACATTCTTTATCGCGTTCAAAAACTTTTTTCTGCTCATCATTCATGGTGCTGATCACCAAATCACGAGCCTCTTCATCTGATAGGGATTCTTCAGAAATTGTGGCTAATTTCCCATTTACCTTCAATGTAGGCGGTCGCCCTGAAGTAATAAATAAATCAGAAGCATCGTGTTTCACCACAGCTTTAAGAATAGTGACGATATCCATGGTGATCTCCTATCGGAATAAGTCTTTGTTTACCGCTCGCGGTAACGCTTCAGATTTAGTAATTTGTCCGCGTCGCAACAAATCTTGTAAGTTCTGATCAAGAGTTTGCATGCCCACCGCAGCCCCAGTTTGAATGGCAGAATACATTTGTGGCACTTTATCTTCACGAATCAAGTTTCGAATAGCCGGCGTACCAATCATAATTTCATGCGCGGCAATACGACCGCCACCCACTTTTTTCAATAATGTTTGTGAGATAACTGAGCGCAATGATTCCGATAGCATCGAACGAACCATGTCTTTTTCAGCAGCTGGAAACACATCAATAATACGATCAATGGTTTTTGCCGCAGACGATGTATGCAATGTACCAAATACCAAATGGCCTGTTTCAGCTGCCGTCAATGCTAAACGAATGGTTTCTAAATCACGCAATTCACCGACCAGAATAATGTCGGGGTCTTCCCGCAATGCACTACGTAATGCCTCACTAAATCCAAGTGTGTCACGGTGTACTTCACGTTGATTAACGAGACATTTTTTACTCTTGTGGACAAACTCAATTGGATCTTCAATGGTTAAGATATGTGCATTATCTTTCTCATTTTTATAATCAACCATTGCCGCTAATGTTGTCGATTTACCTGAACCCGTTGGTCCGGTAACCAGCACAAGGCCACGTGGATTATCAGCAATTGGTTTAAATATGTCGGGAGCGCCCAGTTCTTCTAAAGTTAGAACGACTGAAGGAATAGTTCGAAAAACAGCGGCCGCGCCCCGGTTTTGATTAAATGCATTAACTCGGAAACGTGCCAAATTAGGGATTTCGAATGAAAAATCAGTTTCAAGGAATTCTTCATAGTCCTTACGCTGCTTATCACTCATAATGTCATACACCATGGCATGAACTTCTTTGTGTTCCATCGCGGGAAGATTGATTTTTTTAATATCGCCATCGACTCGAATCATCGGAGGTTCGCCCGCGGAGATGTGCAAATCTGATGCGTTATTTTTTGCACTAAAGGTTAGTAATTCAACAATATCCATTCACATCCCCAATCATTTTAAATATCATGTAACCCTCTTCCTCTTGGAAGTATTTGATATAAAGTATCGCGCTCATCACAGGCTTGCAACATGACAACGATAAAAAAACGTTTTATTTCGATAAATAACCATATAGCAAAAACAGAAAAAACGTTTGCTCGTCAAACAGGCAGTGTACAACTTTTAGCCGTGAGCAAAACATGGTCATCATCAATATTACGTGAAGTAGCCATGGCTGGACAACACTGTTTTGGGGAAAATTACCTACAAGAAGCATTGATTAAAATCGATGATTTGGCTGATTTAGATTTAGAATGGCATTTTATTGGCCCCATTCAGTCGAATAAAACCAGAGATCTTGCTAAGCATTTTGATTGGGTACAAAGTATCGACCGACTGAAAATTGCGCAACGTCTTTCCAAACAACGGCCATCGGAGCTATCCGACCTTAATGTTTGTATTCAAGTCAATATCGACCATGAATCAACTAAATCCGGTGTGCTTGATACAGAACTTATGCCCTTAGCAGAACAAATCAACCAGCTTGATCGTCTGACCTTGCGCGGACTCATGATTATTCCTGCCAAACATGACGAATTAGATCAACAACGAGCGACTTTCAAAAAAGCCCACCAACTTTATTCGCACTTAGCGAGCCAGTATCCCACCATCGATACACTCTCCATGGGTATGTCAGGCGATATGAATGCTGCTATCGCTGAAGGAAGTACAATGATACGACTTGGCACAGCTGTATTTGGCCAAAGATCTACACCTACATCGTCAGGTCAAGTAAACTAAATGCATATGAATAAATTTGATATCTAGGATAGAAAATGAAAGATTGTAGAATCACATTTATCGGTGGCGGTAATATGGCTCGCAGCCTTATTGGTGGTCTAATTGCCGATGGTTTTAATCCACAACATATTCATGTTGCTGATCCAGAGCCCCTTTGCTTGCAGTCACTCATTGATAGTTATCCAATTCACATTTTTAATAATAATGTTGAAGCCACTGCAAATTGTGATGTTGTAATTTTAGCGGTCAAACCGCAACAACTACAGGCTGTTGTTAAACAATTAGCACCCCATTGGCATCCCGATAGATTATTAATATCAATCGCCGCAGGTATTCGTTTAAATGATATCGCACGCTGGCTAAATCAGGATAAGACAGCGATTGTCCGCTCTATGCCCAATACACCATCCTTAGTTCAAGCAGGCGCAACTGCACTCTATGCTAATAACCATGTAAGTAACCAGCAGCATGAATTAGCAGAGTCTATTTTACGTTCTGTCGGATTAGCATTATGGGTGAAAGAGGAAGTCCAGCTAGATGCTGTGACCGCCTTGTCAGGTAGTGGCCCTGCTTATTTCTTCTTAGTCATGGAGGCTATGGAAGCAGCTGCTACTGAAATGGGACTTCCTGCTGAAACTGCGCGTTTACTGTGCTTACAAACAGCCTTCGGTGCAGCAAAAATGGCATTAGAAAGCGATGAAACCACGGCAACTCTACGGAAACGAGTAACCTCTCCAAAAGGTACTACTGAACGTGCCATTCACGAATTAGAGGATGGTGGTTTGAAGGGCTTATTCGAAAACGCGCTCATTGCCGCAGCTCTACGATCTCGGGAACTCGCTGAACAATTAGGTGCAGATGATGCCTAGCGGTTATTTCAGCACACCTTTAATCTTCCTGATAGACACCTTATTTAGTATCTATCTTGCCATTATTGCTCTACGACTTATCATGCAATGGGCGCAATGGGAACATCACAATCCTTTAGTGCAAATGATTATTCGTGCCACGCAAATACCAGTGAAATTTTTACGTCAGTTTATCCCATCACTAGGTCGCTGGGATAGCGCAACTATCGTATTACTCATCGTACTGACATTGATAAAATTATTTTTAATTGTACTGTTACAATCCATTCCGGTTACTTTCTTCATCTTAGTTAGCTGGCTATTAGCAGATATATTTTCGCTATTTATTACCTTATTCACCGCCAGTATTATTATTCAAGTTATTTTGAGCTGGGTAGCACCTTACAATGATAATCCTATCTCACCGCTTATTAATCGCATGAATGCGCCGCTATTAAACCCAGTAAAACGATGGTTGCCCCTCCTAAGTGGGTTAGATTTATCACCTTTAGTGGTGATTCTTGGTTTACAAGTTTTATCCATGTTAGTGCTACCACTTTTAACAGGCTAAGAACGAACCATAAAGTCTTTATTGCACAATCGTCGCTGACTATTTAGACTTTTGCCTATAAGAACCAAGGAATAGTAAAACTATGCCGGACACAATACCGGCCGATTCAGTCGGTCTGGTTAATTCTATAAACCTTCATATTGATACGCCAATTACTCTCGAATGTGGTCGTAGCTTACTCAGCTATGATCTTGTTTATGAAACATATGGTGAACTCAATAAAGATGCGTCCAATGCAGTATTAATCTGTCATGCTCTGTCAGGTGACCACCATGCCGCTGGCTATCACAGTAAAGAAGATAACAAACCAGGCTGGTGGGATACCGCTATTGGTCCTGGCAAATCCATCGATACTAATGATTTTTATGTTGTCTGCTTAAATAATATTGGTGGCTGTAAAGGCTCAACGGGACCAACAAGCATCAATCCTGAAACAAATAAAATCTACGGTCCAGATTTCCCTATCATCACCGTTTCAGACTGGGTGAACAGCCAAACAATATTGGCAGATCATCTTAATATCCATCAATGGGCAGCTGTTGTTGGTGGTAGTCTAGGTGGCATGCAAGCCATGCAATGGGCTATCAGTTTCCCTGATCGTTTACGTCATGCATTAATTATTGCCGCTGCACCAAAACTATCTGCACAGAATATCGCCTTCAATGAAGTCGCCCGGACAGCTATTAAATCAGACCCTGATTTCCACGATGGTCATTATGCAGATCACCAAACCCTCCCACGCCAAGGCCTAGGTTTAGCTCGCATGTTAGGACACATCACTTATCTATCAGATGAAGCGATGGGGGAAAAATTTGGTCGTGCTCTTCGTCATGACACTATTCATTATAGTTATGATGTGGACTTCCAAATTGAAAGTTATTTGCGTTACCAAAGCGAAACCTTTGTTGAACATTTTGATGCCAATACCTATTTACTGATGACTAAAGCCTTGGACTACTTTGACCCAGCGAAAGAATTTGGTCATGATTTAGCTAAAACATTCGCCTCTATTCAAGCTAAGTGCCTAGTCGTGTCATTTACGAGTGATTGGCGATTTGCACCTGACCGTTCTCATGAAATTGTCAACGCACTACTTAACAATGGCAAAGAAGTTATTTATGCTGAAATCGAGGCCCACCAAGGCCATGATGCCTTCTTGATGCCTATAGCCCGTTACCACGAAATATTTAAATCCTATATGCAGCGTGTCGCCGCTGATTGCGAGCCAACATGAGTTTACGCGTAGATTTACAAATTATTAGCGATTGGATCCCTCAAGGTGCACGTGTATTAGATTTGGGTTGCGATGATGGAACCTTGCTTCAACATCTGCAACAACGTGGCATTTCTGGATATGGACTAGAAATTGATAATAATAAATTCGTTGATTGTATTAATGCCGGGGTCAATGTTATTCAGGCTGATTTAAACCAAGGTTTACCGCAATTTTCCGATCAGAGTTTTGACTTTGTAATTTTATCTCAAACTTTGCAAGCCATTAAGCGACCTGACTTTTTATTAGAAGAAATTGTTCGTGTAGGCAAACAAGGTATTATCGGTTTTCCTAATTTTGGTCATTGGCAATGTCGTCTCCAACTTGCGTTAGGTGGTCATATGCCCCAATCACGCACTTTGCCCCATGATTGGTTTAATACGCCTAATATTCATTTATGTACCGTGCAAGATTTCGAAAAACTCTGCACCGATAAAAACGTATCAGTACTTAATCGAAGTATTGTGAACCATGACCACAAAAATACGTTAGGCACCAAATTGCTGCCCAATTTATTTGGTCAAATTGCTCTGTATCAAATTAAAAAAATATCATGAAAGCTTATCAACAACAATTCATCGAATTTGCATTACAAACCGGCGTGCTTCGCTTTGGCTCTTTTACCCTTAAATCTGGCAGAGTCAGCCCCTATTTTTTTAATAGTGGTCTTTTTAATACCGGTACCAGTTTAGCCAGATTAGGCCGTTTTTATGCCCAAGCAATATCTGAATCAGAACTTGATTATGATGTTTTATTTGGCCCAGCATACAAAGGTATTCCATTAGCCTCAACCACGGTTGTTGCCTTAGCCGATCACTATCAACGTGATGTACCTTATGTATTTAATCGCAAAGAAGTGAAAGATCATGGTGAGGGCGGTCAATTAGTAGGCGCAGAACTCAAAGGGAAAATATTAATCATTGATGACGTTATCTCTGCTGGCACATCAATACGTGAATCTGTTGCCATTATCAAACAAGAAACAGCGATACCTACTGGCGTTATTATTGCACTTGATCGCCAAGAACGAGGACAAAATGAACAATCAGCCATCCAAGAAGTAGAAGCTGAACACAATATTCCTGTTGTCAGCATTATTTGTCTTGATGACTTGTTAGCCTATTTACAAAATAATGCCGATTTATCTGAACATTTACCTGCAGTTAAAGCTTATCGTCAACAATACGGTGTACACAATTAGAGTGTCACCCAAATAATAACTTAATCGAAATTAAAATAGTCACCAACTCAAATACCCTTTTTATCCAGCGATTACCATGCTTAATCGCCATATGAGAGCCAATATAACCACCTATCAGTGAACCCAATATTAATGCGGGCAACCACTCCCAATGAATGTCACCTAAAAGACCTAAGGTAACCGCACCAGCACCATTCCAAAATAAACCTACCATGGTGAGGGTATAAGCGACTGCTCGCTGATAGTCCATCCCAAACCATAGTACTAACCAAATGGTCACAAATAACCCTGTTCCTGATGTTAAGGAACCATTCAATATTCCCAATATAAAGAGTACAAGCCCACCTGTTAATAGTCCTTTCCGATCCCGATGCAATGGTCCATATTCTTGTCCTAATCCTGATTTAAGTATTGAATAGAGCCCTAAACCACCCGTCAGAATACCTAAGGAAATTTCTGCGAGACGATCGGGTACTAATAATATGACGCTGCCGCCTAACACGACTCCCGGGACACCAAAGAACAACATTAACAATACAAACTGACGTTCTAGCTTGCTACTAGATAAATAACGTAATGCAGCACCTACTCCCAAGGCGACGCTTGCCACTTTATGTGTCGCCAACGCAACACCAAACGTTAACCCCAAGAATATCAATACAGGAAATTGGATTAAGCCAGCACCACCACCACTAAATGCTGAAAAAGTATTGGAAATTAATGACACTAAAAACAGAACTAACTGCTCAACTGGGTTCACCTTTTCTTAAACTCCCTATACTATATCGATCATGTTTATAAACAAATATAATTGCATATTGCTGGCTACACTGTTTTCAATAATCAGTGTGCCTGTTAATGCCGGTCAGTTATACCGTTTTCTTGATAACGATGGCATCATTACTGTTAGTAAAAGTTTACCGCCATATGCCGCTCAAAATGGTTACGACATTCTGGATGACAAATCACTCTTTCTCATTAAAAAAGTAGCTCCTGCCCTCACACCAGAACAAATTTCTCAACAAGAACGTGAATTAGCTGAACAGAAAGAAACTCAACGTTTAGCTGATATTGCGGCTAAAGAAGAAAGGGATCGCCAAAAACAACAGGCTCTTTACGATCAAAATCTGTTAGCCAGTTACCAGTCTGAGCAAGAACTACTCAAAGCACGCGCTGCTGATATCTCATACCTTCAAACACAACTCTCAAAGACAACTGAGCAATTAGCTAAAAATAAACAAAAGCTGCATGACTTACAGCAACAAGCAGCAGAACAAGAACTTAGTGGCCACACGATCAGTGTTAACCTTAAAAAACGTCTAGAGACAACACAGAAAAATATTGAGCTTAATCAAGCTGAAATTGAACGTCTACAACTTACACAACAACAACTTCGTACCCGATACAAAGAAGAGCTTGTTCGTCTCAAACACCTGTTATCGAACAATTAATAGTCAGTCTATTAAGGTATCCATAATAGCTAAGAATTGTTGATTTTCTTCTACCGTACCAATCGTAATACGTAAATATTGATTAACTCTATCTTGTTTAAAATGACGTACTACCACACCCTGTTTGCGTAAATCTGCAGCAAGCGAATCAGCATTATGCTTAGGATGCCTTACAAATATAAAGTTTGCCGCTGATGGAATAATATCAAAATCGAGTGCGATTAATTCTTTTATTACTTGATCACGACTAGTCATTACTTTTTGCCGTGTTTGCTCAAAATAATCGTGATCGTTCAATGCTTCAACGCCGGCACAGATAGTCAAACTACCTATGGGGTAAGAGTTAAAACTATCTTTAACTCTAATCAAAGCTTCAATCAAATCTGGTTGCCCAATGGCAAAACCGATTCTCATGCCAGCCAATGAACGTGATTTCGATAGCGTCTGCGTCACTAATAAGTTTGGATATTTATTAACCAAAACAACCGCACTTTCACCCCCAAAATCGATATAAGCTTCATCAATTACGACGACAGACTCTGTATTAATTTGTAACAATGTCTCAATTTCATCTAATGCCAATAATCGGCCAGTGGGGGCGTTAGGATTAGGAAAAATAATGCCACTGTTGCTGATATTGTAGTCTTTGACATTGATTTCAAACTGCTCACCCAGTGGAATTGTTTGGTAATCAATCTGATATAACTTGCAATAAACCGGATAAAAACTATAGGTAATATCGGGAAATAATAATGGTAAATCATGCTGAAATAAACCATGAAAAATATGAGCTAATACCTCATCAGAGCCATTACCGACAAATACTTGTTCGGTATCCACTTGATGATAATCAGCAATAGCCTGCTTGAGTTGACTAGCATTAGGATCAGGATAGAGACGTAAGATATCACTAGTAGCTAAACGAATGGCATCCAATACTTTGGGAGAAGGCCCATAAGGATTTTCGTTGGTATTTAGCTTAATCAGGTTTTGGACTTTGGGTTGTTCACCAGGAATATATGGCTCCAAATTATGAACAATCGGACTCCAAAAGCGGCTCATTTCTCTAATCCTTTAACCTGTACTCTGCTGAACGTGCATGCGCAGTCAAGCTCTCACCACGCGCTAACACTGAAGCAATTTGACCTAATGTTTGGGCTCCTTGTTCAGAGACTTGAATCAAACTAGAACGCTTCTGAAAATCATACACTCCAAGAGGTGAACTAAAACGTGCTGTTCGAGAAGTTGGCAAAACATGGTTCGGACCTGCACAATAATCACCTAGTGCTTCTGCAGTATATCGTCCCATAAAAATGGCACCCGCATGACGAATTTTTTTCGCCATTATCATGGGATCTTCAACCGAAAGTTCAAGATGCTCAGGTGCTATAAAATTGGCCACTTCAATTGCTTCATCAAGATCTTTCACATGAATAAGCGCACCACGTTCATTGAGTGATGTCGCAATAATCACTTCACGTTCCATCGTGGGTAACAATTTTTCAATCGCTGCTTGAACTTGCTCTAAAAATTCTTTGTCAGGAGAAACTAAAATAGACTGGGCATCTTCATCATGTTCAGCTTGTGAGAATAAATCCATCGCAATCCAGTCTGGATCTGTTTTCCCATCACAAATAACCAGAATTTCAGAAGGACCAGCAATCATATCTATGCCAACTGTACCAAAAACCATCGCTTTCGCTGTGGCCACATAAATATTACCCGGACCGACAATTTTATCGACTTGAGGGATAGTTTCCGTTCCATAAGCTAAAGCAGCTACAGCTTGTGCACCTCCAATAGCAAAAATGCGATCGACACCGGCAATAGCCGCCGCCGCTAGCACTAAATCATTAACGTCATCATCAGGTGTTGGCACTACCATAATTAATTCAGATACACCCGCCACTTTGGCAGGAATAGCATTCATAAGTACTGATGAGGGATATGCTGCTTTACCACCTGGCACATATAATCCAGCACGATCTATTGGTGTCACTTGTTGACCCAATACCGTGCCATCCTCTTCGGTATACGTCCATGAATCCTGTTTCTGATGCTCATGATAACTTCTGACTCGAGCTGCTGCTGCTTGCAATGCTTGCCGTTGCTCATCAGGAATTGACTTTAATGCTGCTTGTGCTCGAGATAGTGGAATCTCCAGCTCCGATACTGTTTGTGCACCGACCCGATCAAAACGCTGACTATACTCTATGACAGCGTCATCACCTCTAGCTTTAACTTGTTCTAGGATCTCTTTTACTATGTCTGAAATCTTTGTGTCAGATGCTGAGTCCCATGCTAATAATACTTCTAATTTCTGCCAAAAATCACTCTCGGTAGAATCTAAAGTTTTAATATTAACCATTATTCTGTTCTCTTACTGCTTGACGAATCTGATCAATAAATTGTTGAATCCGAGTATGTTTCATTTTCATTGATGCCTTATTCACGATTAGTCGTGAACTAATATCAGCAATATGCTCCATGGGTATCAAGCCATTTGCTCGCAAAGTATTACCGGTATCAACCACATCGACAATAAGATCAGCTAAACCTACTAAGGGTGCCAATTCCATTGAACCGTATAATTTAATAATATCGACTTGTTTTCCTTGCTCCGCATAAAATCGGCGGGTGCTTTCAACAAACTTAGTCGCAACCTTTAAACGACCGTTCTGCTCAGGATCATTTTCACGACCTGCAGTCATCAATTTGCAACATGCAATCTTTAAATCCACAGGTTCATATAATTCAGCATCAGGATGCTCTAACAACACGTCTTTGCCGGCGATACCCATATCAGCACCACCATATTCAACATAGGTTGGAACATCTGAGGCTCGAACAATGATTAAACGTACATCCGGCTGGTTGGTATCAAGAATCAACTTTCGACTTGTTTCAGGATCATCAATCGGCTCAATTCCAGCAGCCTTTAGCAAAGGTAATGTTTCTTCGAAAATACGTCCCTTGGACAACGCTAATGTGAGTATATTCGACATCTTAATCTCTTACAGAACCCGGAATACGACGGATTTTTGCCCCAAGTTGTTGCAATTTTTCTTCTATACATTCGTAACCACGGTCAATGTGATAAATGCGTTCAACAATTGTTGAACCTTCCGCCACTAATGCTGCTAAAACTAATGATGCAGATGCCCGTAAATCTGTCGCCATCACAGGGGCAGAGGTTAAACCTTTTTGGCCTGAACACACCACCGTATTACCCTCAATTTGCATCACAGCACCCATTCGTTGCATCTCTTGCACATGCATAAATCGATTTTCAAATACCGTCTCAACAATCGTCGATTGGCCCTCAGCAACACTATTTAACGCGGTGAATTGCGCCTGCATATCTGTAGGAAAAGCAGGGTATGGTGCCGTGCGAATATTGACTGCTTTCGGCTGTTTACCGTGCATATCAAGTGAAATCCAATCATCACCGACCTCAATGTCAGCACCTGCTTCTTCTAATTTCAGCAATACAGCTTCTAATTCGTTCGCATTGGTATCTTTTAATTTTATCTTGCCACGTGTTATTGCCGCTGCTACTAAATAAGTGCCTGTCTCAATGCGGTCAGGCAAGATATCATATTGTGTACCATGCAATGATTTAACACCTTTAATCTCAAGCGTTGCCGTACCAATGCCAGTAATCTTAGCCCCCATTTTATTCAGGTAGTTAGCTAAATCAACCACTTCAGGCTCACGAGCCGCATTTTCAATGATTGTTTTACCCTCTGCTAATGTTGCAGCCATCATCAAATTTTCTGTACCCGTAACGGTCACTTGGTCCAGAAAAATATGTGCACCTTTTAAACCGCCGCCATCAGTCGCACGAATATAACCATTCTCTACTTTAATGTGGGCGCCCATTTGCTCAAGACCACGCAAATGTAGATCAACAGGACGAGAGCCAATCGCACAACCACCTGGCAAAGACACATCGGCTTTACCAAATTTAGCCAATAATGGGCCTAAGACCAAAATAGATGCCCGCATGGTTTTAACGAGATCATAAGGTGCTTCTGTTTCAGTCAGTGTTGAAGGATCAATCTCCACACCCGAACGCTCATCAACCGTTAAACTCACGCCCATCCGACCCAGTAATTCCAATGTTGTCGTGATGTCGTGAAGATGTGGCACATTCCCCACACGAGTGGGAGAGTCCGCAAGCAATGCTCCCATCAGTATAGGTAATGCAGCATTTTTAGCGCCGGAGATGCGGATTTCCCCATCAAGGACTACTCCGCCTGTGATAATTAATTTATCCATGCAATCTCAATAATAATAGTCTCGAATTAGCGAGGTATAGAAGTTTTTAATGCTAGTGCGTGTAATGCACCATCAAAGCTATCGCCCAGTGTGGCATAAACCATTTTATGTTGGGCAAGTAACGGTTTTCCCGCAAAGGAAGGACTTTCGACATAGGCCTCAAAATGTTGCCCATCATCGCCTACGACCTTAACTGTGGCGTCAGGCAATCCCGTCTCGATCAGTTTTTTTATATCTAATGATTCCATTAATCTATTGCACCGGTAATAATTTATCTAAACCACTCGCATTCGCTATTGCTAACATTTGAGCTGGTATATTATGAAAAGTAATCTTTTTATTGTCAGTCTTGGCTATCCGCATCCAATTAATTAACAGTGCTAATCCCGCACTATCGCTCCGTGTCACATCGGTCAGATCAATATCCAACGCTGTAATCGAACCAAATAATAATTGAGAGGGCTCCAATATATCCTTTATCGTTGCAAACGTTAGCTCACCACTCACATGTAGCAAACCCGTTACATCATCAAGTCTTAAGGCAAATGAATCATTCATGCGTCTTTTACTTTCTGGTTTTTACTGGCTAGGCTATCAATCAATTTATCCATACCCTTATTACGAATCCGAGTAGAAAAAGTAGTTCTATAATTTGTTACCAAGCTGATCCCATCTATTTTAACGTCATATATTTTCCACGCTTCTTCTTTATTTAAGTACATAGAAAAAGCCATCGGTATTGATGGTCCGCCAGATTGTAAAATTTCCATCGCCACTTTGACTTTCTTCTTACTCACATCACCACGAAATGGTAAGAAACGAATTTCTTCATCAGCATATTCCAACATTGCTGTTGAATAAGTTCGTATTAATAGTAAGCGGAATTCCTCCGTAAAACGTTCTCTTTGTGATTCACTCGCTTTCCGCCAGTTCTTACCCAATGCCAATTTAGATATTTTATTAAAATCAAAACTAGGCATCAAAATTTCTGTCACCAAGCCATAGATGATACTTGGGTCTTCTTTCAACGGCTCTTCATTGTCTTTCAGTGCTTGCAACATGCGATCCGTGGCATCTATCATTAGCGCTTGTGGCACAGGCACTTCATCTGCTCGAACAAGCGTCGTAGGCAACATCATCAGTACTAACAATATTGACAGGACAGAAAGTGTCCTCATTCTTAATAAATCCCTTATCATTCATCATCTCCTTCTGCTTTACTAAACAAGAATTGACTAATCACTTGCTCCAACACCAATGCTGGTTGTGTTAAATCTATGACATCACCATTTTGCAAAAATTCTTCTTCAGCCCCCGCTTCCAGACCAATATATTGCTCGCCAAGCAATCCGGCAGTATAAATACTCGCCGCTGTATCTGTTGGAATGTTATCAACATTGCCATATAGACTTAATGTGACTCGTGCATTATAAGTATCGGGATTAAGGCTAATCTCAGACACCCGACCCACACGCACACCAGCCATTGTCACAGGAGAACGCACTTTCAATCCGCCAATATTTTCAAATTCAGCAATCACTTGATAACCTGTTTCATCGGTAAATTCAGCGAAGTTACTCACTTTCATCGCCAACACAAATAATGCGATTAGCCCTGCGGCAACAAACATTCCAACAGTAATTTCAGTACTCTTATTTTGCATAATTTATTTACTCTCCAAACATCAGCGCAGTTAGCACAAAGTCTAAACCTAAAATAGCAAACGCCGAATGCACTACCGTGCGTGTCGTTGCTCGTCCAACCCCTTCAGAAGTAGGGGTTGCATCATAACCCTCAAATAGTGCAATCCATGTAATGACGACACCGAACACCAAACTTTTAATAATGCCGTTAACAACATCATCATACCAATCAGTCTTAACCTGCATTTGTGACCAAAAAGCACCTTCATCAACACCTAACAACCCGTGGCCTACTAAAAAACCACCATAGACGCCTATGGCACTAAATAAAGCCGCTAATAATGGCATAGAAATTACACCTGCCACAAAACGAGGGGCAATAATGCGCCTAATAGGGTCGACCGCCATCATTTCCATGCCAGATAATTGCTCGGTACTTTTCATCAGACCAATCTCAGCAGTTAATGCTGAGCCTGCCCGTCCGGCAAATAACAATGCACTGACTACAGGTCCCAGTTCTCGTACTAGTGACAGGGAAACCATTACACCCAAGGATTCTTCGGCACCAAAATCAACTAAAACATTATAGCCTTGTAAACCTAATACCATGCCGACAAATAAGCCGGAAATCAGAATCAAGAAAACAGATAACACCCCAACTGAGAATAACTGCTGAATAACCAATGAAAATCGTAGAAATGTTCCCGGTACTCCAGCTAAAATCTGTAGTAAAAATAAATGTCCCCGACCCAAACGTTCAAGGGTACTTATACCCCAACGGCCAAGACTGCGAATAATGTCAATCATACTGACACCTCCGAGGCCAATAAGTCGTCTGCAAAATCAATACCTGGATAATGGAATGGCACTGGGCCATCAGGTAACCCTTGCATAAACTGCTGGGTCCACAAAGATGATGAACGTTTAATTTGTACGGGCGAACCTTGCTCTATCACTTTACCTCCTGACAACAGATAAATATGGTCTGCAATTTCAGAAGCTTCCGCAACGTCATGCGACACAACAATACTCGTTAAACCCATCGCTTTATTCACGCGATGAATCAAATTGACCAAAGTTCCCTTTGAGATAGGATCCTGACCCGTAAAGGGTTCATCATACATAATCATCATAGGATCAAGCGCCATCGCTCGCGCTAATGCGACGCGTCTGGCCATACCACCCGATAATTCGCCTGGCATCAAATCGCGAGCACATCGTAAACCAACCGATTGCAATTTCATTATCACTAAGTCACGGATAATGTATTCCGGAAGTTTCGTATGTTCTCTAATAGGGAAAGCCACATTATCAAATACATTAATATCTGTTAACAACGCCCCACTTTGGAACAACATACCCATTCGTTTGCGCAATTCATACAGCCCAGAATGAGATAGTTCGTGTACATTTTGACCATCCACTTCAATTGTCCCTTTATCAGGACGCAGTTGACCGCCAATTAAGCGCAATAAAGTTGTCTTACCGGTTCCACTTGGCCCCATGATGGCAGTAATTTTCCCGCGGTAAATATCAATATTTACCCCTTCAAAAATAACTTTATCACCACGATTGAAGTGCAAATCCCTGATTTTTATCAGTGGCACCTTGATCTCCAACAAACAGAATTATATAAAAAGAGCGTCAATTCTCAGTAATATAGACCTCGAAGTCAAATGTGATTGTGGAAGAAAACAACTTATTCCGCTAAAGTAGCGGCAACCAATTTCTGGTCGTGGGAACTTTTTGCACATTTTGACACTCCCATTTTGTGCAGATTCTTACTAAAATTTACCGCTCTAAACGGAGAGAAATGATGAAGAAATTTTTACTTTTAATCGCTACAGCACTAATTGCGATTCCAATGATTGCAACAGCTCATGGCCCTACACGCCAACAGGTGATTGAAAAAATAACAATTAATGCCACACCAGACAAAGTTTGGGCAATGGTGAATGATTTTGGCGGTCTGCACAACTGGCACCCAGCCATTACAAGTACTGAATTAACCAGTGATACAACACGTGTTTTAACGCTAGCGTCTGAAGGCAACCCAACGATTAATGAAACATTAATCTCATCAGATGATGAAAAGATGATGTTGGTCTACAAAATTACTGGCATGTCGGTTGTTAAAACAATTACTTTCAACAGTAAAGACACGCCTTATTACACATTACCTGTTTCAACTTACAAAGCATGGTTAACAGTTAAAGCGGTTGAAGGTGGTACAGAAGTACAGTGGAAAGCTAAATTCTACCGTTCATTTATGGATAACCCTCCAGTACCAGAAGGTCAAAGTGATAAAGACGCTGCGAAAACAATCAAAGGCGTATTCACTGCAGGTTTAGAAAACCTGAAAACAATTATGGAAAAATAAATGTCAAAGCTTTATTGCTTAACATTCTGGAAGGCGGTCTTGAAAAAGATCGCCTTTTTTGTTGCCTGTATCACCCTCATTTTAGCATGCGAATCGAGCTACCATCCACCGTACGCCTATATCACCAATCAACTCAATGATGATATTAGTGTGATTGATACCTCGACCCATGAAATCATCAACACTATTTCTGCTGGCAATCGACCTGTCGGTATCGCTGTCAGTCAAACAGGAAATAAGGCCTTCATTACTAACTCTGAAGGCCAAGATATTAGTATTTTAAATATCGACACTATGAAAATAACTGCTCAAATTGCTGTTGGTGGCAGTCCCGTTGGTATCGCTACTAATAATGATGGTTCTAAGGTTTATGTTGCTGACTGGTATCAACATAAAATAAATGTCATCGATGGTCATCAAGCAAAAATAATCTCAACTATCCCTGTTGGACACTCTCCAGCGGGTTTGCTCGTTGACGATAAAAACAATCGGCTTTATGTTGCTAATCGTGATGATAATACCGTGATGATCATTGATACTGACTCCCAACAAATTTTGCACACGATTTCTGTTGGTACCGCCCCGTTTGGATTAGCGCTTTCCCCTGATGGTAATACCCTGTACAGCGTTAATGTTCGCTCTAGCGATGTCAGTGTTATCGATACTCAACTTGCCGAAGTCACCAACACCATCAATGTAGGTGAATGGCCTTACTGCGCAGTCGTCAGCCCCGATGGACAGCATTTATTTGTTACCAATCAAGATGACAGTACTGTTTCAGTTATTGATACGGTTAATCCTTCGATAATAAGTACGATAGAGGTGGGTGATTCACCCGAAGGAATCGATATCACCGCAGATGGAAAATTTATCTATGTCGCTAATTGGGGTGACGGCACTGTTTCTATCATCAATGCCGACAATTATATTGTTGAAAAAACACTTAAAACAGGCAAAGGTAGTCGTGCTTTTGGACAATTTATCCAATAATGTCCTCCACACTCAACACAGCTTATTCAGTGAGTGCGACATCAAACAGCCTGAATGAACAAGCCATAAAACTAGCAAACAAATTATCGTTACCTTTTACAACATTAAATAAAGACCAAATCCAACTGGTTATTACACCGCAACAGTCTGAAATACGCGCTCCCGATTTGGGTAATCCAATCTTTATTGATTTTGTAGAGGGTAAAAATGCCCACCGCAGACAATTTGGTGGTGGTCGAGGCCAACCTCTAGCGAAAGCCATTGGTCTAAAGAAAGGCGCCACACCCACTATCATCGATGCCACTGCAGGTTTTGCCCGTGATGCCTTTGTCTTGGCAAACTTAGGCTGTCAAATCACTTTAATAGAACGCAATCCATTAATAGCCACATTAATTGAAGACGCATTGAATCGAGCTAAAGACGATGAAGAGACTCTCAATGTCGTCAATCGCATGTCATTAATTAATCATGATGCTATCGACTATCTAAATAACCTTGAGCATCAACATCGCCCAGATGTGATTTATATGGACCCCATGTACCCCAGCCGAGATAAATCAGCCTTAGTTAAAAAAAATATGCGCCTGTTACACCAACTTGCAGGGCCTGATACCGATAGTGAAAAACTACTCACCATCGCACAAAATTCAGCCCTAAAAAGAGTCGTGGTCAAACGTCCCAAATCAGCCCCCTTCGTCGGCGAGCAAAAACCTACCACCAGCATCGAAAGTAAAAATACCCGTTATGATATTTATATAAGCAATAAAGAATAATTTTCTCTTCTATTATTTTCATAGGATAAGGATCTCAGATGTCGTTGACTATTTTTTTGATAATTTCCGCAGGTATTATCACTTTATTATTTTTCGTTAAAGCCGAGAGTATTCAAAAAGAAAAAGCAATCGAAAATGCTTTTTCAGGTAGAGAAAGTCACTCATCTGAAGAGTTCTATAACAAGTTCTTTAAAGAGAACAATATTCCTGAACATATTATTCATGGAGTCAAAGAAATTCTTGAAGAACAATTAGATGCAGACCTATCGAGGTTAATAGATGAAGATGATTTTTCAAAAAATCTTAACTTTTTCTGGGAGTTTGATTCAATGGCTGATGTTGAGGTGATTATAGCTTTAGAAGATAAATTCAATATACAAATTGAAGACTCTGAAGCAGAACAAACTCTAACAGTCAGAGATATCGTAAACTTAGTATGGAATAAACTTCATAACGACGACACCCCTTAAAATAATACTGTTTGGATAGTACTTATACTCGTTTATTGCCGCCAAAAACTAAGTTAATTTTGTGGAAAAAGTGGTCGCGTGTTTAAGCGCTAGCGAGTTTGCGACTACGCCACAAAATAATTTAGTTTTTGGAAGTTAGGCGATATCGGGTGCCTTTTTCTTTGATTCTGTTTCTTTTGGGCACGCAAAAGAAATGAATGTCCAGCGGCAGCGACCAATACATAAATAGAAATTGATATTTAGATCCCCGCTAAAAACATACGGGAATGACAAATGAAGATCTATGGATTCACCTTCGTGGGAATAACGAATGAGCAGTTATTTTTTGACTTGCTGATCCAACACTTTTAATCGCTCCAACTTCTCAGCAATCTTAATCTCCAACCCGCGATTAACCGGATAATAATACTGCTGCGGTTCCATATCATCAGGAAAATAATTCTCCCCAGCCGCATAAGCATCAGGTTCATTATGAGCATAACGATACTCTTTGCCATACCCTAATTCACCCATCAACTTAGTCGGTGCATTTCTTAGATGTAATGGTACTTCGGCAGAGCCTTGTGACCGCACATCATGCATGGCTTGATTAAAGGCGGTATAAACTGCATTACTTTTGGGCGCACAAGCTAAATAAACCACCGCTTGGGCCATCGCTAACTCACCTTCTGGGCGACCTAATTTATCAAAGGTCTCCCATGCATCTAAAGCAAGACGTAATCCGCGTGGATCGGCATTACCAATATCTTCTGATGCCAATCGTACTATCCGACGCATTAAATAAACAGGATCACAACCACCATCCAACATCCGACACAGCCAATATAAAGCGCCATCAGGTGATGAGCCTCGGACTGATTTATGCAATGCCGAGATCTGGTCATAAAAGGCTTCACCGCCCTTATCAAACCGACGTAAGGTGCCAGACATTACTTCGGCTAAATCATCTTCATCTACGGTGGTTTGGTCTTTGCTATCCGCTAAATCTACCGCGATTTCTAACAAGTTTAATACCCGTCGGCCATCACCATCTGCCGTTTGGGCTAATTCGTCTCGCAATGCTTCGGGAAAGCTTATACCCCGATCAGCTAAGCCTAATTCACTATCTGACATAGCTCGATCAATAATTTTCCGTAGATCGGTGCTTTCAAGCGCTTTTAATACATAAACACGTGTCCGAGATAACAAGGCATTATTGAGTTCAAATGAGGGGTTTTCTGTTGTGGCGCCAATAAAAGTAAAAGTACCATCTTCAACATAGGGTAAAAAAGCATCTTGCTGTGACTTGTTAAAACGATGAACCTCATCAACAAACAATAAAGTACGGCGGCCTTGTTCTTGTTGCAGCTGTTGTGCCCTAGCTACTGCGGCTCGTACATCTTTCACACCGGCTAATACGGCTGAAATAGTGATAAATTCCATATCACAATAACCGGCGATTAATTTTCCTAATGTGGTTTTACCTGTACCTGGCGGCCCCCAAAAAATCATTGAATGAGGATTACCCGCGGCAATAGCTTGTCGTAGTGGTTTGCCTTCAGCTAAAAGATGATGCTGGCCAATATAACCATCCAATGTGGTGGGTCGCATTCGGTCGGCTAATGGTCGCCCTGCCAGATCATCGACATTCTCGAATAAACTCACTTAACTTACAGCCCAGACTCACCGATAACATCGATCCCTTCTGGTGGGATAAAGACAAACTCATCCTCTTTCAGCTCAATATTTTCTTGTGGTTGGCTAAATACTAACCGAGTCCGCTGCTCGAAACTGTCCTTCATAATCATTTGTCGCAAACCATGCTCATCAAATGCCAATGTCACTGTTTGGAAATTAGATTCGGTATCTTTAGGAAAAAGTTCCACCCAAAGTAGACCATCCTCCGAAGCAATATCAGTCAACAAGTATTTGTCTTCCGGCAATGTTTCTCCCGATAATAAACTCGCGGGTGTATCTGCCAATGCTTCATTTTGTGACTGTACTGAGATTTGTTCCAGATCCACATCATAAAACCAGATCCGCTCACCGTCTGCGACAATCTGTTGTGGATAGGGTTGATCATAATCCCAACGAAATTTACCAGGACGCTCTAATGAAAATGTCCCTTGAGCTTCCTCCATAATATTACCCTGAGGATCGATGACCGTTTGTTTGAAGTTGGCTTTAAACGTCACCACTGTTTGCACAAAGATATTCAACTTTTCTGTTGCTGAATCAGATGCTAACAATTGTATTGGCAACATCATCAATGCTGCGATAAAGCTAGTTACTAAAAGTTTACTCGTCATACCAAGATTCCAATTTTCCATTAAGCCATAGACAGTTCATTCATGAACTTCGACTACCATTCTCATTGAATTACTGCCCAGCGGAAATTAATTTTCAATATATTTATATTTCAATCACTACGGGGCGACGGTGCTAATACCTCACGGCTACCATTGCCTTGCATGGCGGACACGACACCTGCGGCTTCCATCGCCTCAACAATGCGTGCAGCACGGTTATAACCAATCTTCAACCTTCTTTGTACTCCAGATATTGATGCCCGCCGAGATTCTGTTACCAGTTGAACCGCTTGATCATAAAGAGGATCTTCCTCAGCATCACTAAGATCTCTAAGTGATCCATCACCATCATCACTCGTTGTATCTTGAACGATCTCTTCTATATAGTTAGGACCGCTAGAGTTTTTCTTCAAGAAAGCAACCACCTGATGAACTTCATGATCATCAACAAAGGCACCATGAATTCGCTCTGGTAAACCGCTACCTGGTGGCAAGAACAACATATCACCCTGTCCAAGTAACTGCTCAGCACCCATTTGATCCAAGATAGTGCGTGAATCAATTCTCGATGAAACTTGGAATGCCATACGTGTTGGAATATTCGCTTTAATTAGCCCGGTAATCACATCCACCGAAGGCCGTTGTGTAGCGAGGATAAGGTGTATACCCGAAGCACGCGCTTTTTGTGCCAGTCGTGCAATCAGTTCTTCAACCTGCTTACCCACCACCATCATCATGTCTGCAAGCTCATCAATAACCACCACAATGAAGGGCAGAGGCTCTAATGTAACTGGAGGCTCACCGTCCACTAAATCCACTGTTGGGTCAATGATGGGTTCACCACGGTCAATGGCTTCTTTCACCTTTTTATTGTAGCCGGTAATGTTTCGAACACCCATTGCCGCCATCAATGGATAGCGTCGTTCCATCTCTGCAACACACCAACGTAAGGCATTGGCGGCCTCTTTCATATCGGTTACAACCGGTGTCAACAAATGTGGGATATCTTCATAAACAGATAATTCCAACATTTTTGGATCAATCATAATAAGACGAACTTGTGCCGGTGTTGCCTTATAAAGCAAGCTTAAAATCATCGCATTGACGGCAACAGACTTACCTGAACCCGTCGTACCAGCGACCAGTAAGTGAGGCATTTTTTCCAGATCAGCAGAAACTGGGCGACCCGCAATATCCTTACCCAATGCCATCATTAATACTGATTTACTATTCTCATACTCAGCAGATCCCAAAATCTCACGTAGACGAACCATGTCACGATGTTCATTTGGAATTTCTAAACCTATAACGGGCTTACCTGGGATCACTTCAACAACACGAACACTACTCACCGATAATGCACGTGCAAGATCTTTGGCTAAACCACTAATACGACTAACTTTAATACCTGCTGCAGGCTGTAGTTCAAATCGTGTCACCACAGGACCAGGCTGTACTTCAACTACTTGTACTTCTACGCCAAAGTCTTTAAGTTTAAGTTCAACTTGTCGTGATAAGGCTTGCAATACTTGTTCGCTATAGCCACCCTTACTTTTTTCCGCTTCATCTAATAAGGCGAGCGCAGGCATATTGCCGTCTTCAGCACTTTCAAATAAGGGGACTTGTCGCTCTTTTTCTTCTCGTTTACTCGGTTCCGATATATAAATAGTCGGCTCAACCCGTGCTTTGGCACGTTTTTTTAGCTTTTCATTTTGAGTGCGGAAAGATTCTTCACGATGCTGTTTCGCTTGTTTTGCTACTAGTTGGGCTTTAAAGTCACGAAGATGGCCTGCTATAGTGGTCATAACAAACAAGGTCATCGCACCTAAACGTTCTACCACCATTAACCACGATAAACCTGTGAAGAGTGTCACCCCTGTTAATAACACCGCTAATAGTAATAATGTGGTTCCCAATGATCCGAAAGTGGACACAAAACCATTGCCGACAACTTCGCCTAATACACCGCCAGCACCAAAAGGTAATAGCTCAGCATAGCTTGCTAAGCTTAAAGTAGATAATCCGCTTGCCGCAGAAACCGCCATCACTAAACCCACGGCTTTTATAACCCAAAAATGCACCGCACCTTCAGAGTCAGCAGTCTTACCCCAACTAAATAATAGCCAACCACTAAAAGCCAACATTAATGGTGATAAATAGGCGGGAATTCCAAATCCATATAACAACGTATCCGACAGCCAAGCACCGACGATACCACCTCGGTTAACAATGACATCATTCATTCCTGTTGTGGACCAACCCGGATCTGTTGGTTGATAAGTCCATAACGACAATAATAAATAAGCCGCTAATGCTAGCGTTAAAATCAATGCAGCTTCCCGTAAGCGAAAGCTTGCTGCGCCCGAAATTACTTTTTGTTCGTCTTTTTTCCGTAATCGTGTTGCTTGCGCCAATGTAATATTTCCA
Organism: Piscirickettsiaceae bacterium; assembly: GCA_013215775.1. Classification (GTDB taxonomy): domain Bacteria; phylum Pseudomonadota; class Gammaproteobacteria; order Nitrosococcales; family Methylophagaceae. The sequence goes on from JABSQO010000006.1 coordinate 104,585, forward strand.
ATATAGCCAACAATTTAGCGAGTTATATTAACACAGCTTTTAAACTCTAATACTTTACCAAGTTACCTGTAGTCGGTAACCTTAGCTTAATTCAAATTTCCCATTGGAGATCAAAACATGGCTGATAACAAACATAGCCGCCTACTTATTCTTGGTTCTGGCCCAGCAGGTTACACTGCGGCAGTATATGCAGCCCGTGCAGCACTTGACCCCGTATTAATCACCGGCATAGAACAAGGTGGGCAATTAACGACCACTACCGATGTTGATAATTGGCCTGGTGATGACCAAGGTGTCGAAGGGCCTGAATTAATGCAACGCATGCAACGCCATGCTGAACGTTTTGGCACTCAAATTATATTCGACCATATTCATACAGCAGAACTCAATCAACGCCCATTCCGCTTAATTGGTGATGCAGGTGAATATACTTGTGATGCATTAATTATTGCTACGGGTGCTTCTGCTATGTATTTGGGGCTGGAATCTGAAGAAGCCTTTAAAGGTCGCGGTGTCTCAGCTTGTGCAACATGTGATGGGTTCTTTTATAAGAACCAACCTGTTGCTGTTGTCGGTGGTGGTAATACTGCCGTTGAAGAAGCGCTATATTTATCTAACATCGCCTCTAAAGTAACGGTTATTCATCGCCGTGATACATTTAGATCAGAAAAAATTCTGAGTGCACAGTTATTGAAAAAAGCAGAAGAAGCTAATGTCGATATTTTGTGGAATAATGAATTAGATGAAGTGCTTGGTGATGATGCTGGGGTGACAGGTTTGCGTGTGAAAAGTACCCTAGATGGTAGTACGCAAGAAGTCCCTGTACAAGGTGTGTTTATTGCCATCGGCCATAAACCTAACACTGATATTTTTGCCGGCCAACTTGACATGGAATACGGCTATATTACACTTCAAAAAGGCACTCAAACCAGTATTCCAGGTGTCTTCGCTGCCGGAGATGTATCTGATCCTATTTATCGTCAAGCCGTCACATCTGCTGGTGCGGGCTGTATGGCCGCATTAGATGCTGAACGCTTTATAGAAAGTGAAAAATAACGTAGCACAAAATTAAAGGACAGATCTCCATCTGTCCTTTATTTCACTCTATGGCTAAACAGGCCCTACCTATTTATAAACGACAAGGATTTATTCCTTTCCTCGCTGTCGCCTTTATTAATGCTATGGTCGATTTAGGCCATAAAATCATCATCCAAAACACGGTGTTCAAAATCTATGATGGTGCTGAACAGATTATGTTTACTGCTATCGTCAATGGATTAATATTATTACCTTTTTTACTGGTATTTACTCCTTCTGGCTTTCTAGCAGATCGTTTTTCTAAACCTAAAATCATGCAATGGTCAGCACTAGCGGCCATCATCATCACTTTATTGATTACTCTGGGATATTATCAAGGCTGGTTTATCTTCGCCTTTACAATGACTTTTGTTCTGGCATTACAGAGTGCCATTTATTCCCCAGCTAAATATGGCTACATTCGTGAAATATCAGGCATAGATCGCCTCGCCATCGCTAATGGTTTAATGCAAGCCACAACTATTGTGGCTATTCTTGCTGGCATCTTTATCTTCTCAATATTATTTGAGTTTCAACTACAAGATCAGAGCTATCATTCCGAACAAGAAATTATTCAACTTATTGCTCCGATAGGCTGGGCTCTCGTCGGCTTATCAATTGTTGAATATTTGCTTGCGCGGCAATTACCAAGTATTGCTACATCTCAACAAAACCTGAGATTTAATTGGCAACACTATCGCCAAGGAAAACTTCTAAAAATAAATCTAAAGACACTATCAAACTCGCCCATTATCTGGCTTTCGGTATTAGGCCTATCACTATTTTGGGGTGTTTCCCAAACCTTATTAGCAACTTTCCCCGCCTTTGCTAAAGAGGTTCTTAATGAAACGAATACTGTCGTTATTCAAGGGCTACTTGCCTGTTCTGGCATTGGTATCATCATCGGTTCATTAACCGCAGGACGACTTAGCAATAATAGCAGGCCAGACAAGCTTATTATGGTAGGAACCGCTGGTCTAATCTGCATACTTTTCTTACTTCCACAGCTAAATTCTGCTATGAATTTTGCCTACGCAATTCTTGCATTTGGATTGTTTGGCGGCTTAGTGATTGTGCCTCTCAACACATTTATTCAACATCACGCTCCTCTTGAGAAGTTAGGTATTATCCTCGCAGGCAATAATTGGATTCAGAACATTGTGATGATCAGTTTCTTGCTTTTAACACTACTGGCAGCAGTTTTTCATATGGACAGTCAAAATATTTTACTTGCATTACCTGTCATTGCATTTATAATGACTTTAATTATCTTGAAAAACAGATAGATAACTGACAAACCTAAAGTCACAATTAAAGATCAGTGGATGATTATATATTTAAAGGCAATATAAATGTCCAGCTCCAACTCATTTCCCCCAGTTTATAACGAACCAGCACAGAAAGCTTCTGAAAATCTCAGACAAGCTCTCCCATTAATCAATAAGCATAGAACACCGGTCAATCCTGTTAATTATGCTGTCTGGTACGAATATGTCTCTGGTGAAAATCAACAACTCAAAAAAGAAATTGACCTTAGCTTAAGCCGTAACGAACCTATTACTCCTACCTTAATACAATCCTTATATGAACAACATGTTTTATCGGGCATGCCAGAACGACTTGAAAAAGCGAATAAAGGCATTAAACTCGTTGTCGACAATACTCTAAAAAATATCAATAAAGCAGAGTCAACCGCAAACGAATGCGTAGCAGAACTCAATAGCACTCAAGAACTACTTAATAATTGTTCAGATATCAACATTCTGAAAAGTATTGTTCAAGATATTGTCACTAAAACTCAGACTCTAACGAGTACAAGTCATGAGCTTAAACAAGAATTAGAACAATCTTCCATCGAGATGGACAAACTGAAATCTGAGTTAGAAACCATTAAAGAAGTAGCTCGTACCGATAGTCTGACCGGCTTACTCAATCGTGGTGCCTTTGATATAGAACTTCGTAACTTATGTATTCAATCAGATATCACTATTGCATTAGTGCTCTTTGACCTTGACCATTTTAAAAATCTAAATGATAGTTTTGGTCATATTGTGGGTGATAGAGTCCTACAATTTTTCTCATCTGTATTAATGGATCATGCTGGCAGCACTCATATAGCAGCACGCTATGGTGGCGAAGAAATGGCTCTTCTTTTATTTAACGTTTCTCAACAACAAGCTATTGATTTGGCCGATTCCGTACGAAAAAAACTTGCCACGAGCCACCTAAAACAAAAAGATAGTGATGACTCTCTTGGACAAATTACCGTCTCTGCAGGCATTAGCCTCCTCCAAATGGGTGACACTCCTAACAGCCTGATTAATCGTGCTGACCTCGCACTTTATAAATCAAAAGATAATGGCCGTAATCAGGTGCATGTCAACTAAGCAACCACAGATTTACATGCTCTAAAAAAACGGAGTGACCTACATATAGCTTGATATCCTCAGATAGTGTTTGCAATAAGGTAAAATACTGATAGTATCAATTTCACTTAGTAGGGAAATTAAGCGAGAGTAACTATGTCTTCTACATCATCCTTTCCGCCGGTTTATGATGAACCCGCCCAACAGGCATCGGAAAATCTTCGCCGAACACTGCCTTTACTTCAAAAACATCAAGCACCTGTTAATCCGGTCAACTATGCCGTTTGGTATGAGTATGTGTCTGGCCGTAATCAAGCACTGAATAACGAGATCGATACTCGACTTTCCAAAAATCAAACTATTACGACTGACATAACTCAGCAACTCTATGAAAAATATGTATTGATGGGAATGCCTGACCGTATTGAGTCTGCCAATGATACTCTCAGAATAGTCGTTGATAATACAGTTGAAAGCCTCAGTAAAACCGAACAAGAAACAACTCAATGTATCTCAGAATTAAGTAATACCGGTTCTATACTTGAGGAATGCAGTGATATTAATGAAATAAAAAAATTAGTCGGCGATATTCTAGCTAATACGCAAGTGCTAACGAGTTCAAGCAATCAATTCAAACATGAGCTCGCACAATCTTCTCGAGATATCCAACAACTCAAAAAAGAATTAGAAACAGTAAAAGAAGTCGCACGTACCGATGGCCTCACTGGATTATTAAACCGTGGGGCATTTAATACTGAATTAGAGACATTATGTGAACAGTCACATCCTAACGTCGCATTATTACTATTTGATCTTGACCATTTCAAAAATCTCAATGATAGCTATGGTCATGTATTGGGAGATAAAGTCCTACAATTTTTCTCTTCTCTACTCAAAAAATACGCTGGTGAACAACATTTTGCAGCTCGCTACGGTGGCGAAGAAATGGCTATTATTATGCTAAACACTTCTGAAAAAGAGGCCACAATCTTAGCCGACAAAATTAGAGCAACGCTTGCAGATAGCCGCCTTAAGAAAAAAGGCAGTGATGAATCAATCGGTCAAGTAACTGTATCCGTAGGTGTCAGTATGTTAAAAGAAAATGATACACCAATCGGTATCATTGATAGAACAGACAAAGCTTTATATCAATCAAAAGAAAACGGACGAAATCAAGTAAACGTAGGAGCTTAAATCACCCTTAAAAATGATAAAAGGTCTTGGCTAAATATTGCACGACCATTTCACGCTGTTGTTCGGTCCAACTAACATCAGCTGCAACTGCACAACCTTTAACCCGTTTTTGTAATTTGACTAATGTTTTCACCTTATGATCACCACGTGTATACATCGTGTTCGGCTTACCACCAGTCAAAGATGAATGACATTGCAAACAAGCACTATCATGTAGTCCTTTGCCGTCTGCAGCCATCAACGGTGCTGACATCAATAGAACTAAAAGACCGATTAACCGTATCATGATATCTGACTTGCCTGTAATTGCGCGATCCGCAAACTAGCTGGTGGATGCGAATCATAAATAGCGGATACTAATGGATCAGGAGTTAATGTGCTGGCATTTTCTTGATACAACGCCACCAATGCTTCAATTAAATGCTCACTACTGGATACTGAAGCCGCATAAGCATCTGCTTCATATTCATATTTACGTGATAATGCTGTCATCATTGGGTGTAAAAAGAAACTAAATACTGGAATAACAAGCATAAATAATACTAACGCCATGGCATTGCTTTCCGATGTCACACCCAACCCTGAATAAAACCATGATTCAGCAGAAGCCCAACCTAATACTGCCAAACCAATCAAACTCAATAATGCCATCACAGCCATATTTTTAACGACATGTTTCCGACGGAAGTGGCCTAATTCATGCGCCAATACAGCTTCGATTTGGTCTTCATCTAAGGTATTCAATAAAGTGTCAAAGAATACGATGCGTTTATTATTACCTAGCCCCGTAAAATACGCATTACCATGACCCGAACGACGTGAGCCATCCATCACATAAATACCTTGGCTTTTAAAACCACAACGGGATAACAAACCTTCAACACGTGCTTTTAACTGTTCATCATCCAGCGGTGTGAACTTATTAAATAACGGTGCAATAAAGGCTGGGTAAGCCCACATCATGACCAAGGCAAAACCTATCCATGCCGCCCACAGGTAGAACCACCAATACTCACCGGTACTATCCATCAACCATAAAGCACCCCAGATTAATGGTGCACCAAGTGCTAACATCAACAAGGTTTGTTTGGCTAAATCCGATAGAAATAATGCGGGTGTATTGTTATTAAAACCAAACTTTTCTTCCATTACAAATGTTTTATACCAAGATAGCGGCAAATCTAAAATTGAACCAATAACAAAAAAACTCAACATAAACACAATGCCTGTCACCATATTAGATAATCCAAGGCTTTGCCAAACATCTGACAATAAAGCTAAACCACCGCCTAATGTCCACACAAGAAGCAGCACTACACCCACTACACTTTCAAAACGATTAAGCTTACCTTTCGCTATTGTGTAATCCGCTGCTTTTTGATGTGCTGCTAACTCAACTTGTGCCCGGAAGACTTCTGGCACATTTTCTCGATGAGCATGTACATATCGTCCTTGTCGTAACGATAACCACAGTTCAATTCCTGTCATTAATGCTAATGCCGCCAAAAAGATCCAAGTAAATTCATTCATATCTATACAAAACCAATTAAAAACATAAGAATGCTAAGCAGAGTAGCCTTTGATACAATCTCTGGCAATAAGTTCACCTTCATTCATTAAAACAGAAAGACAGACACTATGGCCAAAAACAAAAAAAACCTTATTTGGATTGACTTGGAAATGACCGGTCTCGATACCAATAATGATGCCATTATTGAAATTGCGACTATTGTAACCGATGCTGATTTGAATGTTTTAGCTGAAGGTCCAATATTAGCTATTCATCAAACTGATTCGGCACTTGAGGCAATGGATGAATGGAATACGCGTCAACATGGTAAATCAGGCTTAACGAAGCGCGTTCGTGATAGCACATTAAATGAAGCAGATGCTGAACAACAAACTATCGAATTTTTAAAAGAGTATGTACCCGCGGGTGTCTCGCCTATGTGTGGCAATAGTATTTGTCAGGATCGGCGCTTTATGGCTCGTATTATGCCGGAATTAGAAGCTTATTTTCATTATCGTAATCTTGATGTCAGCACACTGAAAGAACTGGCACGTCGATGGGCTCCTAAAGTCGAAAAAAGCTTTAAGAAAAACTCATCTCACCTTGCCATGGATGATGTAAAAGACTCCATTCGAGAATTACAACATTACCGCGAACTATTCATCAAGCTACCGGAATAAAATAAGATCGGGTGGTGAACACTGCCCACTTACTTAACGACCAATCACCCCGCCATCATTTTTAGTAATGACGACTGTGGCGGATCTTGGTCGACCATTTTTCTGATGATCGGGCCAATTACTGGCTGCATTTGGTTTACTTGGTGATTTTTTAACGCCCTGCTGTTTTAACACTGCAGGTACTTCACCTGGATGTTGAATATTAACCCACATTGTTTTTAGATCAGGTGTCATCGCCATACCGGTAATTTCACAACCAATCGGACCGGTTAAAAATCGTCGTACTTCACCGGTTATTGGGGCTATAGCTAACATCTGATTATTACCAAACTGCTCAAATTTTCCTGTGTTTAACTTACTGCTGCTGACATCCGTTTGCACCCAAAGCACCCCACGGTCATCGATCATCATGCCATCGGGATTGGCATATTCATCACCGGCTAATGCAAATACTTCCCACTTAAAAGAGGTGCTGGCAGCATCCTCCTCAAGGATCTTAATAATATGGCCAAAGCTATTGGCATTGCGTGGATTTGCTGCATCCTTTTCTGGCTTTCCGTCCTGCCCTCGATCAGAATTATTGGTCATCGATATATACACACCATGACTATTCGAATTAGTGGCAATCCACTCCGGTCTATCCATTGGTGTCGCACCTACCGCATCCGCAGCCAACCGAGCATGCACTAATATATCGGCCTGATCATCAAAACCATTTTCCTTTGTTAATGGCTCTTTTCCATACAGCAAAGGCAACCAAACACCATTTCCATCTTCATCAAACCGAGCAACATGTAAGATCCCTTCATCAAGTAATTTACCATGATGAGCACCTTGAGACCCATCCCATGATTTAGTTGTGATGAATTTATAAACATATTCAAACTTAGCATCATCGCCAGAATAAAAGGCCATTCGGCCATCAGCACCTTTATTAATTGCCACATTCTCATGTGAAAATCGCCCAAGCGCGGTTCGTTTGACGGGTTTACTATCTGGATTATGAGGATCAAACTCTACAATCCAACCAAATCGATTGACTTCATTCGGATGTAAGCTGGCATTAAACCTTTCATCATTATGATGCCAACCATAATAGCTATGTTCAATGTCGTAGCGTTGCCATGCCCTTTGTTGTTTTTCGCTACTTTTTTCAGTTGAACTTAAGTCAAAATAATCATTGAAATTTTCTTCACAGCTAAGATACGTACCCCAAGGAGTTTTGCCATTAGAGCAGTTATTGAATGTGCCTAAAACCTCCTGACCTAAGGGATCAGCTACCGTTTTAATATATGACGTTCCAGCAACAGGCCCCGATACTGACATCGGGGTAACCGCGGTTATTCGTCGAGCATAATGTGAAGGTCTAACAATCTGCCAGTCCGCATTTTCCTTACGCACTTCAATGACTGATATCCCATGAGCATATTGTTCTTTTAATGTCTTTTCTGCTGTGTATGTTTCAGGCGCATCAAATACACCACCATCAATATGCAACATCTGAGCATCAATATATTCATGATTCATTACCAGCAAACCATGTTTGGCATTATTAGACCCTTGTGGCAAAGAATAATATTGCACTGCATCATGATGCATTCCTGCTTGTTGCAACTGATCTTCCGCCGTATTTGATCCGTCCATTTTAAACATTGGACCATCAGAAACAGGATCGCCCCAACGATAAAATACTTGAGCTCGATAACCTTCAGGCACAACAACAGAATCCAATAAATGTGCTGTAGCTACCGCTTCAAAACCCAACAATGTCGAACTATTTTCTTTTATTTTTTGGCTAATTACCTTTTCACTAAAAGCAGGGAAAGGTAATACTACCGCCAGCAATGAACCTAATCCATACTTCACTACCTTGCGACGAGATAACCGTATTTCGATAAGTGCCGCTATGTCTTTTGAACGATTACTAGCCATACTTAATGCTGTTCCAATGCCCATTGGATATGTTCACGTACCAACTCAGAACAATTATCTAGTCGATTTATTAATGCCGACTTTACTTCCGGCGTAGTCCTCGCATTGCCCAAAGCCACCGCAATATTCCGCAGCCAACATTCATAACCAATTCGCCTAATGGGGCTACCTTCTAATCTGGTTAAGAACTCCTGCTCAGTCCATGAAAACAAATCCACCAGCTGTGGCGAGTCTAAACCATGTCTCGGAAGATAATCAGATTCTACGGTTGCTTGAGCAAACTTATTCCAAGGACACACTAGCTGACAATCATCACAACCATAAATGCGATTGCCCATCATCGATCGAAATTCCACCGGAATGGCATCACGTAACTCAATCGTCAAATAGGATATACATCGCCTAGCATCAACGTGATACGGTGCCACAATGGCTTGTGTTGGACAGATATCAATACACGATGTGCACGAACCACAGTGTTCAGATGTTGGATTGGTCAGTGGCAAGGGTAAATCGGTATAGATTTCACCCAAAAAGAAATAAGAACCATGCTCCCGATTAAGGATATTGCTGTGTTTACCTAACCAACCTAATCCTGATTTCTCTGCCAATGCTTTTTCCATTACTGGCGCACTATCACAAAAAACCCGAAAACCCATTTCCCCAACTTCTTGTTGGATTCTCTTTGAAAGCTTCAACAACCTTTTACGCATCAGTTTATGATAATCGCGGCCCAAGGCATAACGAGAAATAAAGCCTTTTTGATCATCTTCTAATACTGACCATGGCTCCTCGGCAATATCAGGCCAATAATCCATCCGCACCGTAATTACCCGAATGGTTCCTGGCACAAGCTCTTCCGGTCGAGTCCGTTTATCACCATGACGAACCATATAATCCATTACACCATGAAACCCAGCTTGCACCCAATCTGCCAGTGATTTCTCTGCATTTTGTAGATCAATATCACTTACGCCAATCTGCTGAAAACCATAAGATTGTGACCAGCCTTTCATTTTATCGAACAAATCATTTGGCACTAAAGCTGTATTTATTTCGTTCATACGGGCTATTATAGGCGACCCAAACTTTATAAGTATTACTTATCCTTTGAATCAAAACATTTGAGTTTTATTGATAGAACAGATCGCCTACACTGCTAGCTCTTCAATAAAATCATATATTTAAATAAACCTTAATAAGGGTGCATAAAACTTCCGTACCACTTAAATAATTATGAATTGGAATAAATTCTATGCTTAATTTGCCACATAATCTCTACACCGCTGAACAAACACGTGAACTCGACCGGATATTGACTAAGCAATATAATATTTCAAAGGCCACACTAATGGCTCGCGCTGGTAACGCCGCATTAACATGTATAAAAAACCACTGGCCACAATCAGAAAGGCTGTTGGTAATCTGTGGTACCGGCAATAATGGTGGTGACGGTTTTGAACTTGCCCAAGCAGCCGTAAGTGCAAATTATCGTGTTGCAGTCTTTCAGGTAGGTAATAACAGCTCTCTAAGTGAAGAAACAGATGCTGCTCGATGTGCACTGCTGGCGACAGGAGTTGAAATTCAACAATTTGAAGATACACTTCCTTCCACGGATATCATTGTTGATGCGCTGATTGGAACTGGATTAAATCGTGAAGTAGTAAATGAACATAAAGCCGTTATTGATGCTATCAATAACGTCCGTCGCACTCCTGTGTTATCACTTGATATACCTTCAGGTCTACATGCAGATAATGGTAGCGCAATGGGTTGTGCTGTTAAGGCAACCATTTGCTTAAGTTTTATGGGGCTGAATAAAGGCTTATTTATCGGTGACGGACCAAATTATAGCGGTGAGGTCTGCTTTGATTCACTCAACATCCCTTCTGCTATCTACAAAGATTTCGATCCTATTGCTCGTCGCGTCAGTCTAGAAAATGATGGTGCTCGGTTAGCACCACGCGAACGTACTGGTCATAAAGGTTTATACGGTCATTTACTTATTATTGGTGGTGACCATGGCATGTCTGGAGCCGCTCGTGTTGCTGCCGAAGCTGGCGCCCGAGTAGGTGCAGGCTTAACCAGTATTGCAACACGCTCCGATCATGGTCCTTTACTCAATCTCGTACGACCAGAATTGATGTGTTATGGCGTCGAAAATGCAGATGATCTTGCGCCATTGATGCAACGAGCTAATGCCTTAACCGTTGGCCCAGGCTTGGGTCAATATGAATGGGGAGAAATGCTATTCCAACAGGCCATCAAAAGCACCCTCCCTATGGTGGTAGATGCAGATGCACTCAATATGTTGAGCCAAAACCCGCAGCATCATGATAACTGGATTTTAACACCACATCCTGGTGAAGCTGCACGTTTATTAAACTGCTCATCAGCTGATATTCAAGCTGACCGATTTGATGCTGTACAAGAATTACAAAGCCGATATGGTGGTGTAGCCGTATTGAAAGGTTCCGGTACGCTGATTTACAATGGCAACTCTCCCACCCGACTCTCAACATGGGGTAACCCTGGTATGGGTAGTGGCGGTATGGGTGATGTACTTGCAGGCGTTATTGGTGGATTACTCGCACAAGGTTTTCCGTTAATGGATGCCGCTTGTGTTGGCGTAACACTACATGGCATGGCAGGTGATAAAGCGGCAGAAAAAGATGGCGAACGCGGCATGTTAGCGATGGATCTTGTGCCACACCTTAGACATTTATCTAACCTTATCTATTAATAAAACCATTTAAAAAATCGTGCATGGAAATCTATCTTGCGGATGAGTCCGCTACATTAGAGTTAGGTAAACAACTTGCTCAACACTGTCCTAAACAACTGTTTATTATGCATCTCGAAGGTGATCTTGGTGCGGGTAAAACAACTTTATCGCGTGGACTTATTCAACAGCTAGGTCACAAAGGTAATGTAAAAAGCCCAACATATACACTTGTTGAACGTTACGACTTAACAGATAAACTTGTTTTTCATTTTGATTTGTATCGTTTAAGCGATCCCGAAGAACTTGAATTTCTTGGTCTAGACGATTATTTCAGCGAGAATACACTCTGCTTAATAGAATGGGCAAAACAAGGGGGGGACTATCTACCTGAACCCGATCTTACCCTTTCATTACGCTACAAAAATGAAGGTCGATTAGTCACGATTTCTGCACATTCCTCTGCCGGTCAAATACTCTGCAACACTCTTAATAAATAATTCAAGTTTATCTGCTATCTTATTTATTGTTAAAAGAAAACTTGATTTTTACAGCCCATAATTACACAATACGCCCTAAGGGATATTGGGGTTCAAATTATGCACAGATTTTTATTAAGTCTGTTATTACTAACGCTATCGATAAATAGCTGGGCAACCACTATTGCCGCAGTACGTTTATCGCACTCTGATGCCGATACTCGCTTGGTCTTTGACCTCAGTGATAAGGTTAATTACAGTTTATTCACTTTAAAAAATCCTGAACGCTTAGTTATTGATCTTAAGCAAACTAAACAACCCCACACATTAACTATTCCAAATCTAAAAAACACACCCATTCGCAATCTTCGCTATGCCACTTGGGATAAAAATGTTCTGCGTATAGTGCTTGACCTCGATAAGCCATTACAATTTGAAAGCCAAACTCTACCGCCCAGTGATGGTCGATTCCACCGTCTTGTTATTGACTTACACGACACTGCAATTAAACAAGCACAGAGCAAGCCTGTTGGTACCCCAAAACCCACACTGACAACCTCGGCCCCAATAAAAGCTAAGCCAGAACCTATCATCAAGGCAGTTACAGCCCCTGTTATCAAGAGAGTTGTCGCACCCACCATCAAACGTGATCTCATTATTGCAATAGATCCCGGGCATGGCGGACAAGATTCCGGTGCATTAGGTAAACGCGGCACGAAAGAAAAAGATATTGTGCTCTCTATTGCTCGTCGACTTGCCAAACTCGTTAACGATGAGCCCGGTATGCGAGCCTATTTAACTCGTGATAAAGATATTTTCATCCCTCTTCGGCAACGAATTAAACGTGCACGCGAACAAAAAGCAGATATGTTTATTTCTATTCATGCTGATGCATTCCGTAATCATAAAGCGAGAGGAGCCTCTGTTTTTGTATTGTCTGAACGAGGGGCAAGTAGTGAAGCAGCACAACTATTAGCCGACAAAGAAAATGCAGCCGATCTCGCAGGTGGGATTAGCTTAGAAGACAAAGATGACCTACTCGCTTCGGTATTACTTGATTTATCTCAAACCGCTAGTCTTGAAGCTAGTCTAGAAGTCGCTAATACCGTACTTTCCGGCTTGAAACGTGTCGGTTATGTTCATAAAAAACACGTCGAATCTGCTGCTTTTGTAGTCTTAAAATCACCTGACATACCCTCTATATTAGTTGAAACAGCCTTTATTTCTAATCCAGATGAAGAGAGAAAATTAAAAACCAGCAACCATCAAATCAAATTGGCTCGTGCCATGCTGTCCGGTATTCGGAACTATTTTCAGCGAAATCCACTTCCCGGCACCACTCTTTCCCAACAACATATTGTGAGTAGTGGGGATACACTCAGCACCATTGCTCAACGTTATCAGATCAGTCTAGCTAATCTTAAATCAAACAACGATCTCACTAGTAATCGTCTTAGAGTAGGTGACGTTCTCAGAATCCCATAACGGGTATTTTATCGCGATAACTTACTGTTAGAATAGCCTGATGTCAGCAAGCATCCGCATCCAATCACTACCCTTACATCTAGCGAATCAGATAGCCGCTGGCGAAGTTATCGAACGTCCCGCATCTGTCGTGAAAGAGCTTGTCGAGAATAGTTTAGATGCTGGTGCAACACAGGTTTATATTGATATTGAAGGTGCTGGAAGCCAATTAATCCGAGTGAGCGATAATGGTGCCGGCATTCACCCTGACGACTTATCACTGGCACTCAGTCGCCACGCCACCAGCAAACTACATTCAACTGAACAACTCACTCATATAGCTAGTCTTGGTTTTCGTGGTGAAGCATTACCCAGTATCGCCTCTATTTCAGAATTGACACTTAGTTCCCGACAACAAAATAGTGATTGTGGCTGGCAGATTTCTATTGATAAAGAAAATAATACCCCTGTTTCACATCCGATTGGCACTACCGTAGAGGTGCGCGATTTATTCTTTAATGTTCCAGCTAGACGTCGATTCCTACGTGGTGACAAAACAGAACAACTCCACATTAATACCACGCTCAATCGCTTAGCACTAAGTCAGTTTGAAATTGGTTTTCAATGGCAATTGTCAGCAACTAGTCACATCAAATTACCCGCAGCCATTACACCTGAACAACAACAACAACGTATCGCTAAAATTTGTGGAAAAACCTTTATCAATAATTGCATATATATCCAGCAACAATTTGATGAGATCAATCTAAGTGGTTGGTTGGGAAAAGCAGAAGCTCACCGCCCACAGACAGATGTAAATTATTTCTTTATTAACGGACGCGTTATTCGTGATCGTGTAATTAATCATGCTATTCGGCAAGCTTATTCCGATCTTATCCCCACTGGCCGCTACCCCGCCTTTGTGTTGTATTTAACGCTGCCACTTGACCGAGTCGACATTAATGTCCACCCCACTAAACATGAAGTCCGTTTTCGTGATGCCAGACTGATCCATGGGCTGATCACTCGCGCCTTGCAAGATGCGCTTGGGTCACGTCAATCATCACCAAATAATGTACCGACCGATCAATCTGCAAACAAACCTCTAGCCCATCATATCGCTGAAGATGCAGGTGATTATCAACAGAAAGACGAGCCCACTCTCGCAAACATCAATAACATTAACTCATCTGCTCAACTACTACATCAACGTTATCTGATCACCCAACTCGCAGGTGAATCTTTACTATTTGATTTGCAACAAGCTGAGCACTCACTACGCTTGCAACAACTGCAGCATGCCATCGCAACAAACTCGCTTAGCTCTCGCCCTATATTAGTTCCTATAAAAATAATGCTAGAACAATCACAACAGCAAATAATGATTGAGAATCAAACTGAGTTAACAGCACTGGGAATTACATTCCAAGCCAATGATGATCATCTATTAATTAAATCTATTCCTAGTTTATTAGCCCAAGTTGATATTGCTCCGCTTATTTCTACAATAGCTTGTTACCTTAGTGATAAAACCATCAGTAACCATTCGCTTAATCTTATTTTAGAGCAACAATTACCGATGCTTCCCATCCTCAATTTACAACAAGCGGAAACCATTGTTCGGCAACTATCTTCCATAAACATCAGTGACAAATGGTGTCGACAACTTGATCATAAAACCCTTAGTAGCTTATTCTAAAGATTAGTTACTTAGGATAGAGAAACAAAATGGAAAAATTAGCACAATCTAAACCATTACTTATCCCTGCTTTCTTAGCATTATCAGTGTTAGGATTGTTTGGATTATTACTGTTCTCTGACTTTGAACTTTTACGAACAGAACACACGCTGAATCCTCCCATTGATATTATTGAACAACAGCCGCCATTAACGATTATTGAGCAAGTAGATGAAGCGCCTACTCAAGAGCAAGTTATTGAACAAGAGGCCGAAGTTTTTATCGAAAAACTCGCTGAACCACAGCAACAATCCATCACCATTAATGAACAACAAGACCAATTTGTCCGCCACGATAGTGTTATTACGCTTCCTAAGTTAGAACATCGGATAACGTCTATTGAAGAACTACTCGCCGATCCAAATTTAGATTTGGACACACCCATCACACTAATCTATACCACGCAGGTAGAACGCCAAACAACTTTGGCTGAGCTCAGTGATAAATATGAAGATCACACCATGATCATCACAATTATTAACCAGCAAGGTCAAAAACAGACTAAACCCTTATTTGAATTTCTCAATCAAGATAATGTTGATCTTACGGCTACCATCACTCACATCACCGAACAAAAACACAGTGTACAAACAAATTTGAGCAAGTTGGCCTTGATTACAGATATAAGCCATCAAAAATCAATCATCGCCACTATCAATCATGGTATTCAAGAATTATCTGTCAAAGAAATTATTCAATCCGGCGAATTGCCTGACAATGCATTATTTTATCTGCATCGCGTGACCAGACACGATCAACAAGGTCTATGGGGTATTATTCAATCTGGATTAATTGATAAGTTTAGACAAGGTGTACACATCGAAGGTATTGCGACTAATAAAGACTCGGTACAAGTCATTATTCCCGCTGATGCAGATGAAAAACTATCGTCAGGATTAAGTTCTTTCTTAGGAAAGATTTTGAACCATAAGGTTAATTCAAGTTATGTTTATAACTTTAGTACCCATACCATGAGTAATGATCCAAACCAGATCCATCCTGGGCAACAACTCATCATGATTCACTTCTCACCACAAGAACTTAGCCAGATTTATCAATTCTTTTCTGACCGACGTAATCAAGGCATCGAAACCTTTTCTATCAATGATTAATGATGCTCGATTTATTGTTTTTAGTTGTCGTCGGACTCATCATTGCTGCTGCATTTATTGTTGCTAACAAAGATTAAATCTGTTTTTACACTTTTACGAACCGTCCATAACGCAACATAATGCTAGGCAAGACCAGTAAATTAAGTATTGTTGAAGAAATTAATCCTCCAATAATAATACTGGCCATCGGGCCCATGATTTCCCGACCAGGACTATCAGAATTCAGTGCAATCGGTAACATCGCTAATGCGGTCACTAATGCCGTAATTAAAATAGACGGTAAGCGTTCTTGTGCACCCCTAATCGCTGTTTCAGCATTCCATGGTAGTCCCTCTTCTACCACTAAATAATGAAAATGCGACACTAACATAATTGAATTTCGGAGAGTAATACCAAACAACGTCACAAACCCTACTAATGACCCGATCGACAACACACCATTGGTAAACAATACCGCAATCACACCGCCCACTAATGAGAATGGCAAGTTAATCAATACTAGTGACATATTCCGTAAACTCTGTAGAGCAATATAAAGTAGTAACAACACGGCTATACCTGCTAGTGTCGAATGCACCATCAGATCTTCACGTGATTGCGCTTGCGCCACTGCGGCACCGGTAAACTCAGGATAAACATCTGCTGAAAACTCAACTTCGTCATGGACTCGTTGCTTCAACTCAGCAAAAAATGACGTTAAATCTCGTCCGCTGACATTGCACGTCACTGTCTGCAATCGTTGTGCACCAGAATGCAAAATCATATAACGCCCAGATACCTGCTGTATGCTTGCTACATCTTGCAATCGCAACATTGTGCCAGAGGGTGTTGAAATAGGTAAGTTACGCACATCTTCAGGTTGTTGCCGTTGCTCCATTGGCAACACAACTACCACATCAAAGACACGATTACCTTCATGTACTTGCCCGACTACCGTACCCTCGAAACCCGTTTGTACTGTACGCATCACATCAGCAGGTTTTAAGCCCCAATATGCAAGCTTATCTAATGATAATCGAACTTCTAATTGCGGCTCACCCGGTGGAGCTCGCAACTGAACATCTGTAGCACCATCAATTTTTCGCATCACTGCTGCTATTTGCTGTGCTTTTTGATCCAGCGCAGCAAGATCTTGACCATAAACATTAACCACTACTGGCGAGGTATAACCTGAAATTGTTTCATCAATTCGCTCAGTTAAAAATGTATTAACTTCTGAATTAATTCCGGGAAAAGCTTCTAATACCTCACGAATCTCATCTAAAATAGCTTGTTGCTCAGAACCATTTAATGGATCTAATGCAATTTCATATTCACTGTAATGGGTGCCAAATGTATCAGCACCACGTTCTGCACGCCCAGCCCATTGTGATGTCGATTTCACACCGGGGATTTCAGCCACTCTTTTTTCAATCTGCCCACCAATACGTAGTGATTCTTCAATTGAGGTTCCCGGTACACTAGCAGTATGGATAATATAATGACCTTCACGAAGCTCCGGCAGGAAACTCCCCCCTAATAATGGCAAAATCGCTAAACCCACCAAACAAAATGCCACCACACCACTAAATACGATTTTAGGAAAGCGACTGACCACGCCTAATATCCAGCCATAAATAGGGTTAAGGAACCGGATTAATGGTGGTTCTTGATCACTTAAAGAACCCCACCGTGTTAATAAGATATGGCATAAAGCAGGCGTTACTGTTAATGCCACACCCAATGACGCGAAAATTGCCAAAATATAGGCGATGCCCAATGGCTCAAACATTCGTCCGGCCACACCGCTCAATGTAAGTAAAGGTATAAACACCAACATCACAATAAAGCTGGCATACACCACCGAACTTCGCACCTCCATTGAGGCATCAAACACCACATCCATCGTTGATCTAGGTACTGGTAAGCTAGTATTTTCTCGCAGACGTCTAAAAATATTTTCAGTATCAATGATCGCATCATCAATGACTTCGCCCAACGCGATTGCTAAACCACCTAGCACCATAATATTGATATTGACTCCCATCTCTAGCAATACAATTAATGCTGCAAATAATGATAGGGGAATAGCGGTCATTGAGATCAATGCGGTACGAATATTAAACAAGAACAAGACCAAGACCAACATGACTAGCCCACCACCGACCATCAAATGTTCACGGATATTACTTAATGATGATTCAATATAATTAGCAGGACGGAAAAGATTATCATGTAATGTAATCCCATCCGCTTCAAAACCGTCTTTAAACTCAGACAATGCAGCTTCAATACCATGCGTTACAGCTAAAGTATTCGCCTTATATTGTCCAATTACCATTAACACCACACCGGGCTTACCTGCAATCGCTGCACCACCAATGGCGGGGGCTGCAGCAGAAACGATAGTCGCCACCTCTCCCAACAATAAGACTCCATTCTCCGTTTTACGCAGTACAACCTTTGCCAGTTCATCAGCTGTCGTCGGTTGACCACTTAATCTCAACATCATTCGTTGATTGCTATTTTCAATAAACCCACTGCCTACAATCCCTGTTGCTTGTTTTGCAGCCTCTGTCACTTCTTCAACTGAAATGCCATAACGAACTAATTTATCCGTATCAATTTGAATCTGTAATTGCTTTTCATCGCCCCCAAAGACATTAATATCTGCCACCCCTTCCACACTTAATAATCGTGGTGACAACGTCCAATCAACTAATGCCCTCAATTCCATAAGATCATGTTGGTCAGAACTTAAGCCAATCGTCATAATTGTGCCTGATGAGGATTCCAACGGCACCATCAATGGTGGCCCTATATTATCGGGCAAGGCACCCATAAGGCCCAACAACCGCTCAGAAACTAACTGCCGGTCAAGGTAGATATCGGTACTATCGTAAAACGTCAAAATCACTACTGACAGGCTAGGAATAGACTGTGAGCGAATTGACTCAGTACCCACCAAACCACCTAATGCATTTTCTAATGGTTGAGTGACTAATACTTCAACTTGTTCGGCTGTTAATCCCTGAGCTTCAGTTTGAATAATGACTTGTTTAGGGGCGAACTCTGGAAAGATATCTAGACTTGCATTGGATAATTTATAAATGCCATAACCCAGCAACAAGATTGCTAATGCAACGACCACACCACGAAAACGAACCGAAAAATCAACAACCTTAGCGAGCATTAGTCATCATCTTCATCAAGGATCTGCCATCTAAACTCTTCCGATAACAACATCTGTGCACCTGTTACCACTAAAATTTCACCCTCTTCTACTTCTTGTTCCATCAACAATCCACCGGCTATCGTTACGCCAGATTTCACTGAACGTCGCTGATAAAGATCATCTTCTATTTGTATATATATCCACGGCTGACCAACGGACCATACAATTGCCTGATTAGGTATAAAAACACCTTTCAATGGCTCATTTTCTTTAGGCACCCATGCGTCTAACTGCATACCAGTACGTAAATTCCCCGTAGCAGTTTTAAAGAAATACGTTTCACCTTGAATCAACTGTTCAGTCACCAATGCTGATGAAACGAAATGAGCCTCTTGCACCTGCTCATTCGACCCAACCCGAATAATATTCACATCTTTAGATAATGACGCACTCACAGGCAATGTCAGCAACAATAAACTCTCTTGATGTGACAAAAGACGTTGTCGTTGTTCAGACTTAGTCGCCAATATCCAAGCTGAAATTTCCTCACCCCATGTCTGTGAAGATACTTCACGGATGGCTTGTAAATCAAAATTCAAACCCTGTAGTTTTGCTTTCGATTCTCGCCAAGTTGCCTCTGCATAGTTAACGTTCTTAGTCGCCACACTACCTGCGCCTTTTACCAGAGACTTCAATCTCATTAACTCTTTAGCATCAGCTTGTTCAGAAACCATCGCAACATTTAGCGCAGCTAACGCCTGATTGTAACGAGCCCGTAATGACAACATCGGCCGAATATCAACCACTCTTGCCAATGCTTTTATTTCAGGGGAAAAACTGGTTTCAACCAATACTGATGTTTCCACACCAGCATAACCGCCTATATGACCATCAACCCGCACCATCAAATTACCGATTTCAAGCTCATCGTCGTCGTCGTCATCATCCGCTTGGGCATCTTCTACTGCCTCAGCATAATCATCGAACCACCCATCAAGGATCTCTATTACTGAGGATTTCGATGCTACGGGTACAACGAACACTAATGTCGCGATAATAATTAAGGCGACAAACCAAAAGCTAAATCTACTGCGTAACTTCATTACACATCCATTGGATACAAATTTAAAAACAAGCTCGCCATTACATCATGTCAAGGCACACGGGACAAGGTTGAAATATAAATAAAATCGCCTTTTAGCTTGACACCACCCCCCTACAACATGTTTAATACGCGACCTTGATGGCCCGATAGCTCAGTCGGTAGAGCAAGGGATTGAAAATCCCTGTGTCCCTGGTTCGATTCCAGGTCGGGCCACCACAGAATACAAAGCCTCCGCATTATTTTAGTGCTGAGGCTTTTTTATTGGGGTAATGAAAGGGTATGGTTCAAACCCCATTAAACTACATATCTCCCAATCAGTAAATTTACGTGATTTTCAGTGCCACAAAGAAGGAACATGAAGATAGGAGCAGACATGATCTTCTGAGCTTGGCAGCGAAGCGGTATGTAATACATACATAAGCACATACAGAATAGCCAAATCAGCAAGTCTAATAAGTGAGTGGATGCGAGTAGCTGAAATGTGACTGATGCAGTGAGTGCTGA
>JABSQO010000007.1 GCA_013215775.1 Piscirickettsiaceae bacterium
ATCTGCTTTTTTCTCTGCATTCCAGTCTGAAACCCACTGTGGATACTTATCATAGTAATAAGTACTGGAAACAAACTGACCGCTGCCACTTGAATACCAGAATGCTTTACCTAAGTGTCCACCAGGCAAGATAGCACCACGATCTTTAATCGATACTGAATAAACACGTGAACGTTGACCTGAAGACAAGTACAACTCATCACCTATGGTGCTAGAGGTTAGGTTAAGCGGCGAAGTGCCTTTATTATCTTTGTATTCTTCACCGATAATGGTATGGCTTGGATCTTCAACGCAGTAAATACGTTCACCGGTTGTAGAGTCCATCCAATCATTACCCGCTAAACCATGCTGCAAAGCGCTGCCGCCGGTTGCTAATGTTGCATGCCCAACAGCAGTAAATGTTGTTGAATGTTGATAATGTGCATTGTTGTAGATAGTTCCTTTATCCATCAAATATTTAAAACCGCCTTCTCCAAAACGGTCATAGTATTTCTGGGGCATATCACCGCGGAGTTGATCTATAGTGATCATTACGACCAACTTTGGATCTTCCGCTGCCATTACCTCAGAACCGACAAATACTGATTGCGCTATCATTACCGACAAGGCAATTTTTTTAGCGTACAGCTTCAGCTTATCTGTTCTTTTCTCTGTCATAGCTCTCTCTCTATATTGATTACTTCACGGTTAAATTAACCGGAGATAAGTATGCTGCTATAACAGAAACGCCCGTAAGGCCGACGGGCTAGTGGTCTATCAGTAATATCCTTGCAAAAATGTCCATATCTGGACATAGCTACTCAAGGCTTAACCCACCAACGTCTAATCGGAGGGTTTTCGTACATAAATGTGATTAATTCTTATTGGGAAATACGACGTTTGTGGATTGGGTTCAGAGGTAAAAACGACCCACTGTCCAACAAAAAAGCCCCAACACCGAAAAGGTGCTGAGGCTTTGATATATCTGGTGGGCCTGCAAGGACTTAAACCTTGGACAAAAGGCTTATGAGCTAAGCTATTAGATTATAGTGATATAGAAAGGCCTGCGACAATACGAGTATCGAGATCAGTTTGTTTGCCATTCATATTCTCAATTATTGGCAAACCTACAGAGAGGAACCCACTAAAGTTACCGGAGGAAACCCTTAAGCCTGGTGATAATAATATAGCTGTACCACCAGAGTGCTCTTCAGAAGTTCCTGAAATTTTATTCTTACGGCGAGTTTCACCGTTTAACTCAATTACGGCATCCCAAGTAATATTTGTTTCACTTGAATCGGAGTGATGCTCATGATTATGATTTGAATGATCTTCACCATTGAGTTTGTAGGTGATGGCAAGGTTGTAGCTTAGAATATCGCCAATTTCTGTTGATTGTGAACCTTCAGTCGTCTTATTGAACAACACATTGGCATGATAGCTAAATTTCTTGTAGCTGTGGCTGACAGCACCACCAATAAGAAAATCCCATGAACCTGTTCCTGGTTGAAACTCTGTTTCAAATCTTTGACCGCCATCATCTTTATCATTTGTTTCCCCTGTCGGGGCCTTAAGTCCTAAAAGCAAAGAAATCTCGGTGTCATCTTGTTCAGAAATTCGATATTGTCCAAACAGCAACAAATCCCCTAACCCAGAGGAATCTCCATGTCCGTGGGCTTCTGCATCACCATCTTCAATTTCACCTTCACGGATATTTTTTCGCTCAATGTATGGCAACCTTGCACTTAAGGTTAAATCATCATTAATACCGTAGGCCACGGATAGCGAGGTGCTTATAATTCTATCGACACTATGTACACCTTCAAGACCTTGATCTGCATAGTCAATTAGTTTCTGGTCACTGAATTCATCATTTTCGATCACTTCAGTTCTGATACCCGCACTCCACATCCCAGCCGGCATGGTTGTGGCCGCTATAGTATTGATAGGGCCAGAGGCTTCATTACCAAAAGCAACGGTTGGATGGTCCGCAAGCGCTGGCATCGTGATACAAATCAATGGAACAATGATAAATCTATACATAACTTTACTCGTTACTCGTGCATACAAAGGCCATAGTTTATCTTCAAGGCATGCATCATGAATGTGTTATTTAACTTGAAATTAGGTTAAATGACTCATTAGTAACATATAATTACTTTTCCCAGATTCAATATACACAGCTTTGATTAAACAAAGGTACCATAGTGCTCAACAGGTACATCCAACGATGAGTAAACTTAAAATATGCCTTGCAAGCTGTCCTTAAATCAAGAGAGGTACATGTTAGCTGAAAAATTTACTAGCGGTAATTACAGCCTGCCGGTAAGTTATATAATTGAGGGCGCTCTCGATAAGGACAAATTGAGAGCATCTATTATGGCCGTAATGGAACGTCATGATGTGTTGAGGTTGTCGCTATCCCGAGGTAGTAAAGTTTCATATGGCTTAAAAGTTAATTCGAAAATAAAATTAATTATTGATGAGCAAACAATAGAAGATGAAAACACTGAACTGATAAAGAAAAGTATCAATGACTATTTTTATAAAGAAGTTGATTTTAAAGTAGGTTCTCTTGTTAGATTTCAACTGATAAAACAATCAGATAATAAGCATGTTTTTACATTCTCAATACATCATATGCTCTCTGACGGTATATCAATTACTATATTTATAAAAGATCTACGTGATGCATGGGCTGATATAAGCAGCTACAAATTAAAACTTAAGTCATCATATATAAAATGTATAAGTGATAACAAACTTTCAGAATTAGAAAATCTAGAAGATTATATATCTTACTGGAAAAGCTACCTTTTAGGTGCTCGTGATATCACACTGAACTCTGACTACATATCATCTAAAGACAAGAAATATGATAAAAGGATGGTTTCACAGACCATTGGTAAAGAATTAACCCGAAAAATTGACATACTTTCTAGGCGTTTGGATGTCTCAGTTTTTAACATTTTTTATGCTGTTTATAATATATTAATTTCTAGATACAGCAATGAATCTGACATTTGCACAACATTTCAGAGCTCAGGTCGCCAATTAATAAATGGTTCGGAATCCACAATCGGCTTATTTTCCTGTGCTCTTATATTAAGAGAGAATGTCGATAACAATTCAACATTTCGTCATTTGTCTAGCAGCATCAGAGACAAGGTATATAACTGTATTTCAAACCAAAAACTTCCATATCATTATATAATTAGAAACACATCAATTCACCCAAAATATGGTATAAATTGGTACCCTAGTACTCCACCGTTAGTATTTGCGGGTTTAAATATATCTAAGCATGAATATACTAGTTGGCAATCTGATTTTGAACTGAATTTGCATTGTACAATTATTGAGGATGAAATCCTCTTAAACCTACATTATGATTATTATCTTTTTTCAAAAAAACGTGTTTCTACCATTCTGAAACAATTTGAGAATGTACTCATTCAAATATCGGAAACAGAAAGCACAGACATCAAGCTCTCCGATATAAAGTTAACGGCACTTTGAGATTATTGGACAGCAACTACCATAGAAATCATATGATTCACTTGGTGAATGCATGCGATATTACAGCATGCATTTAATCCGTAGTTTAGAGTTTCCTAGCGGTTTATTGGCGTACTCGATAATGGGAGGACCAAGAATAATATCCAAAAAGCAAGTAAGCATAGCCTCCTTTACAATGGGTATCAGTACATTATGCTTAATATTCATATTTTCTGTTGCACTAAAAACCGTTAAAGTTTGGGTTTGAATAGAATTAGATAAATCTCTCGCGTTTGATATGTCTCGCTCAAAATCATCACCGCAGACATATAGAAGGTTAGACGTGCTTGATTGATGGAAAAGTTTTGTTAGCTCTTCGCTTGCATTATTTCTGGCCTGTTGCCAAGTTGGGTGAGATGGGCCGCATCCACCAATAGAAATCCCCTTATCAAGTTGGAGGCTAAGCGCTGTCCAAATTGCTGCTAAGCCACCCGAGCTAGTCCCCAGGCTAATTACAGACTTGTACTCACTTTTATCAATTAAGGAATTTATTTCTGCCATTAAACTTTCAAAATCATCCGCAATGCCAGGCAGACCATTTTGAAACCCATTTTTACTTAGATCTTTTAACAGCAAAACATCATATTTATGAGCTGAAATATGCTGAAGGAAGACTGAAATCGGAATCATTAGTCTCTGGGCATTTCCAGCAAAGGCAATTATGAGTGTTTTTTCTTTTTTCGAATCAAAAGTAGAAAACATTTGAATAGCCCTTTTGACTCTGTGGCGAATAAAAGGCTCTGGAATTTTCTTTCCGCTTTTATTGATCAAGCCAATCAGTTTTTCAATTTCACTTAGGCCATGAAGCTTAAGTTTTATTTTGTGGGAGTGGAAAAATTTGAAATATCGGAAGAATTTCAATCTGAATCTGAGTTCTTGATACAATTTATAGAGTTCTGATACCGTGAGTTTATTGGCCAGTGCAATATGAACAGAATTTACTTGATTAATAGTTTGGCAACGGCTAAGTAATCTATTGTAGAGTTTTATCACGGTAGAAGATTCTGAATTTCATGTGTTAAGCCGTCAAGACAGCTCAATTGAGAAAGCTGCTCAGGGACAATTGATACACCTAACTCAAGTTCGATGGCAATACATAATTCCATACTGGCAAGACTATCCATATTCAAATCTTCAAATATAGTATTTTGCTTGCCACTGACAAAGGCTTGTTGGGATGCGGCGCTGTACAATGAAAAGATGTTTACTTCCCCCATCATTTTAATCAATACTTTCTTTATTTCATCATTATTCATTTAAACGTCCTGTTGTAAACATTAAGCGTATCTTGTGTTTCTGTACTTTACCCATTTCATTGGTTGGTAATGAATCTAAAATAAGAATCTTCCTCGGTGATCTCAGTGCTAATTTCTTATGAGAAAAAGCTTGTAACTCTGTGGCTGTAATTACAGAATTGCTATAGAGTTCAACTGCAGCTACGGGTATCTGACCATGCACATGAGATGAAATGCCAATTGCTGCAGCTGTTTTCACCGTAGGATGACATTCAAGAGCACGCTCAATCTCAATGGGGAAAATATTAATACCATTCAAAATTATCATCTCATCCCGTCGACTATGGATAATCAATTCACCATTATTTTTAATGGAGCCCATATCGCCAGGGTAAAACCACCCATCTTTAAATGTTCTTGCACTCTTTTCTGGGTCGTTGAAATAATGTGTTGCCATACCCTCTGCTCTTAGGCGTACATGACCAATCGTGTTTGAGGGTATTATTTTGTCATTCTGGTCGACTATCTCAACTTCAACGCCATTCATCGGGAGGCCAACAGATTCTGAAGTTTGGTGAGTATTAGGGTTTGTGATTGAGCTGCTACCAAACTCAGTGGCACCATATATAATATAAAGTTCAGGCGTGACGTTCTCTGATATTTGCCGCCTCAACTCGACAGGTATAACAGAACCACTCACTGCTAATTTAGTCGTTACTGGAAAATCTAGTGTGCGGTTACTGCCAGCCCAAATAAGATTAGCTGCATGTAATCTTGAAATATCTATAAGTGTCACATTGTGTTGGTGGCAAAATTCAGGCAGTGAAAAAGAGGAGGGGGAACGGAAAACTGCTGTACCGCCCATAAAACTAGTATATAAGCGATGCCTCTTACTATTATTATGTTCTATTGAGGAGGGCAAGAGAACTCTTTCTGTAGCATAGTGGGGGTAACGTAGCGCCTGGTTAATTATTTGCTCCTGAGTAAACCCTACCATTGTTAATCCACCGGTAGTGCCCGATGTTCGGAGATAAATTTGCTCTTCTAAATGCCCTGTCCCCAAGGTTATATTATCTTTGTCAACGGATCCCGTATGACTAAAAACCATGTCAGCGGACAGCAAAACAAATCCAGAATTTGTTAAACGATACTCCTCATCGACTGCCAGTACATCGGTTAGCCCCACATGTTCAGCAAGTTGTATACGAACAGATAGTGGATCATGAGTAGCAAGATTGACTTGCTTAGCGCCAAGAGCAAGTAGAGCGAGGGAGGAAATTAGATGAAGCACTTCATCAGCTATGCTAAGGCCTACTATGGATTCCTGAGTGATGTTGTTTTTATTAAGTATGGATGCGCAGACTAAAATTAGTCGAAATAAATCTGGATAGGTCAGGCTAATACCATCAGCAACAATAGCCGTGTCATCTGGACGTAGTGCCGAATGGCGTTTAATCTCTGATAAAAATGATGGAGGCTTAACTAGGAGCTTCATTTTGGGAGATAGTCTTTGAGTCCATACAAGTTAGGATTACCTGCGAGGATACTACACATAACGGCTAAAACAGAGGACAATTCTTTCCCATATTTAAAGTCCTAACACCGAAAAGATGCTGAGGTTTTGATATATGGGGACCTACAGGGACTTGAACCTTGGACAAAGGGATTATGAGGCAGCTTACCTGTTTAATTAATCAATAACTTACAACGCTTGCCAACTTTAAAAGCTACCTCACCCTGCCCTATTTTTACCACAATCAACTTTGGTTGGGCACAAAATTGACACGATTCATAGTTTGTACCTATTCTTTTACTATAGAATCTGCCAACAACTAAATTAGGCGTAAATAATGACAACAAAAACAAATTCAACATCAGGTATTTACAATGCTCCTTGGGAAAAGAGCTTTGACAAACTCCTGACCCCCTTCGAAGAATTTATTCACCGACAAACAACCAGTGGATTACTGTTAATGGGTACGGCTGTACTCGCATTAATTCTGGCCAATAGTGCGTTATCTTCTGGGTATTTACACATTCTGCATACTCCCATTAGTATTGGTATCGGAAGTTGGTCGGTAGAGATGAGTCTTCATCATTGGATCAATGATGGTCTGATGGCACTCTTTTTCTTTGTGGTTGGACTAGAGTTGAAACGCGAAATATTGGTAGGTGAGTTGGCAACAATACGCAATGCTGTTCTACCCATCTCAGCAGCAATAGGAGGAATGGTTGTACCCGCGTTGATTTATTTTGCCATTAATCCAGAAGGTGATGCCGCCATTGGCTGGGGAATTCCCATGGCTACGGACATTGCTTTTGCTATTGGAGCATTAGCCTTGTTGGCAAGTCGTGTGCCTAAAGCATTAATTACCTTTTTGGTTGCTCTGGCTATTGTGGATGATCTAGGTGCCGTGGTTGTGATAGCTGCATTTTACACGGACACGATAGCAGTGATTCCACTCACAATAGCGGCTGCTTTATTTTCGTTATTACTCGCATTTAATATGTTTGGTATCCGTAAAACAGCACCCTATTTTATTGTTGCAGTGTTTCTTTGGTATGCCCTGCTATTGTCAGGTGTTCACCCCACCTTGGCAGGTATACTTGGTGCAATGTCAGTACCTGCCATTCCTAAATATGATCCACAACGATTTAGTGAACATGTTAAGAAGCTAATACAACGTTTTGATGCTAGCTATCAACCAGGGAAAAGCATTATGACAAATGATGAGCTGAGTGCGGTGGTACATAAATTGGAATATAGCGTTGAAAGTGTTGGTGTGCCTCTTAAGCGTCTGGAACATGTTTGGCATATTCCTGTTGCTTACTTAGTGATCCCCATTTTTGCTTTAGCCAATGCGGGCATCGGGCTAGACTTTTCATCTATAGTCTCAACGATGCTACATCCCGTTACGTTAGGTGTCATGCTTGGTTTGATATTGGGGAAATTCATCGGTATCGCTGGTGTGAGTTGGCTCATGCTGAAATTGAACTTAGCCGAGTTACCCAAAGATACCAAATTCACTCAAATTGCAGGTGTGTCGCTATTGGCAGGGATAGGTTTTACGATGTCTATCTTTGTTGCTCAGCTTGGATTCGGTGAAAATGAACAGCTATTGTTGATGGCTAAAACAGGGATTCTTATCGCATCTTCATTAGCTGGAGTTGCTGGGTTTATTTGGCTTTATTTAGTAAGTACACCTAAAGATTAAAAAATAAGTACTCCGTAAGAAAATTACTGCCAAAATTCATTAGTACCAAGGTACAGTAGGAATTACGAACTATAGGGGCTATTATTAAGCAATATTTAAGTCGAATTAATGTTCGATGGAGGCTGTGCCATGTTGAAAAGAATAATAAGTTTATTAATTCTTCCGGTATTTTTTGTTTCCACTATGGTTCTTGCCGGTGAGCAGGAGTCGGTTAGAGAGTCGACGGTTTTGTTTAAATTGAAGACAGATGCTTCGCCTGCAGAGCTCAAGAGGTTTAATGCCTTAGTAAATCCAAGCACCATTTTGGAAATGAGAGAAATAGAAGGTGTGGCATTTGTTGTTAAGTTTAGAAATGTTAAAGGCTTTGAAAAAGCGTTTAGCCAACAATTAATGACCACAGGTGCGGTTAGATTTGCCGAACCTGACGCGCTTATTCCACATGCTGCTGAGCCCAATGATACTTATTATTATCTACAATGGCATCATGCAACTATCAATTCACCTGTCGCATGGGACTTCTTAACGGGACCAGCTGATTTAAACGCGGTCAAAGTTTGTGTTTTGGACACCGGTGTTGATACGGACCACCCAGATTTAGTCGGTAATTTGTTGCTACCCGGATACAATGCACCCCTTGAAATCAGTGGAAATGTAGAAGATGTTCATGGCCATGGGACCAAAACCTCAGGTGTTATTGGCGCCATGGGAAACAATGGCATTGGCGTTTCTGGAATGGTATGGGATATTAAGATTATTCCTGTACAGATAAATATTAGTGATCAGAATAGTAGTGCTTATATTTCAGATATGGCCGTTGGTATTGAGTGGTGTGCCTCTCAGGGAGTAAAAGTCGTCAACCTGAGTTATGGCGGCGCTCAATACGGTACGATAGACTCAGCTGCCCAAGTCCTTCGAAATAGTGGCGGTCTACTCTTTATGTCAGCAGGAAATGATGGCACTTATAATAGTTCAATCGATTATCCTGATTACGATTCTTTTATTGTCGTTGGTTCAACAGACGATGAGGATAGTATCAGTGGTTTTTCAGAAACGGGACCTTTCGTTGATGTGACGGCACCAGGAGAGGATATTGCGACGACGGGTATTTCTGCTTCTGGTGATAGTGGCTATTACTACGCGACGGGGACCTCATTTTCTTCCCCCATGACTGCTGGACTTGCTGCATTGATATACTCAATTAACCCAGAGTTCACACCTGCCGAAGTAGAGAATTATATATTGAATACGGCCGTTGATTTAGGAGATGCAGGAGATGATGATATTTACGGTCATGGCAGAATTGATGCTGGGGCAGCAGTAGCCTCGGCATGGAATATATCGCCAAATGAGCCGCCAGTGGCAGTAGCATTAGCCACCAGCTTAACAAGTGGAATTGCTCCTTTTGAAGTTGCTTTTGATGGCAGCGACTCAAGCGATGATGGCACTATTGAGTCGTATGTTTGGGACTTTGGTGATGGTAACTCAGTGAGTGGTGCTACAGTAACGCATACGTATAATGTAGCGGGGACATTTGATGCGACATTAACCGTGACGGATGATAGAGCTGCACAAACCACTTCAGCAGCGATTGTCATTAATGTTGCCCCAGATCCGAATCAAATTGATGCCCCTTCAAATTTAACAGCATCGGTGGATACAAATAATGTCACCTTAAGTTGGACACATAATTTAAATAATATCACTGGTTTTGAAGTGTTCAGGGCTCAAAAAATAAGAGGTAAATATAACTATAGCTTATTAGACATAACGGGGGGCGTGAATACTTATGTTGACATAGCCGAGGCTGGAAATTATAGGTATAAAGTGAGGGCGATTAGTAGCGGGAGCCCGCCGACAGAATTTAGTAATGTGGTTTCAGCAACCGTGGAGAAGGCATCGACCGAACCTGATCCAGGCACATTGTCAGCACCATCATTAAGCGCTTCCTCCGCTGGATTAACAGTCACGCTAACATGGACACATGCATGTCCTTCAGGTGAAGTATGTACCTATTATATTGAGCGAGGCGACAGAAAAGTTAAAGGAAATATTAATTGGGCTCCTATTGCCTCTGGTATTGGCGGGTCATCATATGTTTATGGTGAATCAAGTAAAGGCACATATTATTATAAAGTTCATGCTTCTACGGGAACTGATACCTCTGCGGATTCAAATACAGTGAATGTCAGGCTGAGATAACAACGCCACAAAATAGTAACAGGAAAATTTAGGGGCTTGTAATCTGGCCCCTTGTTTTTTTGCAGCATCACCCCAGCCATGGCTACCCCTAAATTTCCGAGAGATGGGCCTTTGGAACAGCTGGCAGGCAAGCAACTTTCACCTTTTTATACTCTGGACCAAGAGAATATAGATAGGGCAATTTTACTTGCCATTTCTCTCATAGTGGGTCGATTATGATCACCAATTAATAATTCATATCCTCTGGCCCGTTTTAGAGTATCATTGGTGGATTTAGTTAAGGTCGTAAATGACTGCGGAAAACTCAGAATCTAAAGAGTTACAACCTACCATTCTTTCCTATGTGAAAGATCTCCCCAACCTGTGTTCACTTGCAGGATTAGCTTGCACAATATTAGCTATTTACTTCAGTATTTTAGGCGTTTACGCTGCCGCAATGATTGGCATGGTCTGGGCTGTTGCATTTGATTGGGCGGATGGTCTCATTG
The DNA here is from genome assembly GCA_013215775.1 of Piscirickettsiaceae bacterium. Lineage (GTDB taxonomy): Bacteria > Pseudomonadota > Gammaproteobacteria > Nitrosococcales > Methylophagaceae. The sequence continues at coordinate 10,675 of JABSQO010000007.1, forward strand.
CGAGAAGAATAAAAGGGCGAACAGGTAACGACCGAGCATTTGGTGGGCAACTTGATGTCTTAATCGACATTGTGAGCTATGGTGTCGCTCCTGCAATTCTTTTAATGAGCTATGGGAAATTTGAGCCTATATTTTTATTCGGCGCTTTTTTAATGCTCGCTGCTAGTGCAATAAGGTTGAGTTATTTTAGTGTATACGGTCTTGCTGGTGGTTCGAAATACACTGGGTTAGCGCTTGATAACAACAGCCTAATACTCGTTTTCATATTTTTATTTGAAGGTATGTTTAGCGAGGGGACCTTTTCGGCCATTCTTTATCTTAGTGGCTTAGGACTTGCTGCTTTGAATGTATCGCAAATTAAAACACCAAAACTTTCTGGTAACCCAGTCAATGTTTATATTCTTGCTTTTTACACGCTTGGAATAACAGCCATCTATGGTTGGAAACTTTTATAGCAAATAACGAAAATCACTTTAATCTAGGAGTTAGGTAACACAATGGTTGTATATACGGTAGGTACCTTTGATTTATTACATGTTGGGCATCTTGCATTATTGGAATATTGCGCTTCATTAGGTGATACGGTAGCTGTTGGTGTTGCTTCTGATGAAGTCGTGAAATTATATAAGCCTAATATCCCAGTCATTCCACTTGAACAACGTATAGAAATGCTTCTGGCACTAAGCTGTGTAGATATTGCATTACCGTATCATGAGTTGGATTATATTGCGGTTTGTAAGGAAGTTAAGGCGGATATCTTTGTTATTGGCGAAGACTGGGGAAGAAAGCCTCATAATCAAGGTGTTGAAGACTTTCTAAAATCTCAAGGTAAAGAGATTGTTCAAGTTCAATATAACCCAAGAAATTCATCGACTAAAATTAAAAAGGATGTCTTGTCTTTGCACCAGACAGGTAAAAGATTTGAGGCAGAAAAATTTGCTTTAGTATCGTAATACATATTCTAACACTCCAATCCTGTTGACCGTGAAAAGGGACGTTAGGTCGTTAATCATGAAAACAGCTGTAGATTTTAAGTCATTTCTTCCCTAAAAATCACATGTTAACCATCAAGAAACGGTGGTTTGTCATTGGTTATACAAACAAATAGAAAAGAAAAAACAACAAAAAAGCCCTAACACCGAAAAGATACTGAGGCTTTGATATAGTTGGTGGGCCTACAAGGACTTGAACCTTGGACAAAGGGATTATAAGAAATACTAGACAATCAAGCTGGTTGACCCCTTGATTCTTTGAAAATCAGCCACATGACCGTTAAGAAAATCCTCAACGACTTGGTTTTTTGCTCTGTTTGTTAATGCCTCCCTCCTATGGGGAAGGCCGTGCGTTCGAATCGCGCCGGGGACGCTATCTATGTTCATATTTGTTGTACTCAAATAACTTCTTGTGCCTATTGCTTAGCTTATCCAGCTTAAAGATTGATTTAAGTTTTATCTCTTTTTAAATAAAACTTGGGTTACTATGCGCTAGTAACATTTTCCGACTTGTTCCTCATGTATGTCGTGCAGGAACAGATGTTCCGTCATTGAATAATGGAAGAACTGATTATGAGTGCAGATCTGTATGAACAAGTGAAACAAAACCCTAAATTCCATCAACTTGTGAAACAACGTTCTCGTTGGGCATGGGGACTGTCTTCAATTATTTTGATTATGTATTTTTCCTTTATTTTGCTGATTGCCTTTTTTCCTGCATGGTTAGGCCAATCACTCACCGGTGGTGTGATCACGATAGGCATTCCTATTGGTGTGTTGATTATTGTGATGGCATTTGTATTGACAGGAGTCTACGTGCACAAAGCCAATAAGGACTTTGATCGCATTAACGAAGAAATCATCAGTGAGATAAAACAATGAAAACTTGTCTCTTTTTGATGTCATTTCTTTTTACTTCTTTCAGTTGGGCTGGGGGTGCGTTAAGCGGTGCGGTGGAACAACAGCCATTGAATATTCCTGCCGTTGTGATGTTTTTAGTATTTGTGGCAGCGACATTGGTCATTACTTATTGGGCTGCCAAAAGGATGCGTTCAACCTCTGATTATTATGCTGCCGGTGGTGGTATTACTGGTTTTCAGAATGGCTTAGCCATTGCTGGTGACTATATGTCGGCCGCTTCTTTTTTGGGTATTTCAGGTCTGGTGTATTTATCCGGTTATGACGGCCTTATTTATTCCATCGGTTTTTTGATCGGTTGGCCACTTATTCTATTTCTAGTGGCTGAACGCTTACGTAATTTGGGAAAATATACCTTTGCCGATGTGGTCTCGTATCGCTTAGAACAGTTACCTATTCGAACCTTATCCGCCTTTGGTACCTTGGCCGTGGTGGCTTTGTATTTGATTGCCCAAATGGTGGGCGCTGGGAAATTAATCCAACTGTTATTTGGCTTGCCTTATCACTACGCGGTAGTAATGGTGGGTGTGTTGATGGTGTTATATGTGATGTTTGGTGGCATGTTAGCCACCACATGGGTGCAAATTATCAAAGCAGTGTTGTTGTTGTTGGGTGCTAGTTTTATGGCTTTTATGGTGCTCAAACACGTTGACTTTGATTTGAACGTTTTATTTGAACAAGCGGTGTCGGTACATCCCAAAGGTATTGATATTATGGCGCCAGGTGGGTTGCTCTCCGATCCGATTTCTGCCATTTCACTAGGAGTTGCCTTGATTTTTGGTACGGCAGGTTTACCACATATATTAATGCGATTTTTTACCGTCTCTGATGCCAAGCAGGCAAGGCGTTCGGTATTTTTTGCCACTGGTTTTATAGGATATTTTTATATACTCACCTTTGTAATTGGCTTTGGTGCGATTGTCCTATTATCAACGAATCCAGAATTTTTTGATGTGAACGGTCTGCTGCTCGGTGGCAATAATATGGCGGCTATTCATTTGTCAAAAGCAGTAGGAGGCGATTTATTTCTTGGGTTTATCTCTGCCGTTGCCTTTGCCACTATTTTAGCGGTGGTGTCGGGCCTGACGTTGGCTGGCGCTTCGGCCATTTCACACGATTTATATGCCAGTGTTATTAAAAAAGGCAACAGTACGGCTAAACAAGAAATTCGGGTATCAAAAATAGCCACGGTTATTTTAGGTGCGGTGGCGATCTATCTTGGCATTTTATTTGAAGAACAAAATATTGCCTTCATGGTTGGTTTGGCTTTTGCCATCGCGGCTAGTGCCAACTTCCCAACCTTAATTTTATCAATGTATTGGAAAGATTTGACCACACGAGGTGCGTTTATTGGTGGTTTTGCCGGATTATTAACGGCGGTCGGGCTGGTAATTGTCGGCCCAATCGTGTGGGTCGATATTTTGGGTAACACGGAGGCGTTATTTCCTTATAAATACCCGGCCTTATTTTCTGTCTCCATTGCCTTTCTGTGTATCTGGTTTTTTTCAATTACGGATCGTAGTCAACGAGCAGAAAATGAACGAAAAAAGTTTGAACATCAATTTATTCGTTCTCAAACCGGTATTGGTTCTCATCAGGCAGCAGAGCATTAAAATGTAAAGAGATAGCGGTGCTCACTATTTTAAGAGGGTTCTCATAGTATCGGAAGGTGTTGACAATGGTTCTGATCAGCTGGCTCGTTATGCAGATAATGTGTCTCTCGGTAGTGGTCAGTTTTGACACAAACCTGACACAAATAGTAAAAAAGCCCCAACCCACGCTAGTGAGATGAGGCTTTGATATAGTTGGTGGGCCTACGGACTTGAACCTTGGACAAAGGGATTATGAGTAACGCTAGACAATCAAGCTGGCTGACCCCTTGATTCTCCTTTGAGGATTGAGGCCAATTAGCCGTATTACTGTTTTCAATACAGATTAGTGATAAAAAACAATTGTTAGAGGAATAAAGGTATTATCAAGTTCGATTCTTAAACTGATTATCTGTTTTAGATTAAGAAACGTGAGCGATAGATACAAAAACAAATAACCCCGTAAAAATTTAAGTAAAAACGCTGTATTTTTTCTTTTTTCAGGGATGCGACAATCTATGCTAGACATGCCGAAAATTTCGATTAGAGTGAATGTGCTGACGGTGATGTTGTTGATCGCAGGTGCTATGGCTGCGTCACTGTTGTTATCGCAATACTATTTCAGCCAAAAACTGGCGATTGAATCTACTCATAAAACCTTTGAACTGATTTTTAAAAACATTACCGAGCATATTCGCGTTGAGGGAACCAATACTCGAAATATGCTTACGGCTAAAAGTCAGCAAACGGAATTACTTGAGCCGATTACGTTTGATCCTTTCCACCCATCTTTAAAGGGGTTAGTCGAAGCGCTTCAAGTTGGGCAAAACTTATATGCTATCTATTTTGCTCAACAAAATGGTCATTTTTATGAAGTGGTCAACATGCAGGACAAGCAATCACTTTTTGATGTATATAAAGCGCCTGAACAAACCGCATGGACCGTTATTACCATTATCGATAATCAGCAACAGCTGGCATTTTTAAACGATAATTTAGAGCTAATTAATAAAACTATCACCGCGAAGAAATACGACCCTCGAGTGCGCCCGTGGTATGTAGATGCCATAAATGCTGAAGGAGTCATTCGTACTAAGCCGTATTTATTTTCCCATCTTAATCAAGCGGGCATCACTTACGCTACACAGCTTGAAAGTAAAGGTGTGGTGTTAGCGCTTGATTTCACCATGGAGCAGTTTAATAAAATTTTGTCTTTGCAAAAAGTAGATGCAAAGTCAGAAGTTTTTCTTATCTCATCGAAAGGTACCAAGATTGCTTCATCGGCATTTATAAATGAAAAAGAGTCACAGCAGGCAGAGGAAGAATTAATAAGCAAGCCAATAGCGTTTAGCGAAGAAGAAGTCGCGTATATAAAAAATCATCATGCCTTATTGATTTCCAATGAAAATGACTGGCCCCCCTTTGATTTTGAAGAAGCCGGTGAACCGAAGGGATTCAGTATCGATCTTATGCGACTGTTAAGTAAAAAAAGTGGCTTGAAACTACAGTTTATGAATGGCTATCAATGGTCTGAAATAATGACTATGTTTAAGAAAAGAGAATTAGACATCGTTCATGCCTTGTACAAAACACAAAAACGGGAAGAAATGGGCCTGTTTAGTGACTCAACTTTTAGCTTTAAAAATTATTTTATTGTGCCAAAAGGTGCACCCGATATCGCCCAGTTTAGTGATATAAAAGGTGAAACCGTAGTGGTAGTAAAAGGCTGGGCGACGCAGAGTTTTATGCAAAAAAATCATCCTGCTATTCCCACCTTAGTCGTGGATAGTGTTGAGGAAGCTTTTTTGGCTCTTTCAAAAGGTGAAGCTGATTTTATGATCGAGAGCAAAGAATCTTTTCTATATCAGCAACAACGTCTTTCGATTGAGAATTTAAAAATAAGTGGCTGGAATAAAGAGCTTGATAAGGGCCAAGCAAACAATATTTATATCATGGTGCAAAACGATCAGCCTATTCTGCTTTCAATAATTAATAAAACATTAGCGGCTTTAACGGCACAAGAACAACAAAACTTACAGCAAAAGTGGTTTAAAAATATTGATGTTAGATCGGACATCAAGACGCTGGATTCAGAACTAATGAAATTAGTGATAGCTAACAAAACAGATGTGGTTGTTGAATATGAAAAAACGGGAGATCAGGGTCACTATTTTGGAATGATTTCCCCTTTAAGAGACGGGTCATTTTTAGGGGTAAAAATTGATGCAGATGCGTTATTAAAACCCTATATAGAGAATATTAAAACATCATTACTCATTGCTGCGGTGCTGCTATTGATTGCCTTACTGACGGTGTTAAGAGCTACAAACTACATAGTAAGGCCGATTAAAGCACTGATATTAGAAAATGAGAAAATCAAAAATAGAGAGTTTGATGACGTAAAAAATATTAAAACTCATATACTTGAATTGGAAGAATTATCGGTTTCGTTTGTATCAATGTCCCACAGTATTCAGCAGTTTGAAAAAGTTCAAGAAGAATTGCTTGATGCCATGATCAAACTGATTGCCGAAGCCATTGATGAAAAATCACCGTATACAGGGGGCCACTGTAAACGAGTGCCTGTAATAGCGTTTTTATTGTTGGATGCTGCAAGTCGATCTAAAGAAGGTGTTTTTGAGGATTTTTCCTTCACCGGTGAAGATGAATTAAGAGAATTTGAAATTGGTGCTTGGTTACATGATTGTGGCAAGGTCACTACTCCAGAATATGTTGTTGATAAGGCGACAAAACTAGAGACTATTTATAATCGAATTAATGAAATCAGAATGCGCTTTGAAGTGTTATGGCGAGACGCAGAGATCGACTATTTAAATAAAAAAATATCGTTAGAAGACTTACAAGAAAAACGAACTAGCTTAGTGGAAGACTTTGAATTTATTGCCGAGGCTAATATTGGTGGTGAGTTTATGGGCGACGATCAAAAAGACCGAGTGAAAGCCATTGCAGAGCAACAGTGGTCACGAAATTTTGATGATAAGGTGGGATTGAGTGAGATAGAAAAAGAGCGGTTTATTGGTAGCGAGGATGAGGCATTGCCTGTGATCGAAAATTTATTAAGCGATAAAACTCACCATATCGTGCAACGTACAAACTTCAATCATGAAACCTATGAGTCCCAAGGTTTCAAATTACCAGTACCAGAGCATCTATACAACTATGGTGAAGTTTATAATCTTTGCATTGAGCGAGGCACATTAAGCCCGGAAGAGCGTTATAAGATTAATGAACATGTGATTATGAGCATTAAAATGCTTGAAAAAATACCATTTCCAGAGAATATGCAAAATATTCCTGAATATGCAGGAACACATCATGAGACGCTTATCGGCACCGGTTATCCGCGGAAACTCACCAAAGAAGAGCTTTCTGTTCCAGCGAGAATCATGGCGATTGCTGATATTTATGAAGCGTTAACGGCGTCCGATCGGCCGTATAAAAAAGCAAAAACACTGTCTGCTTCGATTAAAATCATGAGCTTTATGGTCAAAGACCAGCATATTGATGCTGATCTATTTAGGCTCTTTCTAAGTAGTGGTGTGTATAAAAAATATGCTGAAAAATATCTGAACCCTGAACAGATAGATGACGTGGATATCGCAAGTTATTTAACATAAGTAGTTAAATCGCTTGGAGTAAGATTATCAATTAAACTTGCCTATCCAGGCACTATCCAGGCACTATCCAGCACTATCCAGCAAACGAAAGGTTTACTATTTCACGAAGCTTAAGATTAATAGTTGCAAGGCATATATGAAACGATGTTGATATTCTTCACCAATTGTTGGATAGGCTTTGCCGTTAGAGATCTTAAATAGCCAGAGATGAGCTTCTTTAACGGATATGACGGGTAAATATTTTCCTTGCGATGCACAATTTTGGTTTGTTCGGACGCTATTGTTAATAATGATGTTTCAAAGTTACACCAACAAAAAAGCCCCAACCCACGCTAGTGAGATGAGGCTTTGATATAGATGGTGGGCCTACAAGGACTTGAACCTTGGACAAAGGGATTATGGGCAAGCCGATCACTTACTTATCAACAATATGGTGAAATAGCGTTAAAGCTCGTCATTATCTATAGGAACAATTTTTACTCTGTACTTGTGAGGGCAAAACCAATCGAGTCTGACCTTGCCCCCTTTGGTTTCATAATTTACAGATCTCACCACTGTAACGGACCAGTCCTTCCATATTATTCAAATCTACTAAGCCGTAACTTACGAAATCTCCTTCATAACCTTTGAATGTACCAGTCGTAGATTCTTTCTCAATTGAGTAATTAATCTCAATCATAAAATTACCCGCTTTACCTGGTACTTTGGTTAACTCAGCATGATCTACCGTGTGGAATGAACCACCTGTATTGTTTAAGAAATAATGGTTCAAATCCATTTCTAGACCACTCTTAGTTTCACGTTGAACCGTAATTGTGCCGCTTGCTGCGCTAAAACTGCCAATTAATGGTGCTGTAATTCTCACCGAACCATCATCTTGAGGAGAAAATGTTGGCATTGCCATACCACCTATTGGCGTACACACTTTCTGACCAGAAAAAGCACTCGTTGAAATGATGACCAATAAACTTGCAACTGCTATTTTGTTAAACATATGATTTCTCTTTTTTAAGTTAAATGTCTTATAGATAACAAGAGGCTCATTTTAAGATTCAGCCGGTTGATACCGATTATTTTGTAGAATTTGTCATTCCCCCACCCTATTCAGGATATGAATTAGGTAGGAAAGACCGATTATCCTTTTGAAATTTCTTCACCAATTTCTTCATTGGTCATAGCGATGCCATTAAAATTCCATGACCCATCTGCCGTATGAATAACATTTGAGTAAATATTTTCTACAGGCTGTTTTCCGCCAGATAACGCTCTAATAATGTCAGTTGCTTCGGCAAAATGAGCTAATTGAATTTCTCTTGAAGCAAAAGCAAATGAAGGCACCTTCCATTCCATCCAAACGCCGGAAAACTCTTCTCCACCTGAGAAGGTAGAGTTTTTTGGTAGCACTGAAACATGGGCAGTTACATTAGGTGTCATTGCTTTATTACCTAAAAGTCCATGATGCTTAAGCATTGAATTAGTGATTTTTTGAACCGCTTCTTTTTCAGAACCAGCAGGGATAACTCCTTCAGTAAAAGTAAGTGTTAAGGGCATAGTATTCTCCAATAATATATGGGTTAATTGTTAGTGATTAATCGAAGTTGTTTTCAAGAAACTTCAGTTATACTATAAAATATAGAGGTCGTTATATTCTGTAGTTGAGGAGATATTATATAACGATCGTTATATTGTCAAGATAAAATATAACAGTCGCTATATTATTAGGAGACACAGAGGTATAATGGGATCATTATCAGTACTTCAGATATTGAAATGACGAAAGTAAGCAAAAGGCAAGAAACTAGAAAACGTATTATTAACGCAGCGAGCCAAGGTTTTAGAAGCAATGGTTATGCGGGAATTGGTGTTGACAGTATAGCTAAAGAGGCTGGAGTTACTTCGGGTGCCTTTTATGCCCACTTAGGTTCAAAAGATGGTGCATTTGAAGCAGCATTGTCGGTAGGCCTTGATGAAGTGATTGCTGCAATCCCTGAATTTCAACTTCAACATGGTAAGAAATGGATTGTGGCTTTTACAGATTATTATCTAGGCCAAGCCCATCGTGATAACCTTTCGTGTGGTTGTGCAATGACAACCCTATCTCCCGAAGTTGTTCGCACTAAACCTGAATTACACGAAATATATGAAGAAAAAATGATCGAGATAGTTGAGCTTATGGCTCAAGGTCTTATTGGAAATTCGCATGAAGAATGTCTATTTAAGGCCTGGGCGGTATTAGGTATTTTAATCGGTGGGCTTACTATGGCCAGAGCAGTAGCTTCTATTAAGACTGCAGATCAAATCGCTATTTCTATCACCAAAGCAGCAGTCAATGCTGCTGGGCAAACCAAAGAAGCTGTGGATCAGAGCCGATGAAATGAACGCTTAGGATATTAACCTCCTATTCTTCTTATTAAGGGCACTCGACCGAAATCCACTCCAATGAACCATTTAGCCTCGAATATTAGTAGCCACCTTAGGCCATAAATCCCAATGACCGCTTTGGGTTGTGGATTCAACCGGTTGATGCAACACATATATTAAATCGTGCTGAATTAGCAAAAATTCACGGCGTAAGATTGATAAATGGCTATATTTCATTTCACCATTGCCCCCCACCTAACCCCAATAAAAAAGCCCCAACACCGAAAAGATGCTGAGGCTTTGCTGTATATGGTGGGCCTACAAGGACTTGAACCTTGGACAAAGGGATTATGAGTCCCCTGCTCTAACCAACTGAGCTATAGGCCCAAAACTTTTAGTTATCTGAATCTAGGAAGCTTCGTAACTGATCTGAACGTGTTGGATGACGAAGCTTACGTAGGGCTTTAGCTTCAATTTGACGGATACGTTCACGAGTTACATCAAACTGTTTGCCGACTTCTTCCAACGTGTGATCGGTATTCATGTCTATACCAAAACGCATACGTAATACTTTGGCTTCACGTTCTGTTAAGCCGCCGAGCATGCCTTGAGTTGCTTCTCTCAAACCTTCGTTCATAGCCGAGTCTTGAGGAGACATGACGTTCACGTCTTCTACAAAATCTCCTAGGTGTGAATCTTCGTCATCGCCGATAGGCGTTTCCATGGAAATAGGTTCTTTGGAAATTTTAAGCACTTTTCGCACTTTATCTTCGGGCATCTCTACACGTTCTGCCAATTCTTCAGGAGTGGGTTCGCGTCCCATTTCTTGTAGCATTTGACGGGCAATACGGTTCAGCTTATTAATAGTTTCAATCATGTGAACCGGAATACGAATAGTACGGGCCTGATCTGCGATTGAGCGGGTAATAGCTTGGCGAATCCACCATGTTGCATAGGTAGAAAATTTATAACCACGTTGATATTCAAATTTATCAACAGCTTTCATTAAGCCGATATTACCTTCTTGAATAAGATCCAAGAATTGTAGGCCACGGTTAGTGTATTTTTTAGCGATCGAAATAACTAAACGTAAGTTCGCTTCCACCATTTCTTTTTTTGCACGGCGAGCTTTGGCTTCAGAAATCGACATTTGGCGACTGATTTCTTTTATTTGCGTAATGGTCATATCATGTTCGGTTGATAATTCAGCCATTTTTGTTTGTGCTGATAGGATGGTATCAAGGCTTTTCTTAATGGTCGAAGAGTAGTGTTTTTTTGCTCTGATATGTTTGCTGGACCATTCAATATTAGCTTCATTGCCTGAAAATGAGTCAATAAAGTCACGTCGATTCATTCGGGCATTATCAACAACAATTTTAGCAATAGTACGTTCTTGAGTGCGAATTACATTAATGGAGTTGCCCATTAAGGCGTTTAAGTAAATCAGTGTTTTAGGAGTAAGTTTGAACTCCATGAATAAGCTAGTAGCGGCTTCTTGTGCACTGCTTATCTCATCGCCTTCAGCTTTTAATAGTGCGCTATGTGCAGCACGCATGGCTTGAAAACGTTCTTGAGCTTCTTCAGGGTCAATACCTTGTGCTGCTTCATCTTCTTCGTCATCGTCATCGTCATTAGTGGAATTATCAGTACTTTCTTCAGTCTTCTCCGCTTCTTCTTCCTCGGGATAGATAAAGCCTTTGATTAATTCGTTTAAGCGCATTTCACCCGCTTCGACGGCATCGTGAAGCTCAAGAAATGAAGTAAAACAAGCAGGGAAAGTGGTTAGCAAAAGTAGACTTTCACGTAAGCCCGCTTCAATACGTTTTGCAATAACGATTTCACCTTCGCGGGTAAGTAGTTCGACTGATCCCATTTCACGCATATACATGCGTACAGGATCGGTTGTACGTCCGAACTCACCGTCAGAGCTTGCTAGTACTGCTGCAGCTTCATCGGCAGAGACGTCATCAGAGTTTGAGGCAGCCTCAGCCAACCTTTCCATTTCATCAGTATCCATGCCATCTTCATGAACCATGATGCCAAGATCACTAAACATGCCGATAATATCTTCGATTTGATCGGCATCAACGAGATCTTCGGGCAGGTGATCGTTAATCTCACCATAAGTAAGGTAACCACGTTCTTTACCAAGGGTGATAAGTTCTTTAATGCGTGACTGTTGATCTTTCATTCGACCTCTTTAAAATTCGTACTTGTCTTAAACGAGCGGAACCAAACATTATAACGCTAAGCCTATAATAATGCACGCGTTTGTTTGCGCAAATTTAACTAAATAGCAATCGTTCGTATTTCTTCTTTTTCAGCGTCGGTTAATTCGCTTAATGGTTTGTCCATTAAGTAAGCGTGCCGTTGCTTAATAGCTTGTTGCTGCAATTGTTGAATAATGCCGATCAGTTCATATTGTAGTTCATCCGCCGTTAACGATAATGGTTGCAGAGCCAATCGCTGAATGTGCTCTGCATGCTTACTACCCCGTGCACGCTCTAATAAGGCTGCAGTATTTAGATGGGGGTTTTCGCGTAAAGTTTCAAGCATTTGGACTAAAATATTGATTCCCGGACGTTCCAACGATGTGAGTTTGTCAAAATCCCCTACAACAGAATGTAGCTTGGGATGTTGAAGCACAATCGTAATTGCCATGCGTACTGGTGATACGGTTGTGGATGATGCCGCTATTTTTGATGTTGTCTTTAATTTCTGCTCAGCAGGCTTGTCCAAATGTTTGTGCAGTAAGGCGATGTTTGTCTGAGCTCTGTCGGCGAGCTGTTGCTCTAACATATCGCGATATACACCCGCAGGAATATGGCGGAGGTAAGGTTTAGCTATTTCGACCAATCGTGCTCGTCCATCCATAGAGCTACAGTCTGTTCGGCTTTCTAGTGTGGCAAAAAAGAAATCAGAATAATTTTGTGCCAGTTCAACTAAGGCGTTAAATTTTTCTGGACCTTGTTGTCGAACTAGGCTGTCAGGATCTTCACCATCAGGTAAAAACATAAACTTTAGTTGTTGGTTGCCGCCTAATAATGGCAAGGAATTTTCTGCTGCACGCCATGCGGCATCTCGACCTGCGCGGTCGCCGTCAAAACAAAAGACGACTTCGGGTGTACTGCGTTGTACTAAACGCAAATGATCGGGTGTTGTTGCTGTTCCTAATGTTGCGACAGCATTAGTGATGCCATGCTCTGCTAAGGCAATGACGTCCATATAACCTTCGACGATAATAATCCGATCTAATTTACGATGGGCTTTGCGAGCTTGAAATAAGCCGTATAACTCATGGCCCTTATGGAAAACTGGGGTTTCAGGTGAGTTTAAATATTTGGGGCTACTATCATCTAATACTCGCCCACCGAAACCAATGACTCGGCCTCGACGATCTCGAATAGGGAACATAATACGGTTTCGAAAACGATCATAACTACGGCCTTTATCGTTACTGCTAAGTAGCCCCGCTTCCGCTAATTGTTGGCGCGCTTGTTCTGTTGTGCCAAATGTCCGTAGTACATTATCCCAACCATCGGGTGCCATACCAATATTAAAGTGTTCGATGGTGTGTGCTGATAAACCACGATGTTTTAAATAGTCTACAAAAACAGAGCGCTGAGGATGTGTTTGTAGTTGGTGCACATAGTATTGGCTGACTTTATCAAGCAAATCATAAAGATTTTGAGTCGCGGGTGATTGTGATATTGATTGCGTGGTTGGCACGGTCATACCAACTAGATCAGCGAGCTCTTGAATAGATTCAGGAAAGCTCATTTGATCATATTCCATCAAAAAGCCAATCGCGGTACCGTGTGCACCACAGCCAAAGCAGTGATAAAACTGTTTTTCAGGACTTACGGTAAAAGAAGGTGTTTTTTCATTATGGAAGGGACAGCAAGCGTGAAGATTCTTTCCTGCTTTTTTAAGTGGGACTCGCGCATCGATAACATCAACGATATCAATACGAGTTAATAAGTCATCGATAAATTGCGGGGGAATTTTACCAGCCATGATCAAAAGCCTATAGCTGATTTAATGTTGGTGCAACAAACTCGCCTACTTTACACGTTAGTAGGCACATCAATTATGCAGTAAGGGCAGCCTTAACAAGGCCACTAACTGCGCCCATATCTGCACGACCTTGAAGTTTTGGTCGTAACATATTCATTACTGATCCCATGTCGCGTGGGCTAGATGCGCCGACTTCAGCAATAACAGCTTGAATTTCGCTGGCGATTTCATCATCACTCATGGCTGCCGGCATAAACTCGTCGATAATGGCGAGTTCTGCAATTTCAATAGCGGCTAAGTCATCACGACCAGCTGCTTCAAATTGACTTAACGAATCACGACGTTGCTTACACATTTTGGTCAGTATCGTAATAATGCTGTCATCATCTAAATCTTGACGGGTATCAATTTCGATTTGTTTAATTGCCGCGGTTATCTGGCGCAAAGTTGCAAGACGCTCTTTTTCTTTGGCGCGCATTGCTGCTTTGACGTTGTCTAGCAGAGTAACCTTTAATGGGCTGGATTCAGCGGGCATAAAAATATGATTGCTTAGTACAAACGGATACGGCGAGCACTCTCACGAGAGACTTTTTTCTGATGACGCTTAACTGCTGCTGCTGCTGCGCGTTTGCGTACAGTTGTTGGTTTTTCATAAGCTTCACGTGCACGAGCTTCGGTAACGGTACCTGCTTTTTCGACGGCGCGTTTGAAGCGACGTAAAGCAATATCAAATGGTTCGTTTTCTTTTAAACGTACTGATGGCATTAATTATTCCTAAAAATATTTCGTGGAAAAGCCCTTAATTGTACGAAATTTGGAAAGGAAAGCAAAGTGTTAGATCACTTTTCTTTTAAAGAAGGCATAATATTGTCATGAATTATAAGCAAAGACAGGCAACAGAATGCGGGTATTAGGCATTGAATCATCGTGTGATGAGACTGGCATAGCTCTCTATGATACCGAAAAGGGTTTGTTGGGGCATGCACTTTATAGCCAAGTTGAACTTCACGCTGAATATGGTGGTGTGGTGCCTGAACTGGCCTCTCGAGATCATATTCGTAAAACTTTGCCGCTTATTGAGCAAGTGTTAGCGCAAGCAAACGTCTCGCGTGATGACATTGATGCGGTTGCCTATACTGCAGGCCCAGGATTGGTTGGCGCGTTATTAGTTGGTGCAGCAATTGGTCGTAGTCTTGCTTGGGCCTTAGATGTGCCTGCTCTGGCAATTAATCATATGGAGGGGCATTTGCTCTCCCCTCTTTTAGAAGACAAGTCGCCGGACTTTCCTTTTGTTTCGTTGCTCGTTTCTGGTGGGCATACTTTATTGGTTGATGTGCAAGGCGTTGGGCAATACCAACTATTAGGTGAATCAATTGATGATGCGGTGGGTGAGGCTTTTGATAAAACAGCAAAAATGCTTGGGCTAAGTTATCCCGGTGGGCCTGTTCTTGCAGCGCTTGCGGAAAAAGGCATAGCAGATAAATATCAGTTCCCGAGGCCCATGACCAATCGGCCGGGATTGGACTTTAGTTTTAGTGGTCTCAAAACATTTGCCATGAATACGTGGCGGGCAAGTGAGCAAACAGAACAAGATCAAGCCGATATTGCTTTAGCATTTCAAACAGCAGCAGTAGAAACATTAGCCATTAAATGTAAACGTGCGTTAAAACAAACGGGACGTAACACGTTGGTGATTGCGGGGGGTGTGAGTGCAAATAAAGCGCTACGCGCGCGAATGGACGCAATAACTAACCTTGATGTTTATTACCCTCGATCAGAATTTTGCAGTGATAATGGTGCCATGATTGCCTTTGCAGGTGCGATGCGACAAGCAGCAATGGTTAAACAGGAAAAACCTACTTTTTCTGCCAGACCTCGCTGGCCATTGGATGAACTAAGTTCTCCATAGAGCCTTAAGACTTTCCTTCATTCCCCGACAACAAACGTTTAATATTACTACGATGGCGCACCAATAGCATGACCGCCATCATCAGTATTATCCCGCGGGCGATGATGCTATCAATCAGCCATAGACTATAGACGGGTGTCAGAGCCGCTGCTGTTAATGCGGATAGTGAAGAGATGCGGCTGATGGCAAACACAAGCCCCCATGTGAGTAGACTTATGCCCGCCATTAGGGGTGACAAGGCAATAAAACCACCAAAAGCGGTTGCGACACCTTTACCGCCTTTAAAGCCAAAAAACATCGGGTAAAGATGGCCAAGAAAGGCAGCAAAAGCCGTAGCAGCAAGCCATCCCATATCTAGCCCCAGCAGCCGAGCAATAACAACAGGTAATATGCCTTTGACAACATCAAGCAGTAGTACCGTGGCGGCTAATTTTTTACCACCAAACCGTAGTACATTCGTTGCACCAGGATTGCCAGAGCCTTGTGAACGAGGATCCGGTAAGCCCGCTAGCTTACATAAGATTATTGCGCTTGATAATGAGCCTATTAAATAAGCGCTAGCAACGACAAGCAGTGATAAATCAAGTATTTCAAGCATGATATGATGCAACCTCTTAGTCTTTGGCACATTATAAGGCTGTTGGTAGTAATTTCCACCTTTAACGCGTAGATACTCTAAATGGATAAAATTTTTCTTAACGATCTTAAAATTGACACCATTATTGGTATTTATGATTGGGAACGTGAAACCCTACAAACGCTAAACTTTGATTTGGAAATGGACTGGAATATTCGCAAGGCGGCGGATAGTGATGATATTGCCGATACACTTGATTATGGCGCTATCGCACAAACGATAGTAAGTTTTGTTGAGAAAAGCCGTTACCAGCTTATTGAAACATTAGCTGAAGATTTATGTGGCCTTTTATTAAAAAAATATCCTATTCCCAAGCTGAAACTGACGTTGAGTAAGCCAGTAGAATTGCATGGAAAGAACATGGCAAAAATAGTGATTGAACGAAGTAATAAATGAGTTGTAAGTATTCAGGCTATTTATTAGGGATAGGCAGTAATATTGACCCAGACAACAACATTGCTCAAATTATTGACCTTTTGCTTGGGTATTTCCCGCGATTTTCATTGAGTCGTGTGCTTAAAATTCCACCAGTTGGGATGAATAGCAGCCAAGACTTTCTGAATGTGGTGATCTTTATTGAAACGGATATGGCGGAGGAAGATCTCAAAACAATTTGTAATACCATTGAAACACAGCTTGGCCGAGATCGTAATGATCCCACTAGAAAAATGAAAGATCGTACGGCAGATTTAGACATCTTAACAAGCGCTCAATTTCCACAAGATGGTGAGCGACCAGCGAGAAGCATCACCGAGGAATATTTTCTCTATCCGTTATTGGATGAGATCAAAGCCTATTTGTCTGACAGTCAGGTTGACCCCTTGCCTGTAGGTGTTGAAATCAATCTCGAAGACTTAACGTTTGGACAGGCGGCGACCACCATCGACCGCAATGCTGGTTCCAGTGATAAAAGGGTTATCTAACAAACTTCTCACAGCTAGATAGACGGGTTCTGCCCCACCCTCCTTAGCTAACGGCGTCTCGGCCAACATTTGTTGACGAACGATTTCAGAATGTTGTTCGGTAAATAATACGGGTCCAGGCGCGACGGCATTGACCTTAATTTGAGGTGCATACTTTTTAGCGAGCACCAGCATCATGTTGTGTAAGCCTGCTTTAGTTGTGCCATAGATATCAAAATTTGGTGTTGGATTTTCAACATTAATATCAGTGATATGGATAATATCGGCAGGATCCTCCCCCTCCCCTTGCATTAATGAGCGTAGAGCTTCATTTATTAAAAATGGAGCCATCATATGGACATTAAAAAACTGTTCATATTGCGTCGCTGCTACCGTTAAGTCTGTTGCTGTTGGTTCAAACGAAGAAGCATTATGGATAATAGCTCTATAGCTCGCAGAGCAGGCCTTTAGGTTCTCGATGAATTGTAAAATGGCGGTACTATCAACAAAATCAGCTTGAACCGTTGTTATTCCTAAATCTACTAAAGCTTGGATTTCAGCTGTAGGCGTACGATAATGGGCAATAACAATATAACCTTCTTGATGTAGGCGTGTGGCAATATGGTGGCCAATACGACGATTAGCTCCCGTGACTAAAACTGCATTTTCTAACACCTGATATCCTTTGCTTATGACCTTAACCTCCACCCTACCCGCTCCTGATACTGCAGCGCAACAACATAGTGAACAATTGTTGAACCATATTAAGCAAAAGATTACTGACGCGGGGGGGAAGTTGACTTTCGCAGAGTATATGAATTTATGTTTATATGCTCCAGGATTAGGTTATTACAGTGCGGGAAGTTATAAGCTGGGCAAGCATGGGGATTTCACCACTGCTCCTGAAATATCATCACTATTCTCACGGACATTGGCCTGCCATATAAAAGATGTTTTTCAGCAGCTTGAACAGAAAAATATTTTGGAATTTGGTGCAGGAAGCGGAAAAATGGCGGCTGATATCTTGCAGAAATTAGAGGCTGATCACTGTCTCCCAGAACATTATTATATTATTGAAGCGAGTGCTGACTTACGTCAAAGACAAGCTGTAGCAATAAAAAAACATATTCCTCATCTTTTCGATCGTGTTGAATGGTTAGAGATTATTCCCGAGAATTTTAGTGGTGTGATATTGGCGAATGAAGTGTGTGATGCGATGCCTGTACATTGTTTGCATTTCAATAATGGCAAGGTCAATGAGCTTCATATTGAAAATAAAGGTTCGATGCTCCAGTGGTGTGAAGGGGAACTTTCGCAACCATTACTTGCAGATCTGGCAGCTGAAATTCAATCTGTAATTGGCAATATTGATTACACCACAGAGGTCAATTTGGCTGCGGAGGCTTGGATTGCTAGTCTTGCAGATAATTTAAAATGTGGTGCAATTTTTGTTATTGACTATGGTTATGATCAGAAAAATTATTATCATCCACAGCGAGATAAAGGCACTTTGATGTGTTATTACCAGCATCAAGGTCATGACAATCCACTTATTTTGCAAGGCCTACAGGACATGACTGCCCATGTTAATTTCACTTCATTAGCCCAATCAGCGATAGATAACGGCTTAGAGGTTGTGGGATTCCAGTCACAGGCAGATTTTTTGCTGGCTGGTGGTATTTTAGAATTGAGTTCTTCGGATAGTGATACGGATGAATGGTTAATGCTGCAACAAGCAAACGAAATTAAGCAGCTTACTTTGCCGTCAGAAATGGGTGAGAATTTTAAAGTATTAACATTGGGCCGAAATCTTGAACAAGTTCTGCCACGAGTTCTGTTAGCTGACCGTCGGTATAGTTTATAGCAGGCAATAAAAAAGGAGCCGAAGCTCCTTTTCTTGTCAAACCTTGTACATATTAAGGCTTAGATTTTAAGACTTCAATTTGCTGTTTTAAACGTTCAATTTCATCGCTTAATTCAAATAAAATTTCTTTAATATTGCTAACATCATGTCGTAAATTGCCTGTTTCTTGTTTGCTTCGTGCAACATCTTCTAATAGTTCAGGACTCACGGCGCCAATGTCATCACCTTTACGCTCTGCAGCTGTTTTGAGCACGGTCGCAATATCAAGGATTAACCAATCTGTACGTTCTTTACCTGTTTCAGCGTCAAGGTAATTAGATTGCCCTTTATCCAATGCAATACGGATGGGTGGTTTAGAATCAAATTTACGCGTACCGGGCACTAATGGATGAAGTCGACGGTCAATTGGTTGCTGGGTAATGGGGTCTTTATCTCGATAGATCTCATGAATTAAGCCAAAAACAATATTTAAACGGCCGCCACTAATAAATACTCTACCGGTAGTGGTTTTTTGTTCTTTAGAAATGATGCCTTTATGGGAACCAATAGTAACGAAGTTAATATCTTCATTGGGTTGCACCTGATTGAAACCATTTGCCAAGGCGGTGCTTAATACTTGTAATTCACCGGGAGAAAATATAGGGTTTTCAGCTTTTCCTATTATGCCTGAACGTTCAATTACATATATTGATTGAAGAACGATTCGCATTTCTTCAGCTGAGATAGCCGTGGGATGTTCATTAGCAATACCGGCGATATCGCGATCGACAATTCGCACATATTGTAATTTTGACTCCCACAATGTTCGCCCTTCTTGACTTTGCAAGATCTCGAGATCGGTTTGTGGCTTATCTCGTTCAAATAAACCGCCACCGCAACCGGTCAGTCCACCGGTTAATAGCAAACTGACGGCGATAACACCGCTATATTTAACGAACTGCCGCATATAAAATTTCCTCTTTAATTATTCTTTGTCGGAGCTGGGTGGCTAGCTTCAGCCTTTTGCTCCCTATTTAGTAATATTTGTACCGATTCTCGTGGATCGTACCCTTCAAATAGGATTTTGCATACTTGTTCAACAATTGGCATTTCAATACCGGCTTGTTGAGCACGCAGCAATACTTCACGGGCGGCATGCATTCCTTCAACTGTTTTACCCACTTCAGCAACGGCTTGATCTACCGTTAAGCCACGACCAATTGCGAGCCCTAACTGCCGATTTCGACTTTGATCATCGGTACAGGTTAGGATCAAATCTCCAATGCCAGACAAACCAAACATGGTTTCTGTTTCGGCACCTAAATTAGCAGCCAGACGTAAAATTTCAGCCATACCCCGAGTGATTAATGCTGCACGTGCATTTGCACCGAAGCCTAAACCATCCGCGATTCCCGCGGCAATCGCCATTACATTTTTTACCGTACCGCCAATCTGCACGCCTAATACATCATGAGTTGTGTATGCTCGGAATGTAGGACTATGCATAGCAGACGCTAAGGCGTGAGAAAAAGTTTCATCTTTGGCTGCAACGGTTATTGCTGTTGGTAAATCTTTTGCTACCTCTGCGGCAAAAGAAGGACCTGAAATAACGGCTAATGGATGAGAAACGCCCAAAATGGTTGTTGCTGTGTCATACAAAAAGTGACCAGTTTCTGGTGTTAAACCTTTTGTTGCCCAGCTCACCGGTACTTTATCAGCAAGCAAAGGCTTTATTTTTTGTAGCATCTCGCTAAAGGCAATGCTGGGTACAGATATCAAAATATGCTTGCTGTTTTTTAATGCTTGCTCAAAATCCGGTGCAATCGTTAACGTGTCAGGGAAAGGCAATCCTGGTAAATAGCGTTCATTACTATGCGTTTTTTGCATAGCCGCTAAATGTTCGGAATCTCGCCCCCATAAAAGTACTTCATGGCCATTTCTAGCGATAGCGATAGCTAACGCTGTTCCCCATGCCCCAGCCCCGATGACGGTGGTGGGGAAAAGATTAGTGGCTGGGAGGGACATTTTAATGGATTGCCTAGTGAGTTGTTTCTTTTGCTGCAGCTTGTTGTTTGGCCTTCTCAATTTGGTTCATATATAAGGCGTCAAAGTTGACAGGAGCCAGAACTAATTGTGGGAAACCGCCTTTCAAAACAATATCTGAAACGACTTCGCGAGCGAAAGGGAATAAGGTATTTGGGCAATAACTACCTATTAATGGTCCCATTTCTTGATCGCTGTATCCAGTTAGAGAGAAGATTCCTGCTTGTTTGACTTCAACTAGAAATGCAACCTTATCAGCTACTTTTGCAGTGACAGTCACAACCAATATGATTTCATGGTTATCATCATCGATACGGCGATATTCATTACTTAGCTGTAGGTCTAGCTCGGGCTTCCATTCGTCACGGAAAATCTCTGGAGAATTAGGTGTTTCGAAAGAGATGTCTTTAGTGTAAATTTTTTGAATTACAAATCGAGCTTGTTGTTGTTCACCTGTTGAGGGTGCATTTTCTTCTTCAGCCATGATGTTTCCTTAAAACGTAAGTATAAAAATTAAGCCAGCATACTGGCTAATTGTTGAGATTTATCAAGAGCCAACAGGTCAGTATAACCACCAATCGCCTCATTATTTATAAAAATTTGTGGTACCGTTCGTTGTTGACTTTTTACCATCATTTCTTGGCGTTTGGCAGGATCGGCATCAATACGAATCTCGGTATATTCAATACCTTTTCGGTCGAGTAATTTCTTTGCCATTACACAATATGGGCACAGGGCAGACGAGTACACTTCAACTTTAGCCACGGTAATTTATCCAAATATCAAAAGAGTGAATTAACTAAATAAGGGAAGCTTGGCTTCTTTCCAAGAATTTAAGCCGCCAGAAAGTATATAAACGTCAGAGAAATGACTGTTGCGCAGTTGTTTTGCTGCTGCACGAGCACGTTGGTCACTGGCGCAAACTAGAATAATAGGTTGTGCGGGATTTTTGAGTGTGCTGATATTATCTGCCAGTGTTGCGAGTGGCATATTAACGGAATCAGCAATATGCTCTTTTTCAAATTCAGACGCTTCTCTGACATCTAAAAACAGCCCTTTGTGTTGATTAATCAATTGGATTGCCTGTGCAGTGCCTACCGGATTTGCACCGGAAAGTTTTCGGCTTAATGAATCTGACATGATCAGCGAAATCAATACTACAAAAAGGGTGGCTAACACCCAGTGGTTGATAATAAATTCACCTAAATTTTCCATTTTGAACCTTAATGTTTAATGATGTTAATTCAATTCGTTAGAACAGAACACATCGCGCATCATCTCAACTAAGCGCAGTGTTCGCTCATCTTTGACGCGGTAATAAATACGATTGGCATCTCGTCGTGACGCAAGAATATTTTTATCTCGCAACTTTGCGAGGTGTTGGGATACGTTGCTTTGCGTTGTTCCAACAAAATTAACAATATCCTGAACCGCTAACTCTTCCTCACCTACTGCACACAAAATTTTCAATCGCAAAGGATGCGACATCGCCTTTAATGCATAAGCAGCGCGTTCAATATCCTCATCATGTGCGATAAGATCATAGTTTTCTGTTTGGGCCACAGAATTTACCAAATGCCAGAGTGACTGCAATTAGTCACAAAAGGCCATATAATACACGGCATTTTCAATGATTTGCATGTATTCCGTAGAACTATGCTGCCAAACAGTGAGTTTTCACGTTATAAGGATGATTTTATGAGCCACCCTCACCGCCCATTAGCGCTAATAATTTTAGACGGATGGGGGTATAGTGAAGATCCAAAATATAACGCTATTTATGCAGCTAACACGCCGGTTTGGGACCATTTATGGCAAGACTATCCTCATACTTTAATCAGTGCTTCTGGTGCGGGAGTGGGATTGCCGGGGGATCAAATGGGCAACTCAGAAGTGGGTCATATCAACATGGGCGCTGGGCGAGTGGTGTATCAAGAATTTACGCGTGTTAGCCGCGCAATTCGCACCGGTTCATTTTTTACTAACCTTACCTTAACCGATGCGGTTGATTCGGCGTTGGAAAAAGATAAAGCAGTTCATGTGCTGGGGTTATTATCGCCAGGCGGAGTCCATAGCCATGAAGAACATATACATGCCATGGTGCAGTTAGCGATTCAGCGAGGGGTTAAAAAAGTATATGTCCATGCCTTCCTTGATGGAAGGGATGTTCCGCCCAAAAGTGCACACGCTTCGATAGAGGCGATGGAAGCTAAATTTAAACAGCTTGGCGGAGGGCAATTTGCGACATTAATTGGCCGCTTTTATGCCCTAGATAGGGACCAACGCTGGAAACGAGTCGAGAAAGCTTATCGCCTGATAACGGAAGGAGAGGGTGAATATCAGGCTTCAGATGCGAGTACTGCTTTGGAGTTGGCTTATCAGCGGGACGAAACAGATGAGTTTGTTAAGGCGACCAGTATTGTTGCTGACGGTGAATCTGCAGTAACGGTTAATGAGGGAGACGTTGTTGTCTTTATGAATTTTCGATCAGATAGGGCGCGTGAATTAACGCGTTGCTTTATTGATAAAGAGTTTGATGATTTTGAGCGAGTACGTGATATCAATCTGACTAAATTTGTCACCTTGACGGAATATAAAAAAGACTTCACTTCGCCAAAAGCCTTTCCATCTGAAAAGCTGAATAATGTGTTTGGAGCCTATGTTGCTTCATTAGGTTTGCGCCAGCTTAGAATTGCGGAAACAGAAAAATATGCACATGTCACTTTTTTCTTCAATGGCGGCAGGGATGAGCCTTTTGAAGGCGAAGATCGTATTTTAGTGCCTTCACCTCAAGTCGATACCTATGATTTGCAGCCCAGTATGAGTGCGCCCGAAGTGGCAGATCAATTGGTGAAGGCGATTCATAGCAATAAATATGATGTGATTATTTGTAATTTTGCCAACGCAGATATGGTTGGTCATAGCGGAAATTATGATGCAGCCGTTAAAGCGGTCGAGGTTTTGGATAATTGTTTAGGACGGGTATGGTCTGCTCTAAAACAAGTGGGTGGCGAAATGATTGTGACGGCGGATCATGGCAATGCGGAATTAATGATGGATGAGTCAACAGGGCAAGCTCATACAGCCCATACTAGTAATCCGGTGCCTCTGATTTATGCTGGGCGAGAAGCCAGTTGTATTGAGCAAGGTACACTGGCGGATATTGCTCCTACCATGTTGTCATTGATGAATTTACCTATTCCAAATGAAATGGGTTCTCATTTTTTGGTTGAATTAAAATAGTTTGAGAGATGGCGTTATAAGCAGCGTGAAAACCTCCTTCCTTTTATCGGCACTACTACTCGTTTGCTGTATTGATTCTAATGCTGACGCTACGTCAGAAAAAAAGTTAGAGAATGTGCAGGCTGAAATCCAAACATTAGCCAACGAGTTAGATCAAACTAAATCGACAAAGGCTGTGCTGTATCAGCAGTTAAAACGGCAGAGCCAAAAAGTGTCGACATTAAGTCGTGAATTACACACTTTAAATCAACAAATCCAACAGCAGGCAACACAACTTGATGAGCTGAAAAAGCAACAAAATCAGCAGGATTTATCTTATGATGAGCAGCTTCAGGCCTTGAATGTTCAACTTCGAGCAGCGTACCTTAATGCTCAACCGAGTTATTTGAAGGTACTGTTAAATCAACATGAGCCAGCGAGCTTAAGTAGAAATAGCGTGTATTTTCGCTACTTTCATCAGGCTCGGCAGCAACAATTAGCAACGATTAGTGAAACGTTGCTAATGTTGACGAATAATCAACAGCAATTACTCGCTGCTCAGCAGAAGCAACGACAACTTTATAATCAATGGCAGCAGCAGCAGAAAACGCTACAGGAAAGTAATCAACAGCGACAATTAACCTTAAGACAGCTGGATAAAAAATTGAGTACTCAAGGCATACGTATGCTGGCGTTACGAGAAGAAGAGCAATCATTACAAGCAGTATTTGAATCATTTACACCATCTAAAGAAACTCTTTCGGTACCGGTGAAGTCGAATCACATTGATTTCGCCAGTCTTAAAGGATCATTGCGTTGGCCTGTGAAAGGAAAAGTTCTAGCCCGCTATGGTAGCTCACGAAATATTGGTAAACTCACATGGCAAGGCATTATGATTAAAGCGACATCGGGTAAAGATGTTGTTGCTTCAGGTTCGGGCCGTGTCGTCTTTTCAGACTGGTTGCGAGGTTTTGGTTTATTGTTGATCATTGATCATGGACAACAGTACATGACGCTGTATGGCAATAACCAAGCACTGCTGAAAGAAGTAGGGGACATTGTTCAAGCAGGGGATGTAATTGCTTTAAGTGGCAATGAAGGTATTCGACAATATGCAGGTTTATATTTCGAAATTCGACATAAAGGAAGCCCGACCAATCCTGCAAAATGGTTAGGCAAACAAGGTTAGTAACAAACTAGGGAAAATCTATGAGAGTTTTAAATCGTGATCTAGGCTTAATTTCTGCGGGCGTATTCCTTGGAGCTTCGCTGATCTTTGGTCAAATGGTGTTTGCTGATAAGCCGAACAACAAGCCTGATTTGCCTTTGGAAGATTTGCGCGCCTTTTCTGAGATTTTTGGCCGCATAAAAAATAATTATGTTGAAGAAGTCGACGATAAAGAATTATTGCAAAATGCCATTCGGGGCATGTTGTCCGGACTAGATCCACATTCCACCTATTTAGACTTCGACGATTTTAAGGACTTGCGAGAGGGGACATCCGGTGAGTTTGGTGGTTTAGGTATTGAAGTTACAATGGAGGATGGCTTTGTTAAGGTCGTCTCTCCTATTGATGACACGCCGGCCGCACTAGGTGGTGTGCTTGCTGGAGATTTAATTATTCGTTTGGATGATACGCCTGTTAAGGGTATGTCCCTGAATGATGCGGTTGATATTATGAGGGGAGAACCGGATAGTAAGCTCTTACTTACAATTATAAGAGAGGGCGAGGATAAGCCGCTTAAAATAGAATTAACTCGAGCTATTATTAAAGTGAAGAGTGTCAAAAAAAGGATGCTTGAACCTGGTTATGGTTATGTCCGAATTAGTACATTTGCTGCTCGTACGGGAGCCAGTTTAAAAGAAGCAATCAGTGCACTTAAACAAGAAAATGAAGGTGCTCTAAAAGGCCTAGTGTTGGATTTACGAAATAATCCAGGTGGCCTATTGAATGCTGCGGTTGATGTTTCAGATGCTTTCATTACTAAGGGCTTGATTGTTTATACCGATGGCCGTGTCGAGGATGCCAAACAAAAATTTAATGCTAAGCCAAATGATGTACTTAAAGGTGCGCCACTAGTTGTATTAGTTAATGGTGGTTCGGCATCTGCATCAGAGATTGTTGCGGGTGCATTACAAGATCATCATCGTGCCGTTATATTGGGCACAAAAACGTTCGGTAAAGGCTCGGTGCAAACTGTTATGCCGTTAACTAATAACACTGCCGTTAAGATGACAACAGCAAGATATTACACGCCGTCAGGCCGCTCAATTCAAGCAGAGGGAATTGTGCCCGATATTGAAATTGAGAGGGTTAAAGTCACCTCTAGGGAAAAAAGTGAATTCACACCTTTACGAGAGCAAGATTTATCGAAACATCTTGAAAATGGTAATGCGAAAACGGATACAGAGGTAGAAAAAGAGTCAGC
Source organism: Piscirickettsiaceae bacterium (assembly GCA_013215775.1). Taxonomy (GTDB): domain Bacteria; phylum Pseudomonadota; class Gammaproteobacteria; order Nitrosococcales; family Methylophagaceae. Next base: position 37,175 of record JABSQO010000007.1, read on the forward strand.
TGAAAAGGATGAGGAAAAGCCACCATTGGCAGTGACTGATTATCCGTTATCGGAAGCATTAAATTTACTTAAAGGGATTAATATCTTACATCCTAGGCAATAGGAGTTTATGTTATGCCAAGCGTATTGATTCCACTTGCTGAAGGTTGCGAGGAGTTGGAGGCGGTTACCTTGATAGATTTATTAAGACGCGCTGGAATTACGGTTGTTACTGCAAGTTTGACGGAACAGCTACAGCTTACCGCGAGTCGAGGTGTTGGCCTTATAGCAGATGTCATTTTGGATAAAGTGGTCGACGATGAGTTTGATATGTTGGTATTGCCTGGCGGCCAACCAGGCACAAATAATTTGAATGCTGATCTGCGAATTCATACTATTGCCAATCGTTTGCATAGGATGAATAAACCCATTGCGGCTATTTGTGCAGCACCGCTTATTTTTGCATCATCAGGTTTACTGCAGGGTAAAAAAGCGACATGTTACCCCGGCTCGCTGACGATTGAAGATCGGTCTGATATAAGTCTCAGCGAGGAGGCAATTGTGATAGATAAGGATATATTTACTTCCCGTGGACCGGGTACGGCGATGGACTTTGCATTAACGCTTATTGAGCGTTTAACTAATAAACAAACACGAGACGAAGTAGAAGCGGACTTGGTTAGATAGCTAAGTTATTGGTTTTGTGAGCCCAAGGCGACAAATTTTTGGATATAGTGAATAGCTATATCTGTTTCTCGCATTGCTGCATAGAGTGTTTTTCTTAGGCCGTTCTTGCTTAAACGAGTTATTGCAACAGGTAAGGTCTGGCTATATTCATCTGCTAACCAGCCGGGCAAAACAGTTACTCCACGGTTAAGAGCGACCATTTGAACCATAATATCGATTGATTCAATGGCTTTGCTTTTTGGATTCACGGATGCGGGTAATAAAAATTGGGTAAAAATATCTAGACGATCGTGAGCCACTGGAAAGGTAAGCAATAGTTCCTCTGTTAGATCGTCGGGCTTAATAAATTCCTGCGTTGCTAATGGATGATTTTCAGCCACTAACAACATTAATTCATAATCAAATAGTGGTGCATTGTGCACGCCTTTTGCTGTCACTATATCTGGCGTGACCAGTAAATCAATATGATGATTTAATAGACCCTCTAGCCCAGAAAATTGAAATTTTGATACGACATCAATATCCATATCTGGCATTTCGACTAAAAAATCAGCCAAAATACTTTTTAACCACTCATAGCAAGGGTGGCATTCGACTCCCACTCGTAAAATACCTTGCCGCCCTTCTCCATAAGCGATCAATGTCTTTTCCGTTTGGATTAATACCGGTAACACTTGTCTAGCAACTTGTAGCAGTAGTTCTCCAGCCTGCGTTAGGCGGATTTGACGACCATCCTTTTCCCAGAGTGCAACATCAAGCTTCTTTTCTAAATATCGCATCTGGTGAGAGAGTGCGGGCTGGGTTAAAAACAGGGCATTTGCTGCGGCTGTTAATGTGCCATTGTCAGCCAATGCTTGCATAATTTTTAAATGAGAGCGCTCAATCATCTATGAAAATATCTCATGTATTCGTCAAAAAACATCATTATTACTCATAAATGATCTTGTCTACAATAACTATTTTTTACAAAGGATAAGAAAATGGTGACAACTCATAACCTCGGTTTTCCAAGAATAGGGAAAAATCGAGAGCTTAAATTTGCTTTAGAAAAATACTGGCGTGGAGATATAGGCCAAGAGGATCTTCAAGACATTGGTCAATCACTACGGCAGTCTCATTGGCAATTACAAAATAAGCTGGACTGGCTTCCTGTAGGCGATTTTTCATTTTATGACCACGTACTTGATATCAGTGTATTGGTGGGAAACTTGCCTAAAAGAGCCGATAAAGAGGTGAGTGCTTTGGATCGCTATTTTCAAGTCGCTCGTGGTCAAGCTGTTGGTCAAGATCAATGTCATCAAATTGCGGCCGGTGAAATGACCAAGTGGTTTGATACGAATTATCATTATATCGTCCCGGAATTTGATGCCAATACATTGTTTAGTTTGCATAGCGAAAATTTGATTGCTCAGGTTAGAGAAGCTAAAGCACTTCAGCAGAATATTAAACCGGTGATTTTGGGGCCTGTTAGTTATCTATGGTTGGGGAAATCAAAAGATGAAACCGACAAGCTAAGTTTGCTTGATAAGCTGGTGGCAACTTATGAACAATTACTCATTAAATTAGCAGAAGAGGGTGTGGAATGGGTTCAAATCGATGAGCCTATTTTAGTCACAGAGCTAGACAGTTCTTGGCATAATGCACTTAAACAAGCTTATTTTTCCTTAAACAAATCACCGGTTAAATTACTATTAACTAGTTATTTCGGTGAGTTAAAAGAAAATTTACATCTTGCCTGTGAATTACCCATTGCTGGGCTACATATTGATGCGATTAATGGTCTTAGCGAAGTCAATAAAGTGGTTGATTGGTTGCCTTCACATAAAATTGTGTCTTTAGGTGTGATAAATGGTCGTAATATTTGGAAGACAGATCTTAATGCCATATTAGACTGGTTGGAGCCATTATCTGAGCGATTGAAAGACAGGCTTTGGTTGGCGCCCTCTTGTTCACTGTTACATGTGCCTGTCGATCTGAATAGTGAACCACAATTAGAGGATGAGGTTTTTTCTTGGTTGGCATTTGCGGTACAAAAATTAGACGAGTTAACTATATTGGCGGTTGCTTTAAATGAAGGGTATCAATCCGTTGAGCAGAAATTACAAGATAATGCCGATGCGATAAAGTCCCGCCAGTTATCACCTCTCGTTCACGATTCTGCTGTCAAAAATCGTGTTGCCAGAGTTGACGGATCGTTAGCCCAACGTCAAAGCCCGTATAAGAAGCGATCAGCGCTACAACAACAACGGTTTAATTTACCCTTATTTCCAACGACGACTATTGGCTCGTTTCCTCAAACAGCAGAAATCCGAAAAACAAGAAGTGATTTCCGCCAAGGTAAATTGAATGAGCAACAGTATCAAGAGCTTATTCGTGGTGAAATCAAACGGGCAATAGAAGAGCAGGAGGCGTTGGGATTAGATGTGTTAGTTCATGGCGAGGCTGAACGTAATGATATGGTGGAATATTTTGGTCAGCAATTAGAAGGTTACGCCTTCAGTCAGTTTGGTTGGGTACAGTCTTACGGCTCTCGTTGTGTTAAACCACCGATCATTTATGGTGATATTTCGCGCTCTAAGCCAATGACCGTTGAATGGGCTTCCTATGCCCAAACATTGAGTGACAAACCTGTAAAAGGGATGTTAACGGGCCCTGTGACTATCCTAAATTGGTCTTTTGTTCGCGATGATCAGCCACGATCGGAAACATGTTTACAGCTGGCGCTTGCTATCCGTGATGAAGTGTTAGATTTAGAAAAAGCAGGGATTGCCATTATCCAGATTGATGAAGCGGCACTTCGTGAAGGTTTGCCTTTGCGTCAAACACAGTGGCAAGAATATCTTGATTGGGCGGTGAACAGTTTTAAGATTAGTGCCAATGGTGTAGGTGATGAGACTCAAATTCATACCCATATGTGCTATTCGGAATTCAACGATATTATTAATGCGATAGCAGACATGGATGCCGATGTAATTACGATAGAAACGTCACGTTCAGATATGGAATTGCTCGATGTGTTCAACGAATTTAACTACCCGAACGAAATAGGTCCGGGTGTGTATGACATACACTCACCTAATATTCCGACAGTAGAGCAAATCGTAATGTTGATGAAAAAAGCAGCACAACGCATACCTGCTGAACGTTTATGGGTGAATCCTGACTGTGGATTGAAAACACGTGCTTGGGATGAAGTGAAACCAGCGTTAACGGCATTGGTGACCGCAAGCCGAATATTACGAGAAAGTACTTAATGAATTGAAAGGTACTTAGGCTGGGACTGCTATAGCAGTCCCAGCTTGTGCGTGAATTGCGGGTGAAATTTGCTTAACCAAGGTTAAATCTAGTGCTGATGTGCGTTGATGTTGTAGACATAAAGCACTACGAAAGCCAAGGTAATCAGCACCAAGAGGTTGTAGCACTTTAATATCTTCATACCGTAATGCTCCAGCAAGCCCACAAAGCATGGCTTGTTGGTGGGCTGAGTCAACAAAATCCGCTAACCGCAATAAGTCCCAATGCTCTAGCAGATGTTGACCATTTTTAATGGCAGTATCGACCATTACACCATGAAAGCCACTGGCTTTTAGCAGTGGGAGAAAATCGACATCAAGGGACTGATCTGCAAACACCACAGCAATAATAGGTGTCTTTAACCTTTTGACGGTTTCTGCCAAATCAATAATACAGTTTGATAAGTTATTGTCGGGGAAGAGGCCAATTTTTATATAATCGACACCGGAAGAGGCCATATTAATCATCGCTGCCGAGATCAATTTTTTTTGCATGGGTAAATTGCCAATGGTGGCGCTGGTCTGACAGCGGCCATCGATTAGTTTTACTATCCGACGGACAGTATCCACTTTTAATGCACCTAGTGCGCCTTCTGAAGGGTTTTTCATATCAAGGATATCTGGTAGGGCAGATATTAATATTTGTGCTTCTTCTAGCGATTGTACGCTGGCTAACCATTTACTCATCTAAATTAATTCCGGTATCTTGTATTTTTTTCATTAGCCATCCCCATGCTTCAAGCTCCCTTGGGCCAGCTGTTTTTTCAATAGCAATAGAGAGGTAGGCGATCTCTTGCTGTATTTTTTCAGCGGATAACATCTGTAAACGACTGGTTAATACTGCCGCTTCGATCACAGCACTTTGAGCTCGATTAAAGCCACGAAAGGGAGCGTGTTGTACCTCACAGATCACTGAACCTTTAAAACAAGCACGAGGATTGTCATCATCAAATGCAACAATTTCTAATTCGGTATGTGCCAAAGCTTGGCTTAAATATTCACCTTCAATTTGCTGGCAGGGTCGGGTGGTCCAATTGCGATGGCCTGTTAGTGCACCTGCAAAAACGCGGACATCATCAATATAATTGATGGTGCATTGGCGGTGCTGTTTTAAATTATCATAGGTTGTTGATGGTTTAAAAGGTTTGATAAGAATGTGACCATTCACTTCGGATATTCCCATTGGTGCAGAATGAGACAGGCCTTCATGGCTTCGAGTTGTTATGATGACTTCGTGAATTTTGCCTTCAAGCTGTGCCACATTTTTTCCCTGTTGTAAGTGTTGTGCCTTCAGCTGTTTGCTGCGTTAAATCGTCTTCATCTTTAGTGACTGCGCACCCCCATTGAAGCTCTTCGTCTTGAGTGTAGCGCTTGCCAAGCTGCCAAGCGATTTGTGCTCGTGCTAATTCAGCGCCTAGATAAAAAGCGTGGCCGGTATCGTCTTTCAAATCCAGTTGAGGATAAAATGAGAAAGGATCAATATCATGCATGATGCCGTCACGATTGAACATATAAATTCCTTGCTCAGCCACCTTGATGCGATAATTTGGGTCTTTAATATTATTTGCTAATTCGGCAATTTCTTGGGCATTATCAGGAAAAGGTCTACGTTCGTGGGCAACTAATAAGTCGGCAGTAAAATCACGTGGAAGACTAGAATCTTGTTGAGCAGCGAACATCATACGTCGTGCTATATCGGCTTCTTTGATGGCTCTGCAGGCATGAGGGCTGACTTCTGTTGCGAGTACATTAGTGATGTTAAGTTCCGAAATGATACCAAATAATAAGGCGTTGATACCACTGGTATCAGCATCCGTTAATTCGGTTAAATTACCGACCCCCATCATCATCGGTGCATCGGGATAACGACGGCGTAGCTCATGGTAACGGACAATAGAATTGGTGAAACCAAAATGGATTGGCTCCAGTATGGGATCTGCTATCCAAGGCCGATTGATTTTATCCATCAATTCCATCGCCCGTTCTAATGACGCTAGTGATCCACGTTCTGCCGGTACCAGGATTGGAATAGCATCAACTTCCTTGGCTAGGTGGTATGTTTCCTCGGTTAAGCTGAGCAAATAGTCTACTCCGGCTTTTCCTGCTCGGCGTAAATCATCTAATCCTAGTGAATCAACGCTGACTTTAAATCCCGCTTCGTGAAGAGCGATAATAGCTTCTTCCAGGTGAGGGAATTTTTCTTCGGGCAAGCAACCAAGATCAATGACGTTGGCACCATTATCACCATAATATCGCGCACGTTCAACGATACTGTCGATATCACGCTCTGGGGCATCGACTATTTCAGCGAAGATATTGACGTTATATCGGCTCAAATCTGGTTCCTTACGTTCACCGCCAAAATATATCGGTAAGTCTTTTACTTCTTCTGGTCCTCTGACCACTGGAAGACCTAACTGTTTACTCAAGCTTTCTAAATCGCCTCGACATCGTCCCGGCACAATGATTTGGTCGCTATCCGCAATATCTTCAGGTTTTAAACGCCGTGCAATCATTTTATCGGTCATTAATGCTGCTACGGAAAGGCCCAGTTGATGAATTCGATACTCAAACGGAAGCGGCCCCATTTCGTGCAGCACTTTTCGTAAACTAGGTTCGGCTAGTTTACCCGTTAGGAATAATAGCTTTTCAGCCATATATCAATTGAGTTCATCTAAGCGAAGTTGCAATGCCGCCAGTAATTTAGCTGGGTTTTCAACGACCGTCGTGGCTTCATAAGAACGTAGTTTATGCGTGTGTGCTAAATCAACTTCTCTGGGCCAGACCTTAACAATACGATCGGGGGCAGGGGTATCCATTTCTGGCTCGGTATCACAGGCTAAAACAATGCTAGGAATGCGGCACTTACCCGCTTGAGCATAAACATTGGTGACTAAGCTATCCGATAAGCCCAACACCATTTTGGCAACGGTATTTGAGGTTGCTGGGGCAACGACTAAAGTATGATAATCCCCACGATAAAATAGTCCTACCGGTGGCGAACTTGCCGCACGATCTCGGTAGACTCGGCCTGATCCGTTAATTTCCTTGGGGTCATGTCCGTACATACGGATTACTTCTTCGCCAGCACGGCTATAGAATAAGTCAACATCATCTAAATCACGGATAATATTAAGACATTCTTCTAAGTAATGGCCTGAGCCAGTAATAGCCCAAGCGAGGCGTGGTTTTTCAGGTTTCGCCTGCATAAAAAAACCTTTTGTAACGGTTAGTCAGTAAAGTTTGCCAGAGTCTACCCGTATAGTAAAAAATTTAAGATAGGTCTTAGATGGCTTCTGCGATAGAATTATACCAAATTAATGAAGATATTGGAGTTGAATAATAATGGCATCAACAGAAAATAACATCCCGAAGATTGTCGTAGTTGGCGGTGGCGCAGGTGGTCTTGAACTTGTGACATTGTTGGGTAGAAAATTGGGGAAGAAAGGTAAGGCAGAAGTGACGCTGATTGACAGCACACATACACATATCTGGAAACCATTATTACATGAAGTTGCGGCCGGCACCTTAGATTCACATGAAGATGAGCTTGAATATCTTGGTCAAGCTATGTGTAGTGGTTTTCGTTTTCGTTTGGGGAAAATGGATGGTTTGGATCGTGCAAACAAACAAATTTCGGTTGCGCCAACCTACAATAATAAGGGCTTAGAGATTATTCCTCGCCGCCAGTTTGAATATGATTATCTCGTTATTTCAGTAGGTAGTGTGAGTCATGACTTTGGTGTTAAAGGTGTCGCTGAGAACTGCTTTTTTTTAGATACTACTACGCAAGCAGAAGCATTTCAGTCTCAGCTTCTAGAGGCTTATCTACGAGCTCATACTCAAGGAAAGCCTCTTGATGAGGGTCAGCTTGATATTGCTATTGTTGGTGCTGGAGCAACAGGCATAGAGTTAAGTGCGCAGTTACATGAGGTGTCACATTTGCTTACTGCCTATGGTTTAGATGAGGTTAAACCAACGGACGTCAAAATTAGCATCATCGAGGCTGCCGATCGTGTTTTACCAGGATTACCAGAAAACTTATCAGCAGCAACTGAAAAAGAATTGGCAAAATTGGGCGTTCAGGTTTGTACAAATGAGCGAGTTATAGAAGTGACGGAAAATGCAATCTTGACTGAAAGCGGCAAGACTATTTCTGCTGCAATTAAGGTCTGGGCGGCGGGCATTAAGGCGCCAGATTTCCTCAAAGACATTGATGGTCTTGAAACAAATTGGATAAACCAATTGGTTGTTAAACAAACGCTACAAACTACGCTTGATGATGATATATATGCGATTGGTGATTGTTGTGCCTGCAAATGGGAAGGTGGGGAGGCAGAAAATGTACCGCCTCGAGCTCAAGCAGCACACCAAATGGCTACACTGACTTATAAATCTATTAAACAACGTATGGCTGGCAAGGATATTCCAGAATATGCATATCATGACTATGGCTCATTAGTCTCTCTCGGCAAGTACAGTACAGTCGGCAATATGATGGGCAGTTTGAGTAAGGGCAGTCTAATGATTGAAGGCTCTATGGCCAGAATTATGTACTTATCTTTGTATAAAATGCATCAAGTGGCTTTGTTCGGTCTATTTCGTGTGGGTATGTTGTCGTTATCACACTTGTTCCGCCGTAGTGTGCATCCGAAAATCAAATTACATTAACGTTGTGAACTAAGTTAATTAACGTAGATGAAAAAGGCCCGGAAGGGCCTTTTTTAATGTTTTCTTAATGACATTCGGTTGGTGATTTCTGTGCCGGATAATCGATGCTTAATGGCTGCTGCTATATGAATAATGATCACGCCAATAAACAAAAAAGCTAAAATCTCATGCACTTGAGAGAAAGTTTCACGCATTGCTTTATCTGCTTCGGCAACACGAGGTAAGACGATCCCCCAAAATTTAGTGTCATATTTACTGAACATAGATTGCATGTACCCAGAGAAGGGCATGGCGATCATAATGCCATAAAGTAGCCAATGAACCGCTCCAGCAGCCTTTTGCTGCCATTTTGCTACTGTATCTGGTAATGGTGGTGCCTTATGGGTAATACGCCAGAATATGCGCAATAGAATCAACATGGCGGCCGTAATACCCATAGACTTATGTAATAGAAAATAAAAGGCACGAACACTCTCTTCGCCAGGCGCTAATTCTGACTGTTTTGGTAGTTCAGTCATGTATAAGCCCAAGGCGATCATAAAGAAAACGATCGCTGCAATGATCCAGTGCAAAATTATTTGTACACGATTATATCGTGCAGAATCACTCATATATTTTCTCCGGAGGTCTCAATTTGGATTGTGTAATACAGCAAAGGCCATAATAACGATAATTATGGCCTTCGTAACTAAGGAAAATACTTGTTTTAGCTATATGTCGAGGTTGGTAGCTTGTAATGCATGAGTTTCAATAAATGCACGGCGTGGCTCAACATCATCACCCATTAGAGTGCTAAATGTTTCGTCCGCTGCAATCGCATCTTCGATCTTAACCTGTAACAAGCGACGCTTAGTTTTATCCATAGTGGTTTCCCACAATTGATCAGGGTTCATTTCGCCTAGTCCCTTATATCGCTGGACACTCTGGCCGCGGCGCGCCTCTGCTAATAACCAAGTGACCGCCTGTGAAAAGTTTGAGATTTCTAAGCTGCGATCGCCACGTTCAATGCGAGCATCATCAGAAAATAAGCCATTAATTTTATCTGCAAAAGACAAAATACGTTGATATTCCGTGCTTGCAAAAAATGCCCCTGGGATATGGTAGTCGGTGCTGATGCCGTGGCGATTGAAGCTAATATTGATATAGGGTACTGATTCGTCATCTTTACGGACAACCGATAGCCCATAATTAGTACCAGTGGGTAGGTCGGTATTTAATCGTTGTTCAATTGCTTGCAGCCAATCTGTAATAGCGGTGGTATCTGATAATTCAGGGATAGCAGATTGATATATCAATTGTTTAAGAAACGCAGGATAGTAGTGGCTAGACAAGCGGCTGATTATGGATGTAACCGTTTGATATTCCTCAACTAATAGCATTAAGGCGTTGTCTGAGATCGCATCAGCAGATTTAGATGGATATAGTGCCGCATTATTGAGTGCCAATTCGGTTAGATAGCGCTCCATTTCAGCATCATCTTTCACATAGCGTTCTTGCTTACCTTTCTTTATCTTGTACAAAGGGGGTTGAGCGATATAAATATGGCCACGCTCAACTAGTTCTGGCATTTGACGATAGAAAAAGGTCAATAAAAGGGTGCGAATATGCGATCCATCGACATCGGCATCGGTCATGATGATGATGTGATGATAGCGTAATTTTTCTGGATCATATTCATCCCGACCAATACCACAGCCTAAAGCAGTGATTAGGGTGCCCACTTCAGCAGAACTGATCATCTTGTCGAATCGAGCCCGCTCGACGTTAAGGATTTTTCCTTTCAGCGGTAAAATAGCTTGTGTACGGCGGTCGCGACCTTGTTTAGCGCTACCTCCCGCAGAATCACCCTCCACAAGGAATAATTCAGAAAGGGCGGGGTCTCGTTCCTGACAATCAGCTAATTTACCGGGTAAGCCGGCAATATCAAGCGCACCTTTACGGCGCGTTAATTCACGGGCTTTACGTGCAGCATCACGAGCTCTAGCAGCATCAACCATTTTGTTGGCAATCAGCTTGCTCTCTGTCGGATTCTCAACTAGGTAGTCATGAAAAAATTCATTTACCAGAGATTCAACAATGGTTTTTACTTCGGATGACACCAGTTTATCTTTAGTTTGAGATGAAAATTTAGGATCCGGCACTTTGACTGATAAAACAGCGGTTAGACCTTCGCGGGCATCATCACCACTTGTTGCAACTTTTGATTTTTTAGCTAAACCTTCAGCTTCAATATATTGATTTAATGTGCGCGTTAGTGCTGCTCGGAAACCCGCTAAATGCGCACCACCATCTCGTTGAGGAATATTATTGGTAAAACAATAAATGTTTTCTTGGTAGGAGTCCGTCCATTGCATTGATAATTCAACAGTGACATCATCTCTTTCACCAGAGATATTAATGACTGCATCATGCACAGGGGTTTTCATTTTATTTAAATGTTCAACAAAAGCTTGGATACCACCCTCGTAATGAAATACTTCAGTAACTTCATCACGCTCATCAATTAAAACAATACGCACACCAGAGTTTAGGAATGCTAACTCACGAATACGTTTTGCTAAAATTTTGTAATCAAAAGAAAGGACATTAGAGAAGGTTTTATTACTTGGCCAGAACTGAATTTTAGTTCCAGTGTCATCACAATCAGCCCCCGGTTTGATTGGAGCATCAGGCTCACTATCAGTATAACTTTGGGTATAAATTTTATTATTGCGACGAATTTCCATCGTTAGTTTTTTGGATAAAGCATTAACAACTGAAACGCCGACACCATGAAGACCGCCAGATACTTTATAGGAGTTGTCGTCAAACTTACCGCCGGCATGAAGTACCGTCATAATAACTTCGGCAGCAGAAACACCCTCTCCCTCATGAATATCAACCGGGATGCCGCGACCATTATCCGATACAGAAACTGACTCATCGGGGTGAATGCGGACCTTTATTTCGGTACAATGTCCTGCGAGTGCTTCATCAATGGCATTATCAAGAACCTCAAACACCATATGATGTAAGCCGGTACCATCATCGGTATCACCGATATACATACCTGGACGTTTTCTAACAGCATCAAGACCTTTTAATACCTTAATATTCGACGAGTCGTAGGTGTTATTTTCTTCGGTTGTCATAATGTATCCATTAACATTAAAAGCAGGATTATAAAAGGTTCATTTTACCACATCGGGGAATTAGCTATCACTGTTAGTAATCTCACCTTGTTTCACGTGAAACACTTTAGATTTCTCGGAAGAATTAGCTAAGGAAATATCGGTGCTAGTGATAAAGGATTGTACTGGTAATGAGGATAATTCATCTAGTACGAACTCTTGATGGGCGGGGTCAAGTTCTGAACTTATATCATCTAATAACAAAATGCTACTTTCCTGATTAAGGTGTTCTTCAGTGATTTTTGCTTGAGCCATGCAAAGTGCTAGGAAAAATAGCTTTTGCTGCCCGCGAGAAAAAATATGTGCGGGGTCAATATTGTTGATCGAAAATGCCCAATCAGCGGCATGGCTTCCAGAACGAGTGTAACCTATCTGTTTATCTCTCTCTATGGCTAGTCGAAGAGACTCTTCAAGCCTGTACTCTTTCGCCCAGCCTGTCCGATACTTTAATGTAAAAGAAGCTTGGGAATATTCAGGACATAAACGAGGGAAAACATCATTAAATTGTTCTAATAATCGCGCTAATTGTTTTTGTCTTAATGTCGTTATTTGTTCACCGTGGGATGCAAGATGAGTATCCCAAAGTTGTATTTCAGCTATTTTTTTATGTTGTCGAATGGCGGAGTTTCTCTGTTGCAGTACTTTTCGGTAGGACTGCCAATGAAAATTAAAGCTTGGTTCCACGTGAAACAAACCCCAGTCTAATAGCTGTCGTCGATAGCGTGGTCCTTGTTCAAAGAACTGATGACAGTTAGCGGGAATTAGTTGTAAAGGGAGTTGCATTGCAAGCTCAGACAGTTTCTTTAATGGCGCATTATTGAGTCTGATTTGTAGGCCGGCATGGAGATCAAATTGTAAGCCGATCGGTATATTAGTTGTGGTTTTTGCAATAATTTGTAATTTTTGCTGCTCTAATTGCACAACGTTTTTTAAGGTGCGAGTACGGAATGAGCGGCCAAGCGAAAGTAAATGGATGGCTTCTAAGATGCTGGTTTTTCCTGAACCATTACTGCCTAATATTAAGTTGATCGCAGGAGTTGGTTTAATACTCAGATCAGTGATGTTGCGTAGATTTGTGATACTGAGTTGGTTTAGCACCAGATTTTCAATCCGTATAAGAAAGGGTAGTAGTAGCTGAAAACCATTACTTTACTGGAAAACGAGATAGCAATATACCGCAAATTTTAACTTAACAGAACGGGTAGTTGTTTAGTAAGAGCTTGTTTATCCGAGATCATATCGCCACTGAGAACAAAGCCAAGCAGCATATTATTGGCTCCAATAAATAAACCTTTTATCCCTGTACTTGTTGGTGATGACTCAAAGAGCCAGTTGCCTTTACTGCCTTGGGATGGCGGCGAGACCACAAGTGGATAATAAGGTGTTTTAATCGCAACGGGCATAGCAGGATATTTCACCGAGGTTATTGTGCCAGAAAGTGTTTTGGCTAATGCTCTTGCAGCCACTAAGATGGGGGCAATGAAGAGTAAATTATGGCCAGCAACTTCAGCGCAGTCACCTAATGCATAAATATCGGTATGACTAGTCTGCAGGTAATTGTTTGTCACAATGCCACGGCTAACCTTTAATCCTGCTAGTTCTGCCAATTCAGTATTTGACCGAAGTCCCACGGCTGAAATGACGATATCAGTATTTATGCTATCGCCATTTTCTAACGTTAACTGATAACCATCTTCAGTAGATACAATAGATGTTGTTGTTGTATTTAGATGCCAATCAACCCCCGCCGCTTCTAAAGTAGATTTCAGCTCCTCAGCAATAGGTTGGGGTAGAAGTGAACTCATGGGATAAGCATCAGGCCCTACAATTGATACTTTGACCTTGGCATTAAGTAAATCATTGGCAAATTCACAGCCGATCAATCCGGGTCCAATCAAGGTCACATGTTTGGCGTTATTTAGCTGCTCCCGAAACACGGAATAATCATCTAGGCTATTGATTGATATAATATTATTGCTAGATCTCCCTTTGATGGGAATATGAATCAGTTTGGCACCTACAGCTAGAACAAGTTGTTGATAGTTAAGCCGTTTGTTGGTCGTAGTTGTAATGATTTTGGCTTGAGGGTCAATATGACTGACGATGGTATGGGTCATTATTTCGGCATTTAACGTTTTAGCCATGGCAGTTGAATCAGACAATGCAAGTTGCTCGGCTGTTTTTCCTTTAGTCAAAGCATTAGACAGCATTGGTTTGGGGTAGCTTCGACCATCATCGGAGGTTATGAATATTAGTGGTGTTTGACTATCTAGCTTGCGAAATTCACGCGCTAAGGTATAGCCCGCAAAGCCGGTGCCAATAATAATAATTGGATCCATATTGATTCTTTTATAAATTGTGACAGAGAAAGGGAAAGCCTTTCTCTAAGGATAGTTTTTTAGACTTCTACCATCTCAAAATCTTCTTTTCCAGCACCACATTCAGGGCATACCCAGTCATCAGGGATGTCATCCCAACTAGTTCCTGGCGCTATTCCTTCTTCGGGTAAACCTTTGGCTTCTTCATAAATAAACCCACATACGATGCATTCCCACTTTCTCATTATTTTATCTCCTGATTATTCTGTAACGCTTGTTTAGCACGGGGTGTGGCTAAAGCGTCCTGATACTGTTGAGCATGGCGTTTTTCAATTTTTGCTAATACTGAGAAACGTTTTGCTGCGATGGTCGGTATTTTAGCAAACATTGCTGCATGTTCTTTAGATTCTTCGATTTCGGCCACTGTCGCTTGCCCTTAAATTTCTGACTCTCTGTATGTTAGAAATAAGTTCATATTTTATGTTAATTTAGGCCCAACTGATTATTGTTATCAAAATAAGTGGAAATTCCGATTATGAGTTTGCCAACATTAAGACAATTACACTATTTAACGGCTGTTGCTGAGCTAAAACATTTTGGCCGTGCCGCAGACAAATGTTTTGTCACCCAATCCACCTTGAGTGCAGGGATACAGGATCTTGAACATATTTTAGGGGTTGCACTGTTAGAGCGTACAAACCGTAAAGTGTTAGTGACAGCGATAGGAGAGCAGCTTACTAAGCGGGCACAACATATTTTATCGTTATCGGCAGATATGGTTGATTTGGCCCGTTCTGAAAGTAGTCCGCTAACAGGCCGGATTCGGATCGGCGTTATACCAAGCATTAGTCCCTTTTTGTTACCGAAAGCATTGCCTAAAATCCGCAAGAAGTTAGCGCAATTGGAGTTAGTGCTGATTGAAGATCAGTCTGAGCGGCTATTAAAACAGCTCAAGGATGGCGAGATTGATGTTGCAATACTTGCCCTGCCATTTGATATAGGGGATTTAGAACATAAGATCTTTGCACAAGAATCATTTTGGGTAGCGTTACCAAAACATCATTCTTTGGCGAAGAATACGAGCATTCATGCTCAGGAATTGCCCACAGATGATTTGTTATTACTGTCTGAGGGGCATTGTTTGCGTGAACATGCCCTCAGTGCTTGTCAGTTGCCGATGACAACGCATCGAACCAGTATGCAGGGGACCAGCCTATATACTTTAATTGAAATGGTTGCTGGGGGTCTTGGTATAACATTAATACCTGAGATGGCGATTGACTCTGACATGGTGAGTCATGCAGATATTTGTATTCGGCCGCTGGTGACCAAGGGTAAACATTCTATGCGCGAGTTAGGCCTAATATGGCGGCCAAGTTATCAACGAGTCAGTACGATAGAGCAGTTAGCTCAAATATTTGCCGATGCTCTTACAACAACAGTTCATTCTGATTGAGCATAAAATTGTCGAAGTTTAAGGAATCGTGACTGAATACTGGTATTGCTATAAGGAGGTCTAAAGGTGGCGTAAATGCGCCCTTTTGGATCAACTAGAAAAATGTGATGTTCTTGCTCAATTTGATAGCTACCATCGGTAAAATTCGTTGTTAAATACAGCGCAATAAATGCTTTGGCTAAGGATTCAATTTCTGGTTCAGAGGCTGTGGCGGCCGTGAGTTTAAGTTGTTGAGTCATTAAAAACTGTGATAATGCATCTGCTGCTTCATGTTCGTTATCAAGTCCAATGACTAAGAATTGCAGATTATTATTGGCAAATGCGGATCGTAAATAATTCATTTTTTCTAGGGCTGGCTGACATTGAGGTAGGCAGTGGCTATGGGAAAAATACACGAATGTCCACTTATTATTAAGCCATTCGTTAGTAAGTGCTAACTTATTGCTCGTAATCAATGAAAATGGGGGTAATTTCTTGGCAGGTGACTCAATATACGACAGCATATCCGTAGGAATATCACGGAGATCTTCTTGCATTAACGGTAAGCGGTTTATCCATAAAACTAATAAAAAACTGACAATAATGAGATATGTGAACAAAAAACACTTAGAATTAAGATCTTTACACCGTTTGGCCATGATGTGGTACTCGTTACGCGATTATTAAGGATGATAAATCCTATCATTAAATTTGGATTGTTCACCAATGAGTGAAAAATTATTTAAGTCTACCGCTATAGTAAGCAGCATGACCTTTATCTCTCGGATTATGGGGTTTATTCGAGATATTGTGATTGCGCGTATGTTTGGTGCGGGTTTGGGCGCGGATGTCTTCTTTGTTGCCTTTAAAATTCCTAATTTTCTCCGACGCTTATTTGCCGAAGGTGCTTTTTCACAGGCCTTTATTCCTGTTTTAGCAGAATATCGCCAGCGTGGTGATCGCGACCTTAAAGACTTCATTGCCAGTACTAGCGGCACACTCGCAGGCATTTTATTTGTCATCACCGCCATTGGTGTTATCGCAGCACCATTATTAATTATGGTGTTTGCTCCAGGATTCATTACTGATCCACATAAAATTGGCCTCGCAGGTGATTTACTTAAAATCACTTTCCCTTATTTGTTCTTTATTTCGTTGACTGCGCTTGCGGGGTCGATATTGAATAGCTTGGGTAAATTTGCTGTACCAGCATTTACCCCTGTATTTCTTAATATTTCCCTGATAGCGAGTGCATTATGGCTATCCCCACATCTTGAAGAACCGGTGACTGCTTTAGCGTGGGGCGTGTTTATTGGCGGCGTGGTACAACTACTATTTCAAATTCCATTTTTAATCAAAATAGGTCAGCTACCTAAACCCCGCTGGGCTTGGCAAGATAGTGGGGTTCAGAAAGTCATCAAGTTAATGATTCCAGCAATGTTTGGCGTTTCGGTTGCTCAAATCAATTTATTGCTAGATACATTATTGGCGTCATTCTTGGTAACAGGCAGTATCTCGTGGCTTTATTATTCAGATCGTTTAGTGGAGTTTCCGCTGGGTGTATTTGGAATTGCCCTATCCACCGTCATATTGCCGAGTCTTTCTAAAAAGCATGCGTCGGCATCAAAGGCTGAGTTTTCTCACATCATAGACTGGGCCTTACGGTGGGTATTTATTATCGGTACACCAGCAGCAATAGGGCTTATCTGGTTAGCAGAACCGTTATTATTGTCCTTATTTCAATATGGTGAGTTCAGCCCTGAAGATGCCTATAAAGCTTCTCTAAGCTTAATGGCTTACGGTTTGGGTTTATTGCCATTTATCCTTATTAAGGTTCTAGCGCCAGGTTATTTTGCCCGCCAAGATACTAAAACTCCGGTCAAAATCGGCATTATCGCGTTAGTCACCAATATGGTATTAAATATCATTTTAATGATTCAATACGCACATGTGGGTCTTGCTTTAGCAACAGCCATATCAGCGATGCTTAATGCTGGATTACTTTATGCCGGGCTTAGAAAAATAGGTGTCTATCAGCCTGATGCTGGCTGGGGTAAATTTGCTATCCAACTATTGATTGCGAATGTTAGCTTGATATTGATGCTGGCTTGGCTGACACCGGAGAATGCGCAATGGGTTGATGGAACAGTATGGTACCGATTTACCGCATTATTTGGTTTGATTGTGAGTACAGCGGTTGTTTATTTTTCTGTGTTGACGGTGGTGGGCATCAAGCTTAACAAGCTATTAAAACCAAATACAGTTATTGAATGAGAACTAAGCTGTTCAGGAGCGATAGGCAAAAAAAGACCCTCAATTGAGGGTCTTTTAATTCGTGTTTAATACTTAAGAGAGATTTACACGATTTAAAGGTAATTCGTTATTAAAAACGACGACCAATACCTACTCCCCAAACAATGGGGTCAATATCAACTTTAATTTTGGCATCAGCAGTACCATTTAAAATATCTGAGAAGTGTGCCTCAGTATCAATATCAATGTATTTGACATCGGCATTGAAGAACCAGTCCTCATTGATTGCAATATCGACACCCGCTTGTACCGCAAAACCCCATGAACTATCTAGGTTAATGTTGTCGCCTGATGTCTCAATAATACCTGTTGTTTCTTCATCAAAGAAATAAGTATAGTTAATGCCGGCCCCAACATAAGGGCGGATATTTGAATTAGGTGAAAAGTGATATTGTAATAACAATGTTGGTGGTAAAACTTTAGCATTAATAACATTGCCTAAGCTTGCTGGCACGGCAGATTTTTCACCTGTGACAGTATGCTCCGAATAGCCTAGGATTAATTCAACACCCCAGTTAGGAGAAATCATATAGGTGATATCTAATTCTGGAATAGTGTCGTTATCAACTTTTACACCGTCTCCATTATCGACACCATTAACTATTAAGCCTTTACTACTATCTTGTGGGTCAATATTGATAATCCGGCCGCGAATTAACCAATCGCCTGCTTCATAAGCCATTACGGGTGTTGCAATTGCTGAAATACCGGTTGCTGCTAATAGTGCAACAGCCAATTTTGTTACTTTCATTCGTTCGTCTCCTGAAAATTTAAACCTAAAATTCTGTTTAACTAGAGATCATACGGGGCGGGAAATTCCTTGCCATGATCCACGTCAAGAAAGAGCAGGTAATTCTGTTTTTGATAAAAATAGGGAGGTTGAACGGGTATTTAGCAGCTTGGGACTGGTTCTTTATTCGCCACAGAGTACTTCAAGTTTTTCCATATCACGAAGTGAAATAGATTTGCCAGCAATGTTGATAAGTTGATCGTCTTGGAAGCGGGAAAATAGCCTGCTGACTGTTTCGACGGCCAATCCTAAATGGTTGGCAATATCACCACGAGACATGCTTAGATGAAAGTTTGTAGCAGAGAATCCACGCACTTGGAACCGTTTGGATAATGATAATAAGAAAGAGGCTAATTTTTCATCAGCCGTTTTTTTGCCTAATAACAGCATTAGCCCTTTATCATTCGAAAGTTCTTTACTTAGGCGCGTTAACATTTGTATTTGTAGCTGAGGCATCTCTTTGCCAAATTCTTGCATTTGCTCATAGGGCAACTCACAAACACTACTGGTTTCGAGCGCTTCGGCATTAGATTGATAGACATTCTGATGGATGGCATCTAAACCGATAAATTCGCCTGGGAAATAAAAGCCGGTGACTTGTTCGCGGCCGTCGTTAGCAGTAATGGTGGTTTTAAAAGAACCTGAGCGAACAACAAATAAAGATAAGAATTGTTTGTCAGCAGAAAATAGCGGTTGATTACGTTTGTAATTATTACTACGCTTGATGATGGTGTCTAGCTTTACAAGGTCACTATTGTGTAAGCCGAGTGGTAAACATAGGCGATAGAGAGAGCAATCATGGCAAGCAACATTTTGATCATGCTCAATCTTGGCAAGGTCTTTAAAAAGCGGTGTCACATTGTCGAGTTGAGCCATTACACACCTATATATTGAGATTCGACCATAATACCCCTTCAATCCCTGCACTGAAAGAGTTATTATGCTGGTCTATATCGCTGAACTCAGGAAAAATCATGGCATCACGTATTGCAACGGTTGCACGTAACACACTTGAAACTCAAATTGAGGTGACCTTAAATCTTGATGGTAGTGGTCAGTTTAGTGCCGAAACGGGTGTTCCTTTTCTTGATCATATGATGGAGCAAATTGCCCGCCACGGCCTATTTGATTTATCAATAAAAGCAAAAGGCGATTTGGAGATTGATGCACATCACACGGTGGAAGATATTGGCATTACCTTAGGTCAGGCCTTGAAGAAAGCGCTAGGCGACAAAAAAGGGGTAGTGCGTTATGGTCATGCTTTTGTGCCGCTAGATGAGGCATTGGCACGTGTTGTTTTAGATTTGTCAGGCCGCCCAGGATTAGAATTTGATGTGACTTTTACCCGCGATAAGATCGGTGAATTTGATGTTGATTTGTTTTATGAGTTTTTCCAAGGCCTCACAAATCACGCTAGTATTACACTGCATATTGACTCATTAAAAGGCCGCAACTCGCACCATATTGCTGAGACAATATTTAAAGCATTCGGCCGAGCGTTACGTATGGCGGTTACGCTAGATCAGCGTGCATTGGGGCAATTGCCCACGACTAAAGGTGCTTTGTAAGGCTATTACGTACAGTAAGTTTTTGACAGTAGAACATACAGGTTATTTATGAGTCGTGTAGCAGTGATTGATTATGGCATGGGCAATTTGCGCTCAGTCTCGAAAGCGTTAGAAGCCGTAGGAAATAATGTTGAAGTTGAAGTCACTTCTGATCCGAAGAAAATTCTTGCAGCTGATCATGTTGTTTTCCCCGGACAAGGTGCTATCGGTGCCTGTATGGCAGAACTTCAAAACCTAGGCCTAACAGACGTTATTCAGACGGTTGCGGCACAGAAACCTTTCTTAGGTATTTGTATTGGTATGCAGTTATTGCTAACCCACAGTGATGAAAATGACGGGGTGGAAGGTTTAAATATTTTTTCAGGCAATGTGCGTCACTTTGATTTGTCAGTCGCAGAGGATGGTAGTCATTTAAAAGTCCCTCATATGGGATGGAATGAAGTTCATCAGACAATATCCCATCCGTTGTGGGATAACATTGAACAAGATAGTCGCTTTTATTTCGTGCACAGTTATTTTACTGCACCAGATGATAATAAGGTGACAGCGGCTACGACGGCATATCCAGATAAGTTCACCTCAGCGGTATATAAAGACAATATATTTGCTGTGCAATTTCATCCAGAGAAGAGTCATCATGCTGGGCTACAATTATTATCAAATTTTTTAAATTGGGACGGTCAAGTTTAATTAAAACTTTGCCCCTATTGGAGAGAACCTTATGTTGTTAATCCCTGCCATTGATCTAAAAGAAGGTCATTGTGTCCGTCTGCGTCAGGGGCGCATGGAAGATAATACGGTATTTTCTGAAGATCCGATTGCTGTTGCCCGTAAATGGGTTGAAGCAGGTGCAAAACGTTTGCATATGGTGGATCTTGATGGTGCTTTTGCCGGTAAACCAGTCAATGCAGAAATTATTCATCAGATCTGCAAAGAATTTCCTGATCTCGATGTACAAATTGGTGGTGGGATTCGTGATGAAGATACTATCCAAACGTATCTTGAAGCTGGTGTTCGCTATGTGATTATTGGAACTAAAGCGGTTAATGCTCCACATTTTGTTGGTGATGTGTGTGCTGAGTTTCCAGGACATATTATTGTTGGTTTAGACGCTAAAGATGGCAAAGTGGCGATTGATGGTTGGTCAAAACTGTCACACCATGATGTGACCGATATGGCCAAACATTTTGAACAAGATGGTGTCGAAGCCATTATTTACACCGACATTAGCCGAGATGGCATGATGCAAGGAGTGAATCTTGAATCAACGCGTGATTTAGCTCGTGCGATTAAGATTCCCGTTATTGCATCCGGTGGCGTAACGGATTATAACGATGTTAAAGCCTTATGCCATTATGAAAGTGAAGGTGTGATGGGTGCGATTGTAGGTCGCGCTATATATGAAGGTACGATTGATCTTGCGGAAGGGCAAGCATTAGCGGATCGGTTAAATCCACCGCACGATTATATGGGAGTCTCAGAATAGATTATGGGGTTAGCTAAACGCATTATTCCATGCCTTGATGTAGATAATGGTCGCGTAGTAAAAGGCGTACAGTTTGTTGATATTCGTGATGCAGGGGATCCTGTTGAAGTAGCAAAACGCTATAACGAACAAGGTGCGGATGAAATTACATTTTTAGATATTAAAGCAACGCATGACAATCGAGGCACGATGGTTGATGTTGTTGAAGCGGTTGCAAGCCAAGTTTTTATCCCATTAACGGTGGGCGGAGGTATTCGCACCGTAGAGGATATTCGCCAGATGCTTAATGCGGGTGCAGATAAAGTAGGCATCAATTCTGCAGCAGTGAGTAACCCTGAATTTGTCCGTGAAGCGTCGCAAAAATTTGGATCGCAATGCATAGTTGTTGCCATTGATGCTAAACGTGTTTCAGCAGAGGGCGAGCCAAACCGCTGGGAAATATTTACCCATGGTGGTCGTAAACCAACAGGAATAGATGCCATTGAATGGGCAAAAAAAATGGTTGATTTTGGTGCTGGTGAAATATTATTAACCAGTATGGATCGTGACGGCACTAAATCTGGTTTTGATTTGGAATTAACGCGTGCCGTCAGCGATGCTGTTGCGGTACCCGTGATTGCTTCAGGCGGTGTTGGTAAGTTACAAGATTTAACGGATGGGGTGAAAATTGGACGTGCCGATGCAGTATTGGCAGCCAGTATCTTTCACTTTGGTGAGCACACCGTTCAGGAAGCGAAACAGCAAATGGCATCACAAGGTATTGAGGTGCGATTATGAGCTGGCTAGAACAGGTTAAATGGAATAACGATGGTCTTATCCCTGTTATTACTCAAGAGTTTGAATCGAAGCAAGTACTTACTTTAGCATGGATGAATAAAGAGGCTTTACAGCTTACTTTTGAAACCGGACATGCCGTTTACTGGTCTCGCTCTCGCCAGAAAATTTGGCATAAAGGCGAACAATCCGGTAATCAACAGCAGATTAAATCAATTCGCTTAGATTGTGATAACGATACGATTTTATTAGAAGTAGTACAAAAAGGTGGTATAGCCTGCCATACTGGTCGTCATCATTGTTTCTATCAACAACTACAAGATGGTGAATGGAAAACGATCGAAGCAGTATTAAAAGATCCCAAAGAGATATACAAATGAGTGATGTATTAAATGAATTAGCTGAAATTTTGGAAGAGCGTAAGCAAGCTGATCCAGAGAAGTCATATGTTGCTAGCCTGTACCAAGGTGGTACGGATAAAATTCTCAAAAAGCTAGGTGAAGAGGCAATCGAGGTAGTGATTGCTGGTAAAGATGGGAACCAGAAAGAAATTATTCACGAAACAGCAGATTTATGGTTTCATTGTTTAGTTCTGTTGGCCCATAATGATATTAATGTACAAAGTGTTTTAGATGAACTGGGACGTCGATTTGGTTTATCCGGTCTGGAAGAAAAAGCCAATAGGAACAAATAATGTCGGATTGCTTATTTTGTAAAATTCTTGCTGGTGATATTCCTTCGGAAAAAGTGTTTGAAGATGAACAAATTTTTGTTTTTAAAGATATTTTCCCTAAAGCATCAGTGCATTTATTAGTTGTTCCCAAAATTCATATTGATAGCTTAGAGGAACTTAATACTGAACATGAAGCTCTGATTACACATATAATGCTGGCATTACCAAAACTTGCACGTTCTCAGGGTTTAAAAGATGGTTTCCGAACTATTATCAATACCGGTCCTGGTGGTGGTCAAGAAGTAGGGCATTTACATATACACATACTGGGCGGTGACAATATGCCCAGTTTTAATTAGGAGAAAGGTATGGGATTTGGCGGAATAAGTATTTGGCAATTATTAATTGTTTTGGCCATTATCATATTATTGTTTGGTACCAAAAAATTACGATCTTTAGGTGGTGACTTAGGTAGTGCGATTAAAAGCTTTAAACAATCGGTGAGTGAAGGTGAAGGTAATACTGAGAGTAAAGACAGTGAATCGATTGAGCAAGATGATACGACTCACGAGCAAGTAACTACCAAAAAAGATAAACACACGAGTTAACAATAGTGTTTGATATTGGTTTCTGGGAATTACTACTGATTGCCATAGTGGCATTAGTTGTTGTTGGGCCAGAACGTTTACCTAAACTTGTTCGAGTGACTGGCCTGTGGGTCGGTAAGGCGAATGCCTCTTTGCAAGCTGTTCGCAGTGAAATTTCACGCGAATTACGAGCAGAAGAGTTAAAACAAACACTCAATAAACCGATTGAGGACATAGCAGAACTTCAGAGTATTTTGCCAACTAAAGAGACCGATAAACCAGAGTCAAAGGATGACAATGGAAAAGGATAATCAACAATCGCTCATTTTTCATTTAGTTGAGTTACGCGATCGACTATTACGCGGTATTTTAGTGGTGTTATTGATTGCGGTTTGTTTGTTGCCGTTTTCTAATGATTTATATCATTTTCTAGCGGAACCGCTCCTGCAGCATCTGCCAGAATCAAGCACCATGATTGCCACCGAAGTGGCATCCCCTTTCTTAACACCGTTTAAACTGACCTTAAGTGTTGCCATTATGTTGGCAATACCGGTGTTGTTGTATCAACTATGGGCATTTATTGCCCCAGGTTTATATGACAATGAACGCAAGATCGTCTTTCCACTATTGTTTGCCAGTACATGTTTATTCTTTTTAGGAATTATCTTTGCGTATGCAGTGGTTTTTCCGTTGGTATTTGGTTTTTTAACCCAAGCAGCACCGGAAGGTGTGGCGGTGATGACCGATATCAGTAGTTATTTAGACTTTGTCTTGAAACTATTTTTTGCATTTGGATTAGCATTTGAGGTGCCTATTGCCACCTTATTGTTGATCTGGACTGGCGTATCAACGGTAGAAAGTTTAGCTGAAAAACGTCCCTATATTATTGTCGGTGCATTTGTTGTTGGCATGTTGCTGACGCCCCCAGATATAATCTCACAGACATT
Source organism: Piscirickettsiaceae bacterium (assembly GCA_013215775.1). Taxonomy (GTDB): domain Bacteria; phylum Pseudomonadota; class Gammaproteobacteria; order Nitrosococcales; family Methylophagaceae. The sequence goes on from JABSQO010000007.1 coordinate 61,866, forward strand.
ATTGGCTGTGCCGGTGTGGCTACTATTTGAATTGGGTTTATTCTGCGCCCGCTGGCTGCCTAAAAAAAATCCAACAAGTAAAAGTGATTTAGACGACGGTGATTAAAGACTAGGTCGTGGCATTGATATTGCCATAACGTAAACGCGTGCCATGTTCCAAAGACAATAGAATTTCTGAAGCATGAATGTCTTTAGGAAAAAACACCCCGGATATTTTTGCGGCATGAATACTCGCGCCTTCCATGCTTTTACAGTGAGAAAAATCAACTCCCCGTAAATCTGCCTGACGAAAATAACTGTCAGTAAAATCGAGTCCTTCTGTATTGATACCTTGTAAGTTTATGTGTCGAAAATCACAATTGACCAATACTGCTTTTTCGCCAGCGGTAATACGTTGATTGAACTCATCGACTTTACCGTCCCGCAATAAGCGGTATAAAGGATCATCAGAAATAACAGGAGTAGCCATTAAATAAATTCCTTATGCAGTCAGGTTAATGCTGCCGTTAGGGTTGTTGGGATTAACATTTGTTGCATCGGTTTCGTTAGTTTGTTCTACAACTTCAGTGTTTCGAATGGTTGTTGATTCTTGCTCGCTAACCGTGACAGTATTTTGTGTTTCATTACCACTTTGCGCCTGACTTGCACGGCCGACTAATTGTTCTTGCTGTGATAATGGATTTGTTAATGTGGGTTGTCCGCTAAATGGGGTAATTCCTGGAATCTCCACAATGCACTCCTTATTTAGTTCAGAGCTTTAGCTTACAACGTGTCATTGAACTTGTAAAACCATCCCTAAGTATGGCCTGTATTTTTGTGACGTAGTTCACATTTTTTTATTTTTCACTAAAAAATAAGGCTAAATAGAGTCTCTAGAACCATGAGGCTGATACGGTTAAAAAAGAGAACGTCAGTATTTAGGTTTTAAATTGTGATGCAAGATCGTTGAGTCGCGTGGCCAAGCTCAATAATTCACTACTTGCTTGTGCTGTTTGACTTGCACCTTCGGTAGTCTGGTCGGTTAGCTGGCTAATGCGAACGACACTTTGATTTACTTCTTCGGCGACAGCGGATTGTTCTTGTGCTGCTGAAGAAATAAGCGCGTTCATATTATCGATTTCGGCTACTTTTTCTGCAATGGCGCTCAAGGCCACACCTGCGGCGGTCGCTTTTTCAAGTCCAATATTAGCTTTTCCACAACCATCTTCCATAACTTTTACGGCTTCTGATGAACGAGATTGTAGTTGTTCAATAATCGTTTTAATTTCCAGAGTGGCATCTTGAGTGCGCCCAGCCAGTGTTCGCACCTCATCAGCAACGACAGCAAAACCACGACCTTGTTCACCAGCCCGCGCTGCTTCAATGGCTGCATTTAATGCCAATAAGTTTGTTTGTTCTGCAATGCCTTGGATAACCGCTAATACAGAGCCGATGGCACTACTATCCTCTTCTAAACCATGAATAACTGTTGAGGCATTCGCTAGGCTTGCTGACAAATCCTGAATAGTGGAGGCGGCCTCACTGACTATTACGGAACCTGCTTGAGTCTCTGCATCCGCATTTTTTGCCGCTTCAGCCCCCATGTGTGCATTTCTAGCCACCTCTTCAGCGGAGGCTGCCAATTCTGTGATAGCAGTAGCTACTTGATCGGTTTCAGTTCGCTGTACCATCATATTTTGACTGGATTCAGCAGATAGGTTGTTTACTTGAGAAGAAGAGGTTGAAATACTACTTGTTGCTTGAGCAAACTCCACTAATACGGCAGAAAACTGCTGTAACATCATATTGACACCTTTAGCCATAGCATTAGCTAATTTATTATTACCTGGCGGGTTTAAAGGTTGTGTTAAATCGACATCGCCTTTTTCAATATCCTTTGCAATAAATTGCAATGAGCCAATGACATAATTTAAGGGATCCATGAACATAGGAATAAGTATTTTGACCAGAATGCCGTAGCTTAGTGCGCCAAGAATAAGTAAGGTGATTGCAGACCAAAATAAAATATCATCTATCTGTATTGTTGTTTTAGAGTGGTAGGACATTAGCGCCACCAGTACTATCGCCAATAGTAAGGCGGGGATCATGCTAAGCGATAGGAGTATTTGGAGTAACTGTTTTTTCATGGTGCAATAACCTTAAAATTATGTGTGTAAACTTAACCGACGATTCATCAATGCATAGCGACACAGAACGCCGTTTCTTTAGCAAATATTATCTTTGATGCTATTTTAATAGTTGCCGATGCAGATTGTATATCAAGATTGGGAGGAGCAATGACTACTGGCGAACAGCCTTCAAAACAATGGCAACAATTAGTACCGGCTGATCATGCTTTATTTGAGACAGTAAAGAGGGTATTAGCAGGAAGTGATTATGTCATGCAGTGGGGGGCGCGACATGAAGAACGCGCCTTAACACTAATTAACTCGGATGATATTACAATTATTTATGACACGGATAGTTATCAGCAACGATTAGTGAATACACTGGAAAATGTGGCGGATGAAATGCAATTACAGCAGCAGCTTCGCTATTTTCGCCAGCGTGAAATGGTTCGTATTATCTGGCGAGATCTTGCCGGCTGGGCAGATTTAGCGGAGACAATGCGCGATCTGTCAGCAATGGCAGATGTCTGTATCCAACAATCGTTAGCGATATTGTATCAATGGCAGTGTAATGAGCTAGGTAAGCCTTGTAATGTGGATGGCCAACCGCAACAATTAATTGTATTAGCTATGGGTAAGTTAGGTGCTGGTGAGTTGAATTTGTCATCAGATATTGATCTTATTTTTGCTTATCGACAACAAGGTGAAACCCAAGGTGGTCGTAAAAGTTTAACTAATGAAGAATTTTTCACTCGCTTAGGGAGAAAACTGATTCAATCTTTAGACAATGTCACCGTTGATGGGTTTGTTTTTCGCGTGGATATGCGCTTACGGCCTTTTGGTAATAGCGGTGCTTTGGTTTCTAGTTTCGATGCGATGGAGGACTATTACCAGACTCAGGGACGTGAATGGGAGCGTTATGCACTAATTAAGGCTCGTGCAGTTACCGGTGAAGATTCAGCGAAGCAAGAACTAATGGGATTACTCAGACCTTTTGTTTATCGCCGCTATTTAGATTACGGTGTATTTGATTCATTGCGTGAGATGAAATCGATGATTGTTGGTCAATTGCTTCGAAAAGGCATGGAAGACAATATTAAGCTGGGTGCAGGTGGTATTCGAGAAATAGAGTTTATTGGTCAAGTATTTCAGCTAATTTATGGTGGTAGAGATGCTCCTCTCCAGCAACGACCTATTTTAACTATTTTAGATTTATTGGCAGCGCGAGGATTGTTAACAAACTACGCTGTAGTAGAGCTAAAGAAGGCATATGACTTTTTACGCCGCACAGAGCATCGACTTCAGGCATGGGCCGACCAGCAAACTCATTTATTACCGATAGAAGATAAGGCGCGACAGCGAATAGCAACCCTAATGGGCTTTGCTGGCTGGGAGAATTTTTCAATAGTCTTAGCTGAATATCGTCAACAAGTACAAAGTCATTTTGAACAAATATTAATAGCACCACAGGCCGAAGGGCCTTCGGTAGGTGTTACGTCATTGTTTAATGCCGAGCCGAATGAAAAAATTGAGCGCTTTCAGCAATTAGGCTTTACTGATCCTGAAATATGTTTGGCTGAGTTGGAGAACTTACTAAGTTCCCATAGTTATCGGAATTTAAATCATACTGGGCGGGAACGATTAGAAAAATGTTTGCCGTTGTTGGTGCAAGCAGCGGCTAATGTTGGTAATCCTGATGCATGCTTATCGCGGCTGATGGCATTACTTGAATCTATTATGCGCCGCACGGCATATATGTCGTTGCTAGTTGAGAATCCAATGGCGTTGTCACAATTGGTGAAACTTTGTGCCGCCAGTCCATGGATCAGCAGTCAATTAGTTCGCTTCCCTGTTTTATTAGATGAGTTGTTGGATCCACAAGCGTTGTATGAAGTACCGGATCGCCAAATGCAGAAGTCGACAATAGAGCAATGGTTGGCAACAGCAGAAGAAACAGATTTAGAACGTCAAATGAACTTGTTACGGGAGTTTCGGCAAGTTGCATCTTTACATGTGGCTGCTGCGTTTGTGACGGACGTCTTGCCATTAATGAAGGTGGGAGATCAACTTAGTGAATTAGCCGAAATACAATTAGAACAGGTGATGCGCATAGCGTGGCAATATGTGGTGGAAAGACATGGCCGCGTACCTTGTACGCAATCGGATGATTTAAATCAATGCGGTTTTATGGTGTTAGCCTATGGCAAGCTGGGCGGTTATGAATTGGGATATGGCTCCGATTTAGATTTAGTGTTTATCTTTGATGATGCTAGAAATCAAGGCCCTACAGATGGGGAAAAACCAGTCGATTCATTGATGTTTTATACTAGATTAGCGCAGCGAATGATCCATATAATGAATACAATCACGTCGAGTGGCATTTTGTATGAAATTGATACACGCCTCCGTCCAAATGGAGAATCCGGTTTATTGGTTGCTGCGGTATCAGGTTTTGCAGAATATCAAACTCATGATGCTTGGACATGGGAGCATCAGGCATTAGTACGTGCAAGATGTGTGGTTGGCGATCAACAATTAGCCGAGCAAGTAAGGGAAATTCGTCGACAGATATTAACGACACCGCGAGAACAAAATACATTGGTAGCAGACGTGCGTGTTATGCGTGCTAAAATGCGTGAGCAATTAGATAAGAGTACAGTTCATCTTTTTGATCTTAAGCAAGGTGTAGGCGGTATCACCGATATTGAATTTATGGTGCAATATGCGGTTTTGGCGTGGTCAGAAACCGTGCCTGAATTATTAGTTTATACCGATAATATTAGGATCTTAGAAGTACTGAAAAAGACAGAAAAATTAAGCGAACAAGAAGGCAGTATGTTGGCAGGCGCATACCGATTTTATCGTAACCTTGTTAATCGCTGTGTGTTGCAAGAGGTATCAGCATTGGTGCCTGTTGAAAATGTGACAATGTATCAGCCACAAGTGAAGGCAATTTGGCAACGCTGGTTAGGCTGATAAAAATTTTATACAACGAACTAGAAAGAAGAAGTAGGTAATTATGGTTGCTCCAACAATGGCAGATCGAGATGGCGTTATTTGGTTAGATGGTGAAATGGTGCCGTGGCGAGAAGCAAAAGTACATGTGTTAACACACACATTACATTATGGCTTAGGTGTATTTGAAGGTGTCCGTGCATATAATACTAATAATGGTCCGGCTATTTTTCGACTACAAGAACATACGGATCGCTTGTTTCGTAGCGCCAAAATTATGGGCATGAAAATGCCGTTTGATAAAGAAACACTGAACGAAGCTCAAAAAGCAGCGGTAAGTGAAAATAATCTTGAATCGGCTTATCTGCGACCAATGTGTTTTTATGGCAGTGAAGGTATGGGTATTCGTGCAGATAACTTGAAAACCCATGTTATGGTTGCCGCTTGGGACTGGGGTTCATATCTTGGTGCTGAAAACATGGAAAAAGGCATTCGTATTCGAACCTCTTCTTTCACACGTCATCATGTCAACATCACCATGTGTAAAGCCAAAGCAAATGGTAACTATATGAACTCAATTATGGCCTTACAAGAAGCAGTTGAGTGTGGCTACGATGAAGCATTATTATTGGATACTAATGGTTTTGTAGCCGAGGGTAGTGGTGAAAACTTCTTTATGGTGCGTGATGGTGTGTTGTATACGCCGACACTGACATCAGCGCTAGAAGGGATTACGCGAGCAACAGTGATGACATTGGCTGAAGATATTGGCTTAAAAGTGGTTGAAAAACAAATAACTCGTGATGAAGTTTATGTGGCTGATGAAGCCTTCTTCACTGGCACAGCAGCAGAAGTAACACCTATTCGGGAATTAGATAATCGTAGTATTGGTAATGGTGGCCGAGGCCCGATTACCGAACAACTACAGTCACTTTATTTCGATCATGTTTATGGTCGAAGTGAAGTTTATAAAAACTGGAATACCTTGGTTTAACTCAAGCATTATCAATAATTAAGACGGAACAGAGGTAGAGATAGATGGCAGGTCATAGTAAGTGGGCAAACATCCAACATCGCAAAGGCGCCCAAGATGCTAAACGTGGTAAGTTGTTTACCAAATTCATTCGTGAAATTAGTGTCGCCGCAAAAGAAGGTGGTAGTGATATTGCCAATAATCCCCGTCTTCGAGCTGCCATTGATAAAGCATTAAGCGGTAATATGACTCGTGATGTTATTGAGCGTGCAACTAAGCGTGGTGCAGGTGAACTTGAAGGTGTGAGTTACGAAGAAATTCGTTATGAAGGTTATGGCCCAAGCGGTATTGCCATTATGCTGGATTGTCTGACCGATAATAAAAATCGTACGGTGGCGGGTGTTCGAAACGTCTTTACCAAACGGGGAGGCAATATGGGCACCGATGGTTCAGTTGCCTACTTATTCAATAAGCGTGGCATTATTGGTTTTGCACAAGGCACGAATGAAGATACTGTGATGGAGATTGCATTAGAATCAGGTGCTGAAGATATTATCACCAATGAAGATGGTTCAATTGACGTCTTCACCCTACAAGAAGATTATGCGGCGGTAAAGGACGCTTTAGATGCAGCGGGTTTAGAGGCTATTTCATCAGAAGTGACGATGCATCCAGAAACGACCATTAGTTTAGATATTGATGATGCACGTAAAGCGCTAGCAATGATTGATGCATTTGAAGAATTAGATGATGTCCAGGATGTGTATTCCAATGCCAATTTTTCTGATGATGTCATGGCACAGCTGGCGGAAGAAGACTAAGTTTCTAGCGGATGATTCGTATCTTAGGTATTGACCCAGGATCTCGCAAAACAGGTTTTGGCATCATTGAAATAAATGGCCGGAAAATACAACATGTAATCAATGGTCGATTGCTGGTGGGTGATGGTGATTTCCCTAATCGTTTAAAACAGATTTTTGAAGGGTTGACCGATATCATCGAGAGATATCAACCTGATATGATGGCGATTGAAAAAGTGTTTTTGCACAAAAATGCCGATTCGGCATTGAAGTTAGGGCAGGCCCGAGGTGCGGCAATTTGTGCGGGTGTCAGTCAGGATCTTAGCGTACATGAATATAGTGCAACGCAAATTAAAAAAGCAGTGGTAGGCAACGGTCATGCTAAAAAAGACCAAGTGCAATATATGATGTCAGTAATTTTATCTTTGTCTGAAGTGCCTGAAGAAGATGCGGCTGATGCGTTGGCATGTGCAATCACTCATGCCAATTTTGCCTCTGTTGGTGGCGCTCAAAAGAGCAAGTTACCGGAAGGTATGCGAACTTCAAATCGAAGAGGACGATACGGAAGATGATAGGTCGGCTACGGGGTATTATTTTAGAAAAACAGGCACCTGATTTGGTATTGGATGTTCAGGGTGTGGGTTATGAAGTTGCAGCACCGATGTCGACATTTATTGGTCTGCCTGCGATCGAGGAAGAGGTGACATTATTCACCCATTTAATAGTACGAGAAGATGCTCAATTACTCTATGGCTTTGCAACGATTCGTGAGCGATTATTATTCCGAAGTTTGTTGAAAGTAAATGGTGTTGGCGCAAAGTTAGCACTTACTATTTTGTCGGGAAGTGATGTTGATGATTTTGCTCGCAGTGTGCAAGAAGGTGATGCGGCTAGTTTGACTCGACTGCCCGGCGTTGGCAAAAAAACGGCAGAACGATTGATTGTTGAAATGCGTGATCGTTTAAAAGAAATAAGCAGTGCAATGGGTTTAAAACCAGTGGTGTCAGAAGCTGCTGCTTTAGCGGGAGCCAAAGACGAAGCAATAGAAGCACTGATTTCACTTGGATACAAACCAGCTGAAGCTGATAAGATGGTTCGCGGTATGGACAGTGATGGTTTAAGCACTGAACAATTGATCAAGTTAGCCCTACAGAGAAATTAGATGGAAGATCGTTTTATTTCAGCAACTGCCAACTTAGATGAAGAGCGCCAAGATCGCGCGATTCGTCCTGATAAACTGAGTGATTATATTGGTCAACCAGTGGTGCGAGAACAGATGGATTTATTTGTTACCGCAGCAAAAATGCGTAATGAAGCTTTAGACCATACCTTGATTTTTGGTCCTCCCGGTTTAGGTAAAACAACATTAGCTCATATTATTGCTAATGAAATGGGTGTTAATTTAAGGCAAACATCGGGTCCAGTGTTGGAGCGCCCAGGAGATTTGGCAGCATTATTGACCAATCTTGAGCCAAATGATGTGCTGTTTGTTGATGAAATTCATCGATTAAGTCCGATTGTTGAAGAAGTGTTATACCCAGCAATGGAAGATTATCAGCTTGATATTATGATCGGTGAAGGCCCTGCGGCACGATCTATCAAACTTGATTTAGAACCTTTTACTTTAGTGGGAGCCACTACTCGAGCGGGATCGCTCACTTCACCATTACGTGATCGCTTTGGAATTGTGCAGCGATTAGAGTTTTATAATGCCGAAGATTTAAGCACGATTGTACAGCGAAGTGCTCGCATTTTTGATGTGCCATTAGATGTTCAAGGCGCTAATGAAATTGCTCGGCGGTCTCGCGGTACTCCCAGAATCGCTAATCGATTATTACGCCGAGTGCGTGATTACGCTCAAGTAAAATTTGATGGAAATATTACGGTAGAAGTGGCACGACAAGCACTGGATTTACTCAATGTAGATGACAATGGTTTTGATATGTTGGATCGCAAATTACTCTTAGCCATTATTGAGAAATTTGAAGGCGGACCAGTGGGCATTGATAATTTGGCGGCAGCAATTGGTGAAGAACGAGGCACGATTGAAGACGTATTGGAACCTTTTTTAATTCAAGAAGGGTTTATCATGCGTACGCCGAGAGGTCGCGTGGCAACTAAACGAGCATGGTTGCATTTAGGATTATCACCAGATTTAGCGAGAGATATTAATGGCTGAATTTGAGTGGCCAATCCGTATTTATTATGAAGATACCGATAGTGGTGGTGTAGTTTATCATTCCAACTATCTGAATTTTATGGAACGTGCGCGTACAGAATGGTTGCGTAGCCTTGGTTTTGAACAAAATGAACTGGCCGCTAATCATCAATGTATTTTTGCTGTACATTCAATGCAATTAAACTTTCGACGACCAGCAAGATTTAATGATGCCTTAGTGGTACGGTCACATATTATTAACGTGTCGGGTGCAAGTTTTGAGTTTGACCAAAAAATTGTTCGTGATGATGAACTGTTGTGTGAAGCAACAGTCAAAGTTGCTTGTTTAGATACAAACCGGTTTCGGCCTAAGTCGATTCCTTCATTTATTTTGACGGAGATACAAGGTGAATGCTGATCTTTCTTTGATAACCCTGATCACAGAAGCGAGTCTGTTGGTGAAGTTTGTGATGCTGATTTTGCTCGCAACATCGCTGTATTCATGGATGTTGATATTTAGAAAGCGTAGTGAATTAGCATTAGCTAAGCAGAATGCAGACTCATTTGAAGATAAGTTCTGGGCAGGAAATGAGCTTAATCGCCTTTATGAGGATATCTCGGCAAGACCTCATACAAGTCAAGGTATGGAAGGTATATTTGAAGTAGGGTTTAAAGAATTTGTCCGATTGAAAAAAACATCAGATGATCATGGTTTGGTGTTGGAAGGCGCGCAGCGTGTTATGCGTATTTCTTTAGCGCGGGAAATAGATCAGTTAGAAATGTCATTATCATTTTTGGCCACAGCTGGCTCAACCAGTCCTTATATTGGTTTGTTTGGCACGGTTTGGGGAATCATGAACTCCTTTCGAGCCTTAAGTAATGTACAACAAGCAACATTGGCGATGGTTGCACCAGGTATTTCAGAAGCGTTAATTGCTACGGCAATGGGATTATTTGCTGCGATCCCAGCCGTTATTGCCTATAACCGATATTCACACGAAGTGGAACGATTGATCAATCGTTACGATACTTTTGTGGAAGAATTTTCTTCTATTTTACATCGTCAACAAATTTAGTGAATAGCCATGGCTTTATATAAGCATAAGCGCCAACGCCGCAAGCCGATGGCCGAGATTAATGTCGTTCCCTATATCGATGTTATGTTGGTGTTATTGATTATTTTTATGATCACGGCACCTATGCTCACTCAAGGTGTTCAAGTTGATTTGCCAAGTGCAGCGGCAAATCCCGTTAATCCCCCTGAAGATAATAGTGAACCGTTAGTGGTTTCTGTTGATGCTGAAGGTTTATTCTACGCTGCAGTTGGGGAAAATCCGGATGAGCCTATGGAGGCACAAAGGTTAGTAAATATTGTGAGAGCAGTACTAACACGTAGTCCCAATACTCCTGTTATGGTCAAGGGAGATAGTGCGGCAAACTATGGTCAGGTTGTCTATGTGATGACCTTATTACAACAAGCGGGTGCACCCAGTGTTGGTTTAATTACCAAGCAACCAGAAAAAGCGGTGAATTAAAGCACAATGAAAAATAGCTTGGTTGAAGACATCATTGCGGGAAGTTACTCACTGATATTACATATTATATTGGTAGGGTTGTTTATTGTGGGCATGGATTCGCCGTCGACGCCTAAATTTGTGGCACAGGAAAAAGTGAATATTGTACAAGCAACGGTAATGGATGAGGCGCAAGTATTAGAAGAGATGGCGCGACTGCAAGAATTCGAAGATAACAAGCGACAAGAAGAACAAGACAGACAAAAATTAGTTGATAAGAAATTAGAAGAAACGCAAAAAGAGTTAGAGCGTAAGGAAAAGGAATTTATAGCGCAGCAGGAAAAAGCGAAGCTTGAACAGCAGCAACAAGAGTTAAAAGCAAAACAAGAGCGGGAAAAGATCCAAAAATTAGAGCAGCAACGTAAGCTGGAAAATGAAAAACGTCTGCAAGCTGAAACAGATCGTAAGGCCGAAGAAGTGCGTAAATTCAAAGCACAAGAGGCACGCAAGCTTGAAGAAGAGAAACAGCGTAAAGCCGAGCAAGAGCGATTAGTAGAAGAAGAACTCAAACGGAAAGCCGAGCAAGAGCGATTAGTAGAAGAAGAACGTAAATGGAAAGCGACGGAAGAGAGTCGAATTGCCGAAGAAAAACGTAAATTAGCACAAGCGGATCGTAAGGCCGAGGAAGCTCGTAAACTTGAAGCAGAAAAAGCCCGTAAAGCGGAAGAAGAGAAAAAACGTAAGGCAGAGCTCGCTCGTAAAGCCGAAGAAAAACGCAAAGCCGATGCAGAAATAGCTGAGGCGAATAGATTGTTACAAGAAGAGCTGGCAAAAGAAGATCGTGAACGGGAAGAAAGACGAGTTAACAGTGTGGTTAATCAGCATGTCTCCATTATTAGACAACGTGTAAAACGTTATTGGAATCGGCCTGGTGGAGCTGCAAGCGGTTTACAAACAGCATTACGTGTCAGCTTGATACCAAGCGGTGATGTGAATCAAGTGGTAATCGTTCATAGTAGTGGTAATGCTGTTTTTGATCGATCTGCTGAATCAGCAGTGTATAAAGCGGCACCGTTTGCAATGCCAACGGATCCAAAAGCGGCTGCTGAATTACGTGATTTTCAATTTATTTTTAAACCTGAATAGAGGGTGGAATAATGACCAAACGATGGTTAGCATTAATTTGGATATTTGCCATTGTGTTGCCATGGCAGGCGAGAGCTGAATTAATAATCGAAATTACCGGCGGTACGGAAGCAGCACTTCCTATTGCTATTGTGCCCTTTGGTCAAGAAGGTTTTGCCGCACCAGAAGATATTTCTGAAGTGATCTTAAATGATTTAACGCGTAGCGGTCGTTTTGCCCCACTACCAAAGCAAGATTTAATTTCTGAACCACATCAAAAATCAGAAGTTAATTTTAAAGATTGGCGTTTATTACGTTCAGAAGGCTTATTGATTGGTAAAGTGAGTAGTGCCGATGGCGAAACGTATCAAGTGCAATTCCAATTATTTGATGTGTATAAAAGTCAGCAATTAGTTGGCAAGCGTTATCAAGTACCAGCATCGGGATTACGCCGTTTGGCACATCAAATTGCCGATCAGATTTATCAAACGTTAACAGGTGAAATTGGCGTGTTTTCAACACGGTTAGCGTTTGTAACTGTAATTAAAAATGCCGATGGAACCAAACGATTTGCCTTACAAGTATCAGATTCAGATGGGGCCAATCCTCGGACGGTATTACAATCAAAACAACCCATTTTGTCACCGAGTTGGGCACCTGATGGCGAGCGCTTGAGCTATGTGTCTTTCGAAAATGGTAAGGCAGAAATATTTGTTCAAGAAATGCGTAGTGGCCGTCGTGATTCAGTTGCTGCCTTCAAAGGTATAAATAGTGCACCAGCATGGTCGCCAGATGGCAAGAAATTAGCACTGACACTATCCAAAGCGGGTAACGCGGAAATTTATGTCCTTGAGTTAGCAACCGGTAATTTGTCTCGGGTTACCCATAATTCACAAGCGATTGATACTGAAGCTGTATGGACACCGGATGGACGTGAATTAATCTTCACTTCTGATCGTGGTGGACGGCCACAGATTTATAAAGTGTCGGCTGATGGCGGGCGAGCAAAACGATTAACATTTGAAGGCAATTACAATGCCTCTCCAGATATATCTGCTGACGGTCAATATATGGCAATGGTGCATAGTGAAAACGGTCAATTTTATATCGCGGTACAAGATTTAGAGACAGGTGCTCTACAAGTATTAACGGAAACGGGTCGAGATGAATCGCCAAGCTTTGCGCCAAATAGTCGCATGATCCTGTATGCTACCGAGCAAAATGGTAAAGGCGTGTTAGCGGCAGTTTCTGTTGATGCTCAAATTCGTCAACGCTTAGGTGAATCAGGAAGTGATGTGCGTGAACCCGCATGGTCGCCCATTAGAAAATAGTGAGTTTTAGGAGTATTCCCAATGAAATTATTTAAATTAACAATAGTGTTATTAGCTTTAACATGGCTTTCTGGCTGTAATACATTAGGGCTTGGCAAAGACGATCCCGATGCTGCAGATGGAGCTGACGTTGTTGTTGAAGATCGCAGTGCTGATTCATCAGGTATTGAGGGTGATAATGCGAGCGGTACAGATTTAGGCGACGGTGCTGAAACTACCGTTATTGTGGGTGAAGATCAATATCAGGGTGATGAGCTGAATGACCCTGCAAGTCCGCTATCTAATCGTGTTGTTTACTTTGAATATGATAGTAGTTCAGTAAGACAAGAAGACATTGCTACTTTGGAAGCGCACGCAGCCTATTTAGGAGACAATTCAAATGTCACTATTCGATTAATAGGCCATACCGACGAACGTGGTTCTCGTGAGTATAACCTCGCTTTAGGTGAGCGACGTGCTCTGGCAATTCGTCAAATACTGATGTTGCAAGGGGCCAGTATTCAACAATTTCAAGTCACTAGCTTTGGTGAAGAGCGTCCAGATGTTGAAGGCCACGATGACTTGGCGTGGCAACAAAATCGTCGTGTTGAATTAGTTTATGTAGGAAGTTAAGAATGAGAAAAATAGGCAAAAAATCCTTAGCAGTAGCTATCATGTTATCTCCGATGATGGCGAATGTTGTGTGGGCTGATGAGGCGGCTTTGTCGCAACGCGTTGATCGACTAGAACGAATTATTCAAGGCCAAGGACTCGTTTCCTTGTTAGGTCGTGTTGATCAATTACAAAATGAAGTACAACGTTTAAATGGCGATAACGAATCTCTTCGCCATGAGCTTGAACTAATGCAGCGTCGCCAACGAGAATTGTACTTAGATATCGATCAACGATTACAAGCACAAACCATCTCTGTTCAGACTCCGGTTGTGCCAGAGCCTGAAATTATAGCTCCACCTATGGTTGAGCCAGAACAACAAAATACCGATGAACAAACACCCGCTATTGAGTCAGCCCCAGCAGTTGAGCCTAGTGGTGAAACAGAAATGCCAGCAGCCCCGGAAATATCGCCCGTGGCAGTTGAAAATGGTGAAGCAGCTTATCAATCGGCATTGCAAACATTACGTAGTGGTCAGTATGAACAAGCAGTAATAGCATTAGCTGCATTTCCAGAGCAATATCCTCAAAGTAGTTATTTGCCTAACGCTTATTACTGGCAAGGTGAAGCAAGTTATGTGCTGAGGAACTTTGACTCGGCGACGGTTGCATTTCAAACAGTTATTGACCAATTTCCAGCCAGCAGTAAGGTGCCTGATGCCACATTGAAGTTAGGTTTTAGTCAATATGAACTGGATCAAGTCGATACAGCCAAAGCAACGTTGATGAAAGTGATCGAGCGCTATCCAAATACATCTGCTTCACGATTAGCTAAAGTTAGATTAGACCGGATAAAACAAGAAACTCGCTAAAGCAAGCTGTAAGCCATAGCAGAAACAACAGGGCATGTATTTATGGCTCAATGCCGCATTACAGAAATATTTTATTCTTTACAAGGTGAAACTCGCACGGTTGGTTTGCCAACGGTCTTTGTTCGCTTAACGGGTTGCCCATTACGCTGTGGTTACTGTGACACTGCGTATGCATTTCATGGTGGTGAAAAAAGAGATATTGTCGATATCGTCAATGAGGTTCGAAGCTATAACCCACGCTATGTGACAGTAACAGGCGGTGAGCCACTAGCCCAGAAATCCTGTCATGAATTGTTATCTGCACTGTGTGATCTGGATATCGAGGTTTCGTTAGAAACCAGTGGTGCAATCAATATTTCTACTGTTGATCCACGAGTTGTTTGTGTAATGGACCTAAAAACACCGGCATCGGGTGAAGAATCTAAAAACAAGTATGACAATATCGATAAACTTAAACCAACGGATCAAGTGAAGTTCGTTATTTGTGATCGCAATGATTATGAATGGGCATGTCATAAAGTAGAAGAATATGATTTAGCGAGTCGTAGCGAAGTATTATTTTCACCGGTACACGGTGACTTGAAACCTGCTGATTTGGCCGATTGGATCATTGAAGATAATTTACCAGTGCGGATGCAGATACAAATGCATAAATACCTGTGGGGAGATGAACAAGGTCGATGAAAAAAGCAGTCATACTCCTTTCTGGAGGTTTAGATTCCGTCACGGTGTTGGCAATGGCTAAAGAACAAGGCTTTGAGTGTTATACCCTGAGTTTTAATTATGGCCAGCGACATGATGTTGAACTTGTTGCCGCCCAAAAGCTATCTAAACAAGGAGGTGCCGTTGAGCATAAAGTTATCACTATTGATTTGCGATCAATAGGCGGTTCAGCGTTAACGGATACTAATATTGATGTACCAGAACAGATTGAAGAGGGTATTCCTGTTACTTATGTACCCGCTAGAAACACAGTATTTTTATCGATTGCTTTAGGTTGGGCCGAAGTGTTATCAGCGCAAGCAATATTCGTGGGGGTCAATGCTGTTGATTATTCGGGCTACCCTGATTGTCGACCACAGTTTATTGAAGCATTTGAACACTTAGCCAATGTAGCAACAAAAGCCAGTATTGAGGGGCAGAAACTTTCTATTCGTGCACCTTTAATTAATATGACCAAAGCGGACATTATTCAACAAGGTATAAGATTAGGTATAGATTACAGCCAGACGATATCGTGCTATCAGGCAGATAGTCAGGGGCATGCTTGCGGCCGTTGTGATTCTTGTCGGTTTAGACAGCAGGGCTTTGAGCAGGCCGGCATTACCGATCCGACGCTGTATCAACAGTAAATCCACGCTAGAGTTGGTAATCAATCTTTGGTCTGGTGAAAAATTATTACCGTAGGACTTGTCATTTCTGCCAAATAGGGTATGATTCCGCGCTTGGTTTGGGCCGTTAGCTCAGTTGGTAGAGCACCGGACTTTTAATCCGATGGTCCCGCGTTCGAATCGCGGACGGCCCACCAATATTTCATTTAAAGATATCAATACAATTTTTATTATATTTATAGTTAAAATAGTTCAATATCTTTGTTGACAGCCCGGCGAGAGGCTGTATAATTCTCGCTTCTTTGTTGCAGCAACTGTGTAACAAACGCTCTTTAAAAAAATAATATCAAGTAATGTGTGTGGGTACTTGCATGGGTTTAACTTTGTCAAAAAGAAGAATCGATGTTGAAGTAGCTACACAAAAATAAACATGTAAATGTTTTAGTAATACGACAACGTCAAAATGAGTTCGTGTCCTCTTTAAAAGGGCACAAAAGAGTAATTAAACTGAAGAGTTTGATCATGGCTCAGATTGAACGCTGGCGGCATGCCTAACACATGCAAGTCGAACGGTAACAGGACTAGCTTGCTAGTTGCTGACG
>JABSQO010000008.1 GCA_013215775.1 Piscirickettsiaceae bacterium
TTTTTGAAAATTTTATTAAGGGATAGCATTGCTGTTCATCATACCATGCATCAACGCATCATAATTCATCGTAAAAGCGTAATCATTCTTTAGCTGTTTTATTCTGTTCAGTAGGTGAATAAATAAATTTCAAATCTGAATAAAATAAGTCAGTTTGGTCTTCATTAATAGTAATCAAATCAGTATTAAAATTTGTTATTAACACTTGTTCAGTCGATAAACTGTATATGCCTATTATTTGTTGTTGCCCATTGCGAACCTCGCCCCATAAAAAATCATTCGTCATCGGATCTCTATAAATTCGTCTAAGATGACGTGCTGGTTTAATCGATCGATTATCTTTTAACAGGACATCAAAATTTTTAGGAAATTGTTTGTTTCCTGATGGTGAATTTTCATAGTAACTAGCAATAGCATTGCGAAACTGCTGTCCGACAAAAAACAATTGTTGCTCTCGTTCTCGTTTCGCATTTTGGGAAATACTTTCAGATGCTGCAGTTAACACCAGCATCAGCACAGCTAATGACGCTAACAATGCAATATAGGCAAATCCTCTAGCCTTTGTCATCATCACCAATCAATATATTCTGTACCATCAGATGCAGTACCTTCAGCACCACTTCGAATGTCATACACACCAATAGAATAATCAGCTAAGGGGACAATAAGCCATGTGTCATCTTGTTCCGTAATAGGGTCAACCGGCATAGCACGTAAATATTTTTGCTCGACCAATGATTCTAATGACTCAGGGTAAATACCTTTGTCAGAATGATAATGATCTATCGCATCACGCATAGTCATTAAATCTTGATGTAAAATCGCTTCTTTTGCTCGTTCCAAACCAGAAAAATAGCGAGGCAAGGCAATCGTCAACAGTAATGCTACGATAGCCATCACTACCATGACTTCAACGAAGGTAAAGCCTTTTAATTTACCACTGATTATAGGGAACACCATTTAATCCTTCTTGTTCACTTAAAGAATATACATCAAATACATCTGCACCTTCTTGTGGAAATTCCGGATCACTATCATAACTGCGTTTGCCCCACGTTAATGCAGGTAATTCATCTTGTTCGGGAAACATTGGATCTCGGGGTAATCGGCGTAAAAAGTATATTTTTTTCTTTTGGGGATCTTTTATGTCCTCAACGCCTATGACCAATTCATCTAAACTATGAGGATAGCCCGATTGATCCACCAGCATAGTTATTCTTCCATCATCGACTGCTTTTTTATAAGCATCAATAGCGGTCCGGATATCACGCAAATTACGTTTTAATTCAACTTCCTTTTTTCGCGTTACGCTCAACTCAGCATACGGAACGGCAGCAGTGGCCAACAAAGCAAGAATGGCAACCGTAAAAATAATCTCAATATATGAAAAGCCTTTCATGCGACTACCACAACGTATTTTCTTCTTCTTTAATAAGCACATCATCTGAAAAACCAACGCTATATCTAAAACTCGGAAGCTAAGCCCGGTGGAAGTTGTATGTTAAGCCCTTGTGGTGCAGCAGGTTCTTTCGATACTGCTGGTTTATTCGCTGAACCCGGTGCAACGCCTGCTTTAAAGAGTTTAGAAATTTCTTCCCGTGTTCTAGGTTGTGTAAAGCCTCTTCCCGCATTGAGTTCTGTGCCAGTCCAATATTCTGCTAATGCCGCATCAGGTGATTTCCGAGGACGAATAATATGCGGTGTAATCGAGAGTACTAACTCTGTTTTCACCTTCTCATTGCTATGTGTTGAAAAGAAGCGTCCTAATATTGGAATATCACCTAAACCCGGTATTTTATTGACTGTTTCACGATCTGCATCGCTAATTAAACCTGCTAATATTTGCGTTTCACCATCTTTTAAACGCAGTTCGGTGGACGTGCTTCTCGTGCCTATTTGGGGAACAGACGCTCCTGTAATAGTGGTAACTATCTCACCAACGGAACTAACCTCAAGAGTCAACTTGATAGTGACATCACCACTCATGCTAATCGTTGGCTGTACTTCAAGTTTTAAGCCGGTATCAATATATTGAACATTATCTGAAATAACACCATTAGAAGAAACATTAGAAGTAATAACGGGCACACGATCACCAATATGAATTTTTGCAGATTCGCCATTTTTAACACGAATGCGTGGATTTGCTAACAAGTTAACATTTGAATCTTGACCTTCAAAAATGATTGATGGATTTGGACTTACACTAATATCGCCAGAGTTCACATTCTTTAATGCTTCCAGCGTTAAACCGTCTGAAGATATTACTGTTAGCCGTGTCGGCCACGTGACACCTTTATCGGTACTTTCTGTTCGCCTTATTTCGAGAATCTCCATTTCCAACATCACTTCAGGCTCAGGCAAGTCTTGAGATTTAATCAATTTCTCTGCTAGCACCATCACCTCAGGTACATCCTTAATCATAATCATCGGTAATCGATCATCTGTCTGGATCTGTCTAATGCCCAACATTGATTTTAACAACTTACTCACAGTCTCAGGGTCAGCATACTCCAGGAAAAAACTTCGGATAATCAAATCTTGATACTGGCGCGTTTTTAGCGGTGTATCGGGATAAATAATGACCGAATTTTCATTTAACACTTTTTTCTTCAACTGATTAGACTGTACTAAAACATCAATCGCATCTTCCAGTGATACATTTTGAATAAATAACGAAGCTTTTAAATTGCTCTTCACATCTTTATCAAGGATGAAGTTTACTCCCGTACCTTTTGCTAAGGCTTCAATGATAATTTTTAGCTGGGTATCTCTAAATTCGAGTGATACTGGATTAGTGTATTTAAGTCGTTTATGTAAACCTTCAATACGTTTTTCATCCTCCCTAACAACCATTGCCCTATATAAGCTTGCAGCCTCTATGTTTTCAGGGTCTTCGACCAATACTTCCCGCAATAAAGTGGCTGCTTTTTCATCATCCTGCTCTGATCTCCCTATCAAACCTTGTGCTTGCTCTATAGTCGCTTCATGTTGTCGAAAGATGGCAACGCGACGCATACCTTCTTTTGCTCGTAAATTATTTAAATCAAGGTCAAATATACGATTATAAAGTTGTTCGGCCGAATCAAAATCATCATTATTAAGTGCCGCATCTGCTTCTATCGTTAAGCCTTGTAATACTTTTCCTTTTTGTTTGAGCTCTTCTATATTCTCAGGAACAGCTAAAACGTCAGAATAATCAGTCACATCATCCTTTTTGGTAAATAAATCTGCCGTATTACAGCCACTAAGAGCAAAAGCTATAACACTCACAACAATCAACAATTTCGAAAAATAATATACTATTTTATTCATAATGGTTTCTAACTTTAAGTTAAGTGTATTCACGGTGTCTTTCCAATATTCATATTCTGAGTAATATTTAAGGGTAAATATAACCAGCGGAGCTGTTCTCCATCTATATCTTTTAATTGATAATGTTTATCCACTATATCGCCCTCACTGACAATATGTAATGCCTCACCTTGCAGCAAAAATACTTTTATCACATCATTTTCAATTAATTTTCCAATATATTTGAATGGCAATGGTGGCGCTGTTGGCCTTTTGGCTACCGGTTTAACAACAGGTTTAATATTAGACATTTTTTTAATCTGCTGTTGTTTGTTGACTGGAGTATCAAATAAATCCACCGATTTTCCCTTAAAAGATTGCCGTTGAAGCAATGCCAATACATTGTCATTCTTTATATCGTCTCTTAAACTCTTTGCTTGTGCCACAGAGATCTTTTCAGCTATAAGCGTCGGTTTCACTATAACTGTATCACTATCCGATTGTGGTGTATTCCACACCAACCATAGCGTTAATAGTAATAAGCTTGCCAAAATCACCCAACGTTTAATTGTTTCGTTTATCACTTGTGCACCATATACAAGGTAAAACGAAGATTTGCCGATACAATACCGGCATCATCTCGTTCGAAGGCTAATTGTTCTAACGCTACATAAGGTAAACCTGCCAATACATCAACAATAAATGCTTTAATCTTCGGATAAGTGGCCTCAACAGAAAAATTCATATTATAGTGAACAAGATTTTCTCCTTGCCTTCGTTCATCTTTATACGCCACTTCATTTATCGTAATACGGTATTTTTTTGCCACATCAAATATAGCTTGGATGCTGGTAGTTACATTTTCAACTATAGGTGTATTATCAAAAAACTGCTCTGCAGGTGAAATATACTGGTAAACAATCGGTGCTGTTTTTGGTATTTCAACTGAATACTGCTCAAGTAATCGTAAATTTTGCTGTGCCGGAAGCAGTATATAAACGCTATACATCGTTATTACTACTAATAATAACCAAGCAATCCAACCTGCCAGACCCACTCTGTCACCCAATCTTGCAAGTAGCCACTGTAATCTAGCCATCAAATTTTCCACCGCATTTTTAATGTGAAACTTAGGCGTTTTTTGTTGTTCAATCCTAAGTGACGTTGATTCACTAATAACACATCTTGGAAAACCGGCTGCTCCTTTAATAAATCTATAAAATTAAGCATGGTAGGTAAATCAACTGCTTCAGCGCCAATCAACACATCTCCCTTGGTAGGGTTTGGTTGAATGGTCATTAACTTTATTTTTGGTGCTGATTTTTTAACCACCTCTAATGAACTAAGTAAATCCTGCCACGGAAAATTCAGCTTTCCCTGTACTGCACTCGCTACTTTCAGCATTCTTATATCGTGTTCGGTTGGCTGAGCTTGCTTGATAGGTTTTCGCCCTTGTGAAATGGCGATTGAATTTTCAATCTCAGTAACGTTAGTGCTTATTCGCTGTTCTTCCACTAACAGCCCTAGTGAAATTAGCATCAGCACCACTATCAGCACTATATTTGACTGTCGGCGACTACGTTGTTTGAGCGTCGAAAAATTTAATGATAGAAACGTCATATTAATGTGGCCAACATTTCACTCATGGAGGTGTTATCACTCTTATTATGTATTGATAATGAACTCGCTTTTAACATGTCCACCTCCTCTTCAGCTAATGACGTGTCCTTGCCAAAAACATGAAGATGTCTCGATTTCATCTCTTGTTGTAATTTCATCGTGCGTTTTACAACATTCAATGCCTCAACTGATTGTTGATTAACTGTAGGAGAAGCAACAGTAAAACGTACCAAAGCCCCTTTTGTTATTTCAGCTAATAATAATCGTTGTGGTTCGGCAAGCATTAACCAGTCATGTTTTTTAATTTTATGATGATAATGATTCATCACACTCATTAAAGCGGGTTCAATAGCCTCAATTGTCCATTTATATTGCTGAGCTAACGCCTCTAATCGCATTAATAAAAGCTGGTCGATGGCACTAATTACCAATGGTTGGCCATAGCCTTGCATAGCAATACGAATAGTCCAGTTATCGATATCATTGCCATAGAGTGTTCGCATATAATTTTCTGCTAACGACTGCCAATCTTGCTGCGAAAAGACATCTGGTTGCCACGGTAATACCGCATAACGAACATAATGATTTGACAGAATAAATCTAATCGAGCCAGGTTTTATCGTTGCAGCATTGTTCTCAAGTTTGATCAGCACTTGAGCCCATGAAGATACATTTTCCGTATCAATAACACGGTTTTCTTTATCTCCTGAATTTATCGTAATACTGTCAGGAGTAATGGCAATTAGAGTCGGTTTACGCCATTGCGGTAACACGGTTCACCTCTTCTATTGTTGTTTCACCACGCCATGCCAAGTCCAATGCCGCCTCACGTAGTAAATAGGTTCCTTGATTTCGGGCGTGTTCTTTGATTTGACTAATCGGTGCTCGCCTCGCAATAAGCTCTCGTAACTCATCATCTAGACAGAGTATTTCAGCAACAGCACGACGACCCTTGTAACCTGTACCTCGACATACTCCACAACCTTTACCATGTACAGGCTTTGCATCCTCAGGTGGTGTCACACCCGCCAAATTTGTTAACGCTTCATCAACCGCAACAAGTTCAGCACACGACGAACAAACCGTTCTGATTAATCGCTGTGCAATAACAATATTCAATGCAGATACAAAACTGTATGGATCAACACCCATATTCAGAAACCGACCAATCACATCAAATACATTATTGGCATGCACAGTGGTAAAGACTAAATGCCCTGTTAATGCAGATTGAACCGCTATTTGTGCTGTCTCTCCATCACGAATCTCGCCCACCATGATCTTATCCGGATCATGTCGAAGTATTGATCTTAATCCCAAGGAAAAACTTAATCCTTTTTTCTCATTAACAGGTATCTGTAATACGCCGGACAACTGATATTCCACTGGGTCTTCAATGGTAATGATTTTATCCATACCATTATTAATTTCACTTATCGCCGCATAGAGTGTTGTTGTCTTACCGCTACCTGTTGGCCCCGTCACTAACACCATGCCATAAGGACTCAAAAAATGGCGTCGCATCACAGCCATAACATTGTCATCAAAGCCAAGATAATCTAATCGTAAGCCTCCTACATGATCAGCTAATGATTGCTTATCAAGGACACGGATAACCACATCCTCGCCATGAATACTCGGCATAATCGACACCCGGAAATCAATTTCTCGGCCTCGGTATACAGCACGAAAACGTCCGTCCTGAGGTATACGGGTTTCAGTAATATCAAGCTCAGCCATGACTTTAATACGAGAAACGATCTGTTCCGCCATTCCCTGTTCACTGACGGCACCCATTTGACTGATAACACCATCAAGGCGGTATTTAATTGCTAAACCTTGCGGCGTTGTTTCAAGGTGAACATCACTGGCATCCGCTTTTAAAGCATCATAAAGCGTAGAACGCACTAACTTCACTACCGAACTATCATCCATCTCAATGCTATGTAGTGATAACTCTTCAATAAGATTTTCGTTTACGCCATCACTACCAACATTAGATAGTGCAGAATCAACTGCTCGCAAGGATTCTTCTTGTTTGGCCAAATAGGCGGTAATATCAGCTCTAGAGGCAAGTTTACTAGTGAATGGTAATGCTATTTTTTCTACTGCCCAGGCCATCAAGTTACTATCAAACACATCAGAAAAGACAAAAGTTAAACTAGCCGAATCATCACTTATAACAACACAATCTCTCTGAATTGCATCAGAAAAAGATAACAAATCAAACGCAGGGCTACTCACTAACATTTCGTCAAAGTGAATGGTTTGATACGAAAAGAATTCGGCTAATTCTGCAACAAGCTTTTCTATTGCTAAACCACTTGTTTCTTCAAGTACGTTTAATGAGCTTTTACCAGTCTCATTGGTCTTAATTGCCTGTATGATTAGTTCTGCAATGGTCATTGAATACCACTCGCCAATTCAAAAATAGGTAAATACATCAATAAAACAATCAATCCTATCACCAAACCAATGGCTGCCATTAACATCGGCTCAAACAATTTAGTAAAGGCATCTACCCAACGCAACATTTCCTGTTCATGAAAATCTGCTGCCCGCTCCATCATCACATCAAGTTTGCCCGATTTCTCACCAACACGAAATAATTGTGACGCCACTGGCGTCGTCAGGTTACATGTTGTCATGGCTTGAGCGAATGGTCGCCCTTCACTGATAAGATGTTTGGCTGTAGTTACATTCTGTTGTAATGTTTGTCCTAATAATTCATTCACCATATCTAATGCTGATACCACTGGAATACCACTACGTAACAGCATAGAAAATGTGCGATAAAACCGGCTTAAATGATACACCCGTACTCGCTCACCAATTTGAGGCAGCCGAGTGATAATCGTTCCAATGTATGCACGCACGGCTGGTTGCATAAGAGCAGCTGTCACCAAAATTACAAACATCACCAGTACTACTAGCATTAACAGCCCATGATTTTCAACGGCTTGACCAATCTTTAGCAAGACCTCAGATGCCAATGACAAATCGATTGATCGCGACTCATAAATCTGGCTAAAACGTGGTACAACATAAGCTATAAGAAAGAACAATACCAAACCACCAAAAGCCAGTACCAAAGCGGGGTAAATAGAAGCACTGATGATCTTCTTCCGTAACACATCTATCTGCTCAAGATAGAGAGAAAAGCGTTGCAATCCTTCTGGTAAATTTCCCGTTGTTTCGCAGGCTTTAATATTAGCGACAAATAAGCTGGGGAAACATTCAGGCACTGCTGATAAAGCATCCGAAAATTGTCGACCATTACGTAAAGAAACTAATACAGTTGAAATAGTTGCCCGATTATCAGTATTCATTTCTTTCTGAGCTAATGTTTCTAATGATTCTGTTAGTGTTAAACCCGCTTCTAATAAAACGCGTAGTTCTTGACAGAAAAATAATAATGGAAAATGTCCTTTTCGACGACTTATTCCTTTTTGGCGTACTCGTAATACGGTAAAGCCCTGCTGTTCAGCTAAACGTCGCGCATCATTATCATTAACCGCTTCAATGCGAATAATTTCTGGGGTTGTTTGGGGGCGCATGACCCTCAATTGAAATTGCATAATCTGAAATAATGTCTTTTAGCGATTATAGATGTCAGCGTTTTCAGCTGTACCGCCTAATTTTCTATCTTTTCCATAGGAAAACAAATCATACTCGTTACCCTGTTCACTAGGAATTCGATACACATAAGCTTGCCCCCATGGATCTAACGGCACTGCTTTTTCCAGATAAGGCCCCAGCCATTTGGGTTCATTCTCAGGAGCAACGTCCAATGCTGATAAATTTACTTCTTGTGATGGGTAATACCCCATATCTAAACGATAGATATCCAATGCTTTTTCAATAGCTGATATTTGAGCCCGAGCAGCTTTGATTTCAGACTTACCTAATTGCGAAAAATAGCGTGGTGCCACGTAACCCACTAATAAGCCAATAATAACCATCACCACCAATAATTCTAATAGGGTAAATCCTTTACTACGATACATTGAGCTACTCCAAACATGTATTTCCGATATAACTCATTATTACATAAAAAAGCCCCCGTAAAACGAGGGCTTTTTATTAGAGTTAAATTTAGTCTAACTAAACTTAATAACTACTGATTAACGAATACCAAAGTCACCTGCATCTGTAGGATTATTTGAAGCCGCTGTGCTTGTAGGATCATTTACACCACATGCAGGCTGTTGAAATAGCGCAGATAATGGAGTAACTGTCGTATCAACCAATTCTAAACCATCATCATTTGGTTGGTTATCACCCAATAGCTCTGCACGAAGACGATAAGCCATTGTATGGTCACGACATGAGGTATCACCTGATACACCTACCGAACCAATTTTTATACCAGCAGAATTATACAGTGCAACACCGCCACCAAAGACATTGACACCACCAGGTCTCTTGCCCACTAATGGATCGCCTCCAGTTGTGCCGAGGTCCGATGGTGCGCCTTTATAAACGACATTTGTATCTACAGGGTTACTATGTTGCAAGCCGTATAGGCTTCCACCAGGGTAAACAGCAGCTGATAGTGCTCCGGTTGAAATTGCTAGACCATCTAAACTAAATTGATTAGCTGTATTGGCTTTTTGTGCAGAAATCACTCGACTACCTAACCAAGCAGTAGCTCCTGCATTAGACCCACCATTGTCTGTCGCTGTCGCTCCATCTACTGAGTAAACATAACAAACTTTACCTGATTTATTCATTAACGTTGCCCACATTCCTAGGCCAAAACCAAACTGTAAGGTATCTTCATAAGCTTGATCAACGGCAGCTTCAAAAATACCACTGTCAATATCACAGGCATTACCAACACCTGAAGCAAAAGACGAGGTTGTTGACATCATTGCTGCTACAGCCACTGTGATAGCTATACCAAATTTCTTCATTACTATTCTCCTTAACATTGTCAATATTCTTAAAATTCAAACGCCCAAATGTAGCGTTTAGATAATATACTGGTATCAACAAATATAATACCCCCTCTAACGAGGGGGTATTATTAGCTCTCTATAGAGTTCTGAATAGCTTGAAATCATTTTTTCTGCAGAAAACAATTCCCAATATCGTTTCTGCGCATTATCCCCCATTCTCTTGGCTTCAGTAGGGTTATCCCATAAATAGCACATGGCATTTCTTAATTCAGTGACATCACTGGGAGGTATGACTAAACCCGTCTCCCCATCAATATTAACAAAGGTTGTTCCCGTACCTATTTCACTTGAAATCAATGGCTTGCCAAACATTGCACCTTCTAACAGGACGATACCGAACGCTTCTGAACGTAAATGTGAAGGAAACACCACTGCGTAGCATGTTTTGAATAGGGTTACTTTATCTTGTTCCGACACTTCATTCACGAACAAAACATTTTTTAATCCTAGTTTTTCAGCTTGAACTTTTAATTCATTCTCAACCGGTCCCGATCCTGCAATGATTACAGGATATTCTAGGCCTACTAATGCCTCCATAAGAATATGTAATCCTTTGTAATACCGCAGTGCCCCTAAAAATAAGAAGAATTTTTCACCTGTGATATTTTGCCAATAATCCAATAACTCGGATGTTGGCTCTGAGTAGCTTTTCCTATCCAAGCCAAAAGGAATAACCTTAGTTTTATTTTGATAACGTTTTAACACTTCACTCGAAGCAAGATAATTTGGTGATGCCGAAATAATTGATGTTACATCTGATAGAAAGCGATGCATTAATGGTCGGTATAATTTCAGTAAGTACTTTTGTCGGATGATATCCGAATGATAGCTCACCACTGTTGGCTTATTTACTTGGCTATAAAAATGAACAAGGTCCATGAATGGCCATGGGAAGTGGTAATGTATAATGTCTGTTTGTTCTAGTAATGCCTTAAAACGGCTTAAGACTGAGATTGAAAATCCCGTAGATGCCACTTCAAAACTCTGTTTTACTCGGTGTATCTGGTAACCATCTATTTCCAATACATCGTCCTTAACATCAGGACTTAGAACTAGCACTTTATTCTCAATGCCATTACTAGCCCCCCCCCTACAAAGCTGATGAATAACCTGCTCCACTCCTCCAAATGAATAGGGATAGCAGGTTTTATAAAAATGTAAAACTCGAATAGGTTTTTGTGGCTTATGCATTCATTAGGACTGTAATTTATCGTACACATCAATTGTTTGCTTTGCACAGCGCTGCCATGAAAATAGTTTTGCCTGCTGTTGACCAGCTTGACTTAATCTTTCGCGCATATTTTCATCTTCTAATAAATTGCTCCACCCATGTGCAATATCATCGACAGAATAGGGATCCACTAGCAAACAACCATTTCCCGCAACTTCTGGTATCGAGCTAGTGTTTGATGATAATACAGCTGTACCGCTTGCCATAGCTTCTAAAACAGGCAATCCAAAACCTTCGTATATAGATGGATACAAAAATACTGTCGCCGCTGCATATAGCTTAGGAAGATCCTGTTCATCAACGTAGCCCAACCGTATTACTTCTTTTTTCTCAACCAATTGTGAAATTATCTGATGAATATTATCACTTGCCCAGCCCTTATCACCGACAATTGCCAATGGATATAATAATCGTATCTTTTTCGGCAATTTCTCAAATGCTTGTAATAATCGAACAAAATTCTTTCGCGGCTCTATTGTCGAAACAACAAGGCTGTATTGCTTATATTGTAAGCCGTGCTTTTCGAGAACACCTTGGCAGTCAACATCTGAATAAGGTTGAAACTTGGGCTCTACACCTAAATACACAACATTGACTTTATCTGCCTCGACATCAAGTAACTCAATGATCTCTTGTTTCTGAAATTCTGAGACTGTGATAATCTGCATCGCTCGTCTAGCCACGTCATATATTTCTTTAGTCCAAAAGTCCGTACGCTCCTTTGGGTGACACTCAGGATGTCTAAGAACCGATAAGTCATGAATTGTCACAACCGATTTGTTTGAGGTTGGAATTAAATGATAATTGGGGCCATGAAAAGTATACTTCGGTAAATTTCTTACTATATTTTTATACTTCCAATCCTTAAAGAGGTAATAGCCTCGACGAAAAAAGCCTTTAAATGGTACAAACTTTCGGTATTGACGCACCTGCCTCCAATGCTTAAAGTTATTATAGTTTGAAATAAGTTGATCCCGAAAAGGAATCTGTTGTCGATAAGGTATTCGTTCCCAGAAAGGTATAAATCGCCAAAAAGGTATATGAATAGAAGTGTTGTTATTTTCCACAGTATCTTGTTGAATTTCAGCACTTTCTCTAGGTATCACTTTTTCAACATATGCTTCTAATTCCTCCGATGTCTCTAATACCAATTGTTGTGTCAAAGTAAGTAATTTAACATTTTCAACAAGCGGTGATTTTAGAAGTTCTCGAGCTAAAGCCAAGGTATATCGACCAATCCCTGTTAATGGATGGGCTATAGATTCTATGTCCAGAATAACTCTCATCAAAGCATTCCAAAACGAATGAGAACTGATTTACCATATCTTCGGAGTCTAGGATAAGGATCCGTCATTTTCTTAACCTTTAGAACTACTCGCCAAACACATCCTTTTAGTTTGTTTTTTAACCTTGACAACAAAGTGTCTTCAACTTTAGGTATTTCTTTGTCACATTTATGAGTAATTGTCGTTGTTATGTCAAAATCGGGCACCAAAACATTTAATAATACCCTTGCAGTAAAATCAATCGTGGCTGCGGATAGTCCCAGCGGCTCATAGGCCTTTCGTGTCTCATCTGGCAGTATAAGACCAAACTCTTTAGCAAGGTATTCAGTATGTCGTGCAGATAGACTGAGTACCGCTTCTTGTTGCGAATCTTTTAATTGAATTTTTCTACCTTCTATCATTGGTAAAAATCCTCTTCCAATATTCCTTTTGTTTTTAAATTCTGTTCCCAGCGGTATATAACCATCTAATATTTTAATCATCCGGTCACCAATGATTACCGCCTCTTCAGACAGTGAAGAATTATAATTCGGCGCCATCATTAACACTTTTTCCTCAATTGACTGCGGAAAATTTAGCAATCGCAAAAAATCCAATACAACATTGCCATTTGGTAATAATTCTTTAGAGAAAGGCCTAACATTAAGTTGTTTTTCTCCAAATACCCTAATTAATTTCTCTAAAAAATCTTGGTAAGGCTGCGTTGGAATATGCATCCCTTCCCAAACTCTTTCGCCCGTTTTAACACGTTGACTTATCGCACTGGTAGCGTATGACAACGGTGATCTGACATAGAGTACGACTTCAATTTCATCACAGTACTGTTCAAGAAATTGTTTTATTTGTTCAAGGCTTGACTCTGTCATATGAACAAAGCCCTCACATGACAATACCGCTGTATCTGCTGGAATTTCAAGAAATGCTTTCTCAAGATAGGAAATATATTCTCTATCCCTGTCTAGAATTTTTTGAAGATGCTGTTCACGATTAAACGATTTGTTATAAATAAATAATTCAGATTCAGGAGTAAAATAGGATCCTAAATTATGAGCCCTAAGACCGGCCGGATAAAATACACTATTTTTAAGTAATAATTCTCGCCCCTTATGTAAAGTCGTCTGTATAGAGGTCGTCCCTGTCTTGTCTGGCCCCACATGAAATATTATCTTTTTAAACTTACCTTCTTTTTTCCTTACAATAGCTTCAGGGCCTTTAGGCAAGACCATCCCTCTTCTTATATCATCTACTTTAGGTGACGAATGCTTAGTACCCGTTGATAGGTCAAAATCAGGTACTAATATGTTCAGAAGCACTCGCGCAGTAAAATCAATTGTTTCTTTTGAAATATTTAATGGCTCGTATGGAGATATATTTTCATTCTGTAATTCAATACCAAACTCATTGGTAAGATAATCTATATGAGGCTTGCTTGCCTTAAGAATTTCTTTTCGTTGGAAATCGTTAAATTGGAACTTTCTCCCTTTTATCCGAGGTAAGAACTCTCCACCAATCCCTCTCTTAACCCTAAATTCGTCCCCAGGAGGAATATAACCATCTAATAATTCTATCATCCTGTTTCCTACCAGCCTCGCTTCGGCTGATAAAGAAGAATTTTGGGGGGGCATTACATCTATTACCTTGCTTTGTACCGATTTTGGTAAATTTAATAACGAAAGAAAATCTAAAACCACATTCCCGTTGGGAAGGGATTCTTTTGTAAATTGTCGAATATTAATTTTCTTCTTACCAAAAACTCGGATTAACTTTTCCATTACGTCCTGAAATGGGAATGCAGGAAAGAAATTTTCATCAAACGTTCCTTCGCCACGTTTAACACGCTGGCTTAATGCACTCCCCGCGTATGACAGTGGTGCTCTTGCATACAAGACCACTTCAATGTCATCACAATACTCGGTGAGAAATTCTCTCATTCGCTCAAATGCATCCTCTGCGAGATGGGCAAACCCCTCACATGAAAGAACTAATGTATCCGCTTGTATTTTATTGAAACTATTTTTAAGGAACGCTAAATAATTTTGATCTCTATGAAGAATTTCCTGTAAATGCTGTTCACAGTTATATCCCTCGTTATAGATAAATAAGTCTGCTTCAGCAGTAACACAAGATCCTAGTATGTGGTGCCTTTTTTTGTTAACACCACTTCCAATAGGGTAAAAAACACCATGTTCAAGTAACAACTCTCGGCTTTTATCTAGGGAAAATTGTATTGATGTTGAACCAGTTTTATCAGGTCCAACATGTAATATCACTTTCTTATATTTACTTATTTTGGGGGGGGTGACTATAGGAAAGCTGATTTCACTAACTGCATCTGGATGTATTTTAACAATGCTGTGAGCCATTTTATTTAACTGATCATACATTATCGTATTTTTGGTGAAATACAACTGATAAAAATATTGATAGACTGGTATCGCAATGTGTTTCTTCAATTCATTGAGGATAAAAATGACCGTATCAATTTGTTCTGTATTCCATGTTAACTCTCTTTCACTCGTTGAATAATTGATAGGCATAAAGAATTTTTCACCCAATAATGCTAATATCATCTCCCTTTCATCAGCTACTACGTTTTCGATTTGGCTAAATTCCCGACCAGTCAATACAAACTTTTCTCCTTTTATCGCCAATAAAGGAAAAAAATCTCTTCGGTTCTTCATAAGTTCCGAGCTATTGTTATGTATATAATCGATCAACCTCACGGCTTGGCTAGACCTCGATTCATTAACAATTTTTAATTTAATTGAATTCTGTTTCTGAATATCTAATAAATTTAGGAAATAGGCTACTGGTCCATTTGGGAACTGACAGGCCTTCTCAAAGCAGTGAAATTCAACAGATGTCCCGAAAACATCTATCAAAGTTCTTATCTTCAAATAACTTTTTTTATTCTTATTAAGCTTATCTAATTGGGCTTGGATACTACCGTTAGGAATTCGTTGTTGAATCTGGGACGTCACCAAATTGCTTGGATCTCGAACAAAGGTTATGACTCTGATCTTAAAGCCCATTAAATCAAATTTATTTTTAAGCTCAATAAGCTCCTCTTCATCTAGGCTAGAAATAAATTCGTCAGAAAACAACACACGGTCATGATTGATAATATCCTTTTTAAGGATATTATCAATTTGTTGATTTATTTGATCCGGATCAAAATCATTAAGCATTTTATAATGCTGAAAGTCTTCTGGATATTTAGTAAAAAAACCAAACAATGGAATCGATTGATTATAGAAGCGATGACCTTCTATAAGCATATCGGGATAGTAGTAACCTAGTTTTTTAAGTTTTTCCCTATTGTTGCCCAAGGTGTGCTGAATCGATGACGAAGCAGTTTTATGAAATCCACAGTGGATAATTAGTTGTTTTTGATTATTCATTTACTCTTCAATACTCATTAATTTATCTAGAACAGCTAAAATTATATGGTTTTATTTTGTATCTAAGCACTCTAAAATGAGGGGAATTAAATCATATGCTTGTAAAAATTTCTGGCTATTGATCAATTGTTCAAAAGCATATATAGATGCTGCTAGGCTTGTATCTGAATCTTTCACTTCCTGAGTATCTTCCCGACAGTCTCGTGTTTTTTCTGTGGCTACGGCCAAACGACTCAAGCCATCGTCCTTAATTGACCACCCTGCCCCCATCGGCTCTATCGCCCATCGATTCCAATGTAATGCAACTATTGCTTTTTCTGTTATTAATAACATTTTCCGTGATAATTTCGGATTAATCACTGTCAACGGAAGCATGTTTAATCGGTTTTTAATCTCTTT
Organism: Piscirickettsiaceae bacterium; assembly: GCA_013215775.1. GTDB lineage: Bacteria > Pseudomonadota > Gammaproteobacteria > Nitrosococcales > Methylophagaceae. The sequence continues at coordinate 16,193 of JABSQO010000008.1, forward strand.
AGTAACCGCTAATAATTTTGCAATGTCATCACCAACAGTGCTATCCGTTAAATTACTGACATATTCTACACGTTGCCAAAACTGTTGATCTAAACGTTGTGGTAATAGTGGGTGTGATCGCAAATATTTTTCTACAAATAGCTTAGGCGGAATTACCTTCATCAACGATTCATTAAGTTTAAATTTACTATCTTCTGTTTTCTCATACCTCGGTGCACTACCATTTTTCCAATCAAATAATAAACAATAAAAACCTTGTACTTCATCAATTGCTAAAAGCTCTAAACTAGGTATATCTGGAATTTGCAGCATAATTTCATTTTCATGCTGAGCAGCCAAAGTTTGTTTTTTGCCAAATAGTTTGATTAGATATTCATCCTTTTCACCTGTAGCAGTACAGACTGAAGCTCGATAAACCTGTACATCTCGTACATCCAACTGCAACCATTGACATGTAATCTTCTCAGGCCTTTTACCAGTAGACCGTTCAATGACCACCCCAACCCATTGTTGAACATTCGATGGCTCTGCCAATGTCCAAAATAAATCTCCATGAAATGTTTTATCTTGAACTAGAACCTGTTCATTAAAAAATAATGCATTAATTTGAACATGTCGCAATACAAGGTTTTTTATATTTACAATTACTTTTTTGAGACTCCCTTGAAACTGCCGAATCAGTATAAAGGTCAAAATCATGATGAGTATGCCCGGACCATCACCATTAATCGCTTGATATATCATGAATACAAAAACAAGCAAATACCCCACATCAAATAGCGTCATCAGGCTGGATTTTGAGTTGTCATTTTGAATTAAGTGGTGGTCTGCAACCATAAAAAATGCTCGATGCAATCCTATAATCACAATACCATAACTCACCATCAATACTAATACGCTTGGATAAAGCCAAGCTAAGACAGCTACTGAAATAAACAGGAAAAAGAGTTCTGCCAAACTTTGTGAGTATCGCTGAAACCCTTTCTGAGCTACATCCTGCTGATTATCAAAAAGCGGCATTTTCCCCGTGTTTATTAATATGTTCTCTGCTCCCATTTCTGTTAACTTAACCAACACTTTTTCAGAGGTTAGATATATCATATAAAAAACGACTGTCGCCCCGCACAAGGCTATAACTAACGTTTCACGCTCAAACAGTTGGAAACTAGCCGGGAAAAATTTAGGGATACCAGTCGAGCCTAGCAAAATTACAACTTTTAAAGGCAGGTATGACACTAAAATACTTGTGAATTTTGAAATTAATGAAAAGACAATACTAAAAATAGTCTGATTAGGTACAATCCTAAAAAACTTTCTGCCCATTAAAGAAAGCCAATGAAAATTTTTCATTGTAAATTCTGATGACCTCTATTAAATTTCATTTGTACTCTTTCAGCAGTCATTGGTTTTTAAGAAAGTTCATAATACTACGCAGTGGTGCAGTTATCCGCCATGAATGGCTACGATATAACATTTCTAGTTTGCTCTCTACTTGGTTTACTTTAGATTCCGCTTGCTGTGCTAAGACTTCAGCTTGGTCTGTTTTGCCATTAGCCTGCTCTACTTTCGCTTCTGCTTGTTCTACTTTCGCTTCTGCTTGTTCTACTTTCGCTTCTGCTTGTTCTACTTTCGCTTCTGCTTCTTTTATTTTAGTTTCAACCTCAGAAAGATTACTCATAGCATTAGAAAGTTCTGCCTCATATCTTTTTACAATTTTTCGAGCTGTCATCTCTTTACTCACAATAAGATTCTTATCTACCTGTGACACCTTCGCTAAAGATATTCTTTCTTCATTTAGCGCCCTTAATTCTTTCATTTCATATTGACTGTAGCCATGTTTCACCAATAAGTCATGAATTTCTTGTTCTATCTCATTATAAAAACCTGTTTCACTCTGCACATAAATTGATTGCGGCATATCACAATCTGAAAAATCAATTCCTTGCACACCTAAGTTATCTAAATTATTGAGAATGTCTTTACGATAATAATCCGAATAACTCAATTGATCGATATTAATAGCTATATCACAACTAGGTTTCGCTTCAAGAAATGCATGGCACCATAAGGCATAGAAAAGCTTATAACTTCTTGGTGCATCTAACCTATTTCGGTTTAAGGAAGTTTGTTGTTCGACCTTTTCCCATGAATTAAATTGTTCAAGTTCAAGATCGCTAATCACTTCAGTCAAAAATGGGGGTATATTTTGTGCATTTGCAATCAATAGATTCCGTTGATCAAAGTAATTGTCTATTTTATAAGACCACCACTGGTTCCAAGGATGTCGCCACAAAAATATATGCACTCCTCCAAACTCTGTTTTCAAACATGCTGTACGTCCAGATGTACGACAACATTGAAAAACAGGACGGCCCTGTGCTCTATTTGATAAAAAAGTGAAATAATCTTTAAGATTACTAACATCACTACCTGCCGGTAAAAAATATTGATAATAAGAAAGCTCTTTGGGGAAAGTATTCTTTATCTCACCAGCGATCATTTGAAATTCATAATAGTAAGGCTTATCGATCTGTGGATGATTCAAATATCTAGCCATTTCTTTACCAACTTCTTGCATCTGATTGGTATCAAGTAATAATAAATGCTCATTTAATGGTTCTTGGTAACACCAGTACCCAGAATTGGACCGGCGAAAAACATTAAATAAATAAGTGCTTCCTGAACGGAAAAGAGAGTGAATAAAAATTGGACTTTTATCTTTTTTATTCATGATTGACCTAAGGGAAGGTAAACCAAGAAAGAGATTCTATTTAGCTTTAGCTCTAACTTAATGCAAGTCATTTGTAATTATACTTTTTAACGTATTAATATATTGCTGGATGATCTCCGCACTTCCATTACTTTCTATATTCAGACGTAATAATGGCTCCGTATTAGATGCTCGCAAATTAAAGCGCCAAGTGGAAAAGCACATGCTTAGACCATCAGTATCATCTTGTTCGAGATAATCACTCTTAAAATGATTTTTGACTCTTTCGATGCTTGCTTCAACATCATGTACTTTGTAATTAATCTCACCACTACAAGGAAATAATTCAATTCGCTCGCTAACCATACTTGATAGTGACGTGCCCGTTACGCTAAGTAGCTCAGATACTAATAACCATGGAATCATGCCGCTATCACAATAAGCAAAGTCACGAAAATAGTGATGGGCACTCATTTCACCACCATAAATAGCATTTTCAAACCGCATCCGTTCTTTTATAAAAGCATGACCTGTTTTACTTTGTATTGCTTGTCCGCCAGCATTTTCTACTATATCTATGGTATTCCATATCAGTCGCGGATCATGGATTATTTTTTCACCAGGATTTTTAGCCAAAAATGCTTCGGCCAATAGACCTACAATATAATAACCTTCGATAAACTCACCGTTTTCATCAAATAGGAAACAACGATCAAAATCTCCATCCCATGCGATTCCCATATCAGCATTATGTTGACGAACCGCCTTTGTTGTTACATCACGATTTTCTGGTAACAGGGGATTTGGAATGCCGTTTGGAAACGTGCCGTCAGCATCATGGTGTATTTTTATAAATTCTATTGGCACTTTTGCTTGCTGAAAATGTTGTTCTATTGCATCAATCACATGCCCTGCCGCACCATTTCCAGCATTAACAACCAATTTTAATGGCTTAATATTCGATAAATTTATATATCCTAAAAGGTGATTAATATACTCTTCTTGAACTGAGTGATTTTGAAAGGTTCCTTGCCGAGATGACACAGGGAAATTGTTTTCTTCAGCAAGGCACTGAATTTCTTTCAGACCTGTATCGCCACTAATAGGTTTTGCCCCTCGACTTACGAGCTTCATACCATTAAAGTCAATCGGGTTGTGACTGGCAGTAACTTCTATACCGCCATCAACATCTAAATGAAATGCTGCAAAATATATTTCTTCTGTGCCTACCATACCAAGATCAAGCACATCAACACCTGACTCCATCAATCCTTTCGCGAGGGCTTGTTTTAATGGCTGACTAGAAAGACGAATATCGCCACCAATAACAACCTTTTTAGCTTTCAAATAATGTGCATAGGCTCGACCAATACGATAGGCAATATCTTCATTTAATTCATCACCTAACTTCCCACGAATATCGTAGGCTTTGAAACAAGTCAGCGTCATTATTCTCGACCATACATATCGTCAAACCGCACAATATCATCTTCGCCAAGATATTCACCACTTTGCACTTCGATAATAATCAAATCAACAACACCAGGGTTCCCTAACCGATGTTTATGTCCTGCGGAGATATACGTTGATTCATTTTTATTTAACAGAAACTCTTTACCATCATTCGTTACTTGGGCTATTCCGCTCACCACAACCCAATGCTCACTGCGGTGATGGTGTGTTTGCAAGGAAAGATAAGCAGCTGGTTTAACAACAATACGCTTGATTTGAAAATTCTCGCCTTCTTCAAGGACGGTATAGGTACCCCATGGTCGGTGAACTTCTAAATGTGTTTTATGAAGGTTATATTCACCTTGTTTGAGTTGAGTAACAATCTTTTTAACATCTTGACTACGTGTTTTATCGGCGATTAACAATGCATCAGCCGTGTCTACAATAATTAAGTTGTCAATACCAATAGCACCAACCATTCGTCCTTCATTTTGAATATAACAATTTGTCACATCATGCAGTAATGCCTGACCTACTACACGATTACCATCTGAATCTGGCTGTTTAAGCTCACTAATCGCATACCACGAACCAATATCACTCCAGCCAATATCACAAGCAATCATCGCCACTTTGTTCGATTTTTCCATTAACGCAAAATCAATAGAAATATCAGGAGCATGACTAAAATCATCTTCTGTCAATCGAATTGAACCCGTGTTTTCATTACTTTTTGAATACGAACTCGCGAAACTAGCTTTGGCACTATTAAGTACCTCTGGTGCATACTGTTCCAGCTCTGCCAAGAGGGTTCCGACACTAAAGCAAAACATGCCTGAATTCCAAAAATAATTGCCCGAAGCAAGATATTCTTTTGCTTTATCAAGTGACGGTTTTTCAACAAACTGTTTAACGACATAACCCTGACTATTTGTACCGGCAAGTAAATCTGAATGACTATCTGCTGCAATATAACCAAATCCTGTTTCAGGAGTTTCTGGTCGAATACCAAATGTTACTAAATAAGCTTGTTGTGCTAATTGAGTCGCATTGGAAACAGCTTCTGAAAATGCATCTTGGTCAACAATCAAATGATCTGCCGCTAACACTAGCATAAGGGCATCGTCACCATGAGATTTGGCTATTTTAAGTGCTGCAATGGCAATGGCTGGGGCAGTATTCCGACCGAAAGGCTCTAAAATAAAAGAGCATGGTAGATCACCTGTATTTACCAGCGAATAATCATCTTGAGTTTTGAAGTATAGATCTCGATTTGTGACTGTGATGATTTCGACTACATTCGATAAATTTACAGCTCTAGATAATGTTTTTTGCAACAAAGTTTCACCATCTTCCATGAGCATAAATGGTTTTGGATGCAACTCTCTTGAAACAGGCCACAGACGACTTCCCGCACCTCCTGATAAAATTATAGGTATCAGTTCCATACTAAAATATCTTCACCTTTAACAATACAAGAATAAAAACCAACACGTTTCGCTTTGGGTGAGATGCAGTATATCCTAATTGGCAGCCCACTCTACCCCTCTTTTAGGCCTAGGAAGACACTTAATTTATAAAAGCTTCTAATCTCAACGATATGCTAGTTAAGAATTTTCAGATCATTGCCTCATATTCAGTCGGTAAAATATATTCCCTAACTTTTGATGCAAGCATTATGATCATCGGATGATTGTCCAAGCCTATACATTCCCACTTAATATTCTATCGTAAAAGTTCACTTTAAAACTCATATACTCTCGTTATCAAGTCATTAAACTAGGATTGATATCGCCAGTATGGTTTACTTAAAATATAGACTATTAAAATAGGCAATATAAAGACAGAAAAATAAGTCGTTAAATCAAAGATAAAATTGATCGTAGTCGTGGATAGTGGTGAGAAGTAACTCTCATAGGGAATCTTACTTAACGCAGGATCATAAACAAAATACTGAGATTCAGCGGACAAATATACATAAATAGGAAGCATTATCTTTATCCACAGATATAGTGTAGTAATAAAGAATAATACGCATGTCCCCAAAATTATGTTTTTTATCCTTTTATAAGGAAGAGATGTAGCTGCTGCCCAATAGATCGGATAAGAAAATAATACAAGAGAAATCTGATTAATTCTAAAGTTCATCGACTGTAATTCACTCGGTTCTGGCGCAACAATCCTTGTTGCCGCAACCCAAGAATTTTCATCCAGCATGAATAATTTAGGGTAGATATGTGGCAATGTTTTTTCGAATAAAAATGCACTTATTTCACTAAAAGCTGGAATCAACACTGGCTGGAGAATAAAAAGCCAAAAGCCAATATAGAATATAAACCAAAGCAGAGCCAAACGAAAAACAGGTATAAGGTTAGGATGTAACATTATTTTCAGGTTCGTGGCTACTGAAATAAGAAATCCAAGCTAAAAATATCACTAATACCCATAACTGTAGTAGTAAAGGCCAAACATTTTCATGAATAAAATTAAATGTACTTAATTCATACCAATGACCAATATAAACAAGGCTAACCAGTCTTATAATATTGACAATCTGTATCAATACCGCACCAACAATCAGTCCACATAAGCGCCATTTCCAGTGTAGTGGATAGGCCAAAATACCAGCATAAAGTAAGACAGTTACAAATAAACCACTACACGTTTCAGTAACAGTGATGAAGAAACCATCAGAAATACCTAATCCCAAGGTATGAGCCAATGATGAGCTAGGCTTGGAAATAAAATCACTATCGAAAACATTCGTAATAATCGCTGTTACTTGAGCAAGTAAATAAGTGAAATTATTAACGACTGATGAACCAAACGATAATAACCAATAACCTACTAGAAACACTATCAGGAAGATTGTAAAAAAACGAGCCATGCGGTTTATCTAAACTTGAGAACTACTGGTGACATTAGAATCTGACCTAGCGATAGTTTTCTTTTGTGGTGATGGAGAGTAAATAAACGGTTGAATCAGAGTACTGATTAAGCCTTGTTCCTTGTCTGACCTAAAGTATTCCAAACCTAGGCGAAGCTCTTCTTGCTCTGCTATAGGGATGTGTTGATATGTACCGAACATACGATCCCAAAAACTAAAAACATCCGCATAATTAGAGTTAGTCTGTGCTTTATCGGCCGAGTGGTGAACGCGGTGCATACTAGGCGTTACAATGACCATTTTCAGTATCTTATCTAATTTATCTGGTACTCGTATGTCAGAATGTGGCCAAAATGCATAAAATCCATACACAACATTATAGACAAGGAATACCCATATATCGACACCAAGGAGCACCGTAGTTAAGAAAACTAAAGGAATATCTAGCATTCGCTCTAAAGGATGAAACCTAAGCGAAACTGAAAAATCCAAATCTTTATCTGTATGATGGATTAGGTGAAACCGCCATATTGGTCGCCATGCATGTGAAAAACGATGCAACCAATAAACAAAAAAGTCATGTAAAACGAAATAAGCTAAAAGTTGCAATCCAACAGAGGCATTCGGCAAATAATTAAATAAGCCAAACTCAAAAGATGATGCACTAGATTCAGCAGTAAAATTGAACCATTTTAATAATGAATAAGAGATTAAACTTGTGAGCATGTAAAGCGAGAGATTAACAAACCAACGTCTAATCTCAGGTTCTCTTTTTTTGCAGTACCTATACGTGCTCGTAATAGAGTCTAGGAATATGTAAAAAACAACCAAGCCACACAGGTAAACAAATACACCCTTACCACCTAGAAACTCTATAATTAATTCTAAATCCACAGAGTTTGTTATTTTTTATTTTTAAATCTCGTGCTTAACTTTTTCGCTCCAATAGCCGCAATAACGATACCACCAGAAATTAAGGCAAAACCTGAATCAAATGTAGATGCTGTTGGACTCAGCGCTGCATTAGCCACTTCACCAAAGCTCATAAGAACAACTAATAACGTAAATTTTTTCATTTCTATCCTCTCAATCCAATAAATATCAAATTTTTACAGCCTAAACAGTACATCCCAACCAGCTAACAAACCACTACCTTTCGATTTACATCAAATTCAATTCTTATAGTAAAGACTATCATCACATATCTACAAACTTTTAAGTACCCCCCTTAAGTAGGGGGGTATCTACTACAAGTAAAAATCATCCTTTAGCTTGTTAAGGATAACTTAACTTATTGATTCATTGTCTTAAATCTGATAGGTTTCAACATACTATACGTATGGAAACTTAAAGATTAAGATGGCAAAACAAACAAATTATCGTCTTGAGCAACTTTCGCAGCTGGACTTACCAAGCCAAATATTTATCCCTGCACTATTACAAGAATTGCACTTCACCATCCCTTCACTATCAAATACATTTTGCTGGCAGGATGACGATGGAAGCCTAAGCAATATTTATGATGAAGTATCCAATACAACAATTCTAAAGAAATTTATTATTTCACTATCAAACACTACGCCAAAGAAGCATAATCATATAAATAGCTGCATTATCCAGTTAGCAAAACCAATCACGTCATTTGAACATACTAAACAGTATCCCTTTCTTGCCGAATGTTACAAAACAGTTTTATTACCTTTAGGTTATGTAAATACCTGTTTTATCCCGATATTTCATGACAAAACGAGCAAACGCCTTGGCCTACTAATGATCCATAGAGCTAAGAATGATAATCCATTTAGTGAAGATGACTACTTAAACCTTGAATTTATTACAAGTATCATTGCTGAAGGCCTAGCCCCCCCTAATCACCGACCACTTTTTATGACGGATGGTTTAGAACAGGGCATTCTCATTGTTGATAGCATAGGTGAACTTCAGCGTGCATGTCCGATGGGAGAAAAACTTCTCTCAATGGCATCATCGCCCACTTTTAATCTCACATCTTCAGCAAATTTCTCACCTTATAACCTTCATGTTTTTCCTCAATATTCGGACTTAATTCAAACTATCCTTGATACCGACAATAAACGAGAAGTACCATCCTTTAAAGCTTTAACCATTAAAAATGCATGGGGTGAATTTAAATTGCATAGTTTTATGATTGAAGATAAGGCGGGGAGACGTTCAGCACAAATAGGATTGAATATTCGTCGGCAAGAACCATTTTCACTGACACTGTTTCGAAAAATAAAGAAACTAAAACTGACGCCTCGACAAGAAACAGTCAGCTTACTTTATGCTTCTGGAGACCACCATCAAACTATCGCCGAAAAACTTAATTTGAGCCTTTATACAGTAAAGGAACATGTTAAAAACATAACCACCCGACTTGATATTCATTCAAGAGCCGATCTAATTGAGCTAATTCTTTGCGATTAACAGCTCTTTTTATGCGTTCATCGACTTAATAAAATCTATTTCATGGCAAGCTGAACAGGTCTAAATGACTTTCGATGGATCTCCGTTATCCCGAGCTCTAATAATGCCTGTTGATGCTGTTTTGTTGGATAACCTTTATGTTTGGCAAGACCATACCCCGGATAACACTTATCCATTTCAACCATCTCTCTATCTCTTGCCACTTTAGCTAAAATCGATGCAGCAGCTATAGCTGGTTCTGATTGGTCGCCTTTAATAATAGTTGTTACAGGACACGATAAATCTGGAGCTTGATTACCATCCACTAAGGCATGTGAAGGTTGTATAGACAATCCTTCTACTGCTCGTTTCATGGCTAATAGCGTTGCTTGTAGAATATTAATTTGATCAATTTCTTCTGGCTCAGCACGCCCTAATGACCACGCTAAAACATTTTCTTTAATAATCGGCTCTAGTTGTTCACGACGTTTTTCAGTTAATTTCTTAGAATCATTCAAACCTTCAATTGGTTTGTTGGGATCCAATATAACGGCAGCAGTAACAACTGGTCCAGCTAAAGGTCCTCGCCCAACCTCATCGATACCAACGATGTAAATTGGTTTTGTCATGTCAACATGGTGAGCACTTGTTTTGCAGCATTTTGGGCGCCACCAGCAGGACCAAGAGCCGTTAATACTTGTTGACGAATATCTTCTGCTGCAGCTTTGCTATTTACCTGTGTTAATAATCGTGAGAGCTCTTTGTCTAGTCGTTCGGCAGTCACATCATCTTGTAATAATTCAAGAATCAATGATTTCTTTGTCACAATATTACATAAGCCAACATAGGGGATTTTGACCAGTTGTTTTAGAATTCGATACGTCATTGGTGCGACACGGTAAACAATTAGGTGCGGCACACCTAACAAAGCAATTTCAAGTGTTACTGTGCCCGATGCCGCCACAATGGCATCACATGCTGAGGTGAGTTCATAGAAATCACCAACTACTACTTTGATAGGTAATTTAGTTTTCTTCAGGATAGGCTTAAGCACTTCCACATCAAGACCTGATGCCAATGGCAATACAATGCTCACATCATAATGATGGTGATGTATCTGTTCAGCCGCTTCTATCATTATCGGTAATAGTGCTTCTACTTCACTACGGCGGCTCCCAGGGAATAATCCAATAACTCGATGTTCAGGATCTAAATCGAATTTGGTTTTCGCTTGTTCTATAGTTAATGTCTTTTGAACAGCATCCACTAATGGATGGCCCACGCACGTCACTGGGACCCCAGCCTTCTCATAAATGGGCACTTCAAAAGGAAAAAGTACAGCGATATGATCAACCACTTTTCGAATCGTTTGCACCCGACCTTTACGCCATGCCCACACTTTAGGACTAATATAATAAAGGACAGGAATGCCTAATTTTTTAGCCACTTTGGCCAATTTTAAGTTAAAGCCTGGATAATCAACCAACACCAATAAATCAGGGCGATCGACCTTTAATAAGGCTACTATTTGATTAAATATTTTCTTGATATATCGATAGCGCTTAAGAACTTCAACTAGGCCCATTACCGCTAATTCAGAAAAATCAACAATGATCTCAGCACCCGCAGAACGCATATTTTCACCACCAATTCCCTTGACGGTGACATCCGGTGCGATTTGTTTTAATTCTACGATCATTCTTCCAGCATGAGCATCGCCTGAAGCTTCGCCCGTTATAACAATAATATTTGCTTGAAGACTCAAGCTTCATCATCCTCAGCATAGCCGACAAGCTCTAAGCCAAAACCAGATAGTCCTGTTAATTTTGTAGGCGTACCCATCACCCGCATTTTTTTCACACCCAGATCCGATAATATCTGTGCGCCAACCCCAAATGTTCTTAAATCCCAACTCAATGAAGTTGTTGGTGTTACATCGCCCCGATCTTGTTGCTCATATCGCTCAACTTTAGCTGCCAATTGTTTGTTTTGTTGTGGTTGGCGTAATACCACCAGCACACCTTTTCCTGCCTGTTGAATCTGAGTCATTACTTTGGACAATGGCCAATGACCAGGCTCGCGTGTTGCTCCCAATAAATCATTTAAAGGATCAGCCATATGCACCCGAACTAACGTTTCTTCATCGGCAGTAATATCACCAGCAACTAACGCCAAATGTACCTGACCATTAACTGTATCTTGGAAACTATACAATTTAAACTCACCATGCTCTGTCGGCATATGACATTCTGATAACCGTTGCACTGTCATTTCGTTCTCAAGACGATAACTGATCAAGTCTGCAATGGTGCCTATCTTTAAATCATGTATTTTAGCAAACTCTTCTAAATCGGAACGGCGTGCCATGCTGCCATCTTCATTAAGAATCTCAACAATAACAGCTGAAGGATCTTTCCCTGCCAATTGTGCCAAATCACAACCCGCTTCGGTATGTCCAGCACGTGTTAACACTCCACCTAATTGAGCTTTAAGAGGAAAGATATGCCCTGGTTGAACGACATCTTCTGGCTTTGCATCACGATTAACTGCTGCTTGGATAGTGACGGCACGATCCGCAGCTGAAATACCTGTTGTAACACCCTGAGCAGCTTCAATAGACACGGTGAAATTCGTTTCATAACTGGTTTGATTATCAGAAACCATTAAAGCTAGGCGTAGTTTACGGCAACGTTGTTCTGTTAAGGTCAAACAGATTAAGCCACGTCCAAACCGAGCCATAAAATTAATTGCTTCCGCAGTGACACATTCAGCGGCCATCACCAGATCGCCTTCATTTTCTCGGTCTTCATCATCCATGATAATGACCATTTTGCCTTGTTTCAAATCAGCCAGAATTTCAGCTGTAGTATTTAATTTCATTATTTTAGGAATCCGTGTTTAAGCAGTGTTTCTTTGGTAATAGCCGTAGCCGTACCTTGTTGTTGTGGCAATAATCGTTCTAGGTAACGTGCAATCAAATCAACTTCGAGATTTATTTTGGTGCCGACACTATAACTACTCATAATTGTCTCTTGCATAGTGTGAGGAATAATATTTACTTCAAACCAATTATCCGCTACGTTATTCACCGTCAAACTAGTGCCATCAATGCAAATCGAACCTTTTTCAGCAATATATCGTTCTAAACCAGCAGGTACTTCAATACGAAATATAACTGAGCGTGCAGATTCTTGTTTTGAGACTACCTTACCCAAACCATCAACATGACCGCTGACAAAATGTCCTCCTAAACGATCACCCACCGCTAATGCCTTCTCTAGATTTATTGCTGAACCTGATTCCACATTACCCAAGCTAGTGCGTTCAAGGCTTTCGCGTGACACATCAAAACTCAGTGTAGCATTGCTTATATCAACTACAGTCAGACAAACACCATTAACCGCCACACTGTCACCTAATGACACATCAGATAAATCCAAATTTTCTGTTGCCACTTGTAAGCGTAGATCGCCCCCTTTGGGCTGAACTACTTCTATCTTTCCTATTGCAGCGATAATGCCGGTAAACATCTTATATTCTCTCGTTATATTCTGGTGTTGCTGTTATACGCCAATCTTTGCCAACTGCTCGTATATCGGTAATGTTCAAATCAATATTTTGTGCCATCGTTTGTAAGTCTGGCAAGTGAAATAATCCTTTCGCTGAATCTCCCATTAATTTAGGTGCCATATAGATAACTATTTCATCAATTAAATTCGCTTTTAATAATGCGCCATTTAATACTGCCCCCGCCTCAACCATCACTTCATTTATCTCACGCTGTGCTAATTCTGCCATTAATGCGCTTAGATCAACCTGATTATCATTCGTTGGTAAACTAATTACTTCTGCTTTAAGGGCTGGTTTAGAAGCAATTGCGCTGGCAATCAAAATATCACCATCATGTTTAAATATCTTAGCCTGATCAGATATCTGTAATTGACTATCAACGATAACTCGTAGCGGCTGTCTAACAACTTGATTATCAGGATACCAATCACCCTCAGGTCTCACTGTTAATGAAGGGTCATCCGCAATTACTGTACCAATACCCGTTAAAATAGCCGAACTTTGTGCCCGTATTTTTTGCACATCCTGTCGTGCAGCGACTCCCGTTATCCACTGGCTTTCGCCCGAAGTCATTGCTGTTCTACCATCAAGACTCATGGCTATTTTAGTTCGCACATACGGACGGCCTAATCGCATACGTTGGCAAAATCCAGCATTCAGTTTTTCTGCTTGTTGCTCTAATATTCCGACAACAACCTCAATCCCCGCATTGTTTAATTTCTCAATACCCTTGCCAGCAACCAATGGATTAGGATCCTTCATCGCAATAAAAACACGTTTCACACCAGACTTTATCAACGCATCAGCACATGGAGCAGTACGCCCTGTATGACTACAAGGTTCCAAGCTCACATAACAATCTGCACCTTTGGCTTGTTCATCAGCATCTTGCAAGGCGTTAACTTCTGCATGAGCCTCACCAGCACGTCGGTGCCATCCCTCACCAATGATCTGTTCATTTTTCACCAGAACACAACCTACGCGGGGATTGGGGTCAGTTGTAAAAAGCCCGCGCTCTGCTAATTGCAAGGCACGGGCCATATATTGTTCATGAAATGACATGACTAGACCTTATTATGACGGTCCCGACAGCGGGGGCAAATATGTTCGCCATCTTCAAACAACCAGTCCCATTCAAGTGCTTCATCTAATGGCCCTTCAAACCAAGAACGACCATCCGTGACTCTTCGACCATCTATATCACCACGTATAGTACTTCTCTGTTGTTCGATATAACGAACACCCTGAGGATTGCAGATATCACAGAAAATAATCACTCGAAGCATAGTTCTATTCCTTAGTTACTTGTTCGGTACGATTCTTCATTCGCTCAATTTCTTCATGAAATGCATTTACATCCTGAAAACTTCGATAAACTGATGCAAAACGAACATACGCCACTTCATCCAATTCATGCAAGGCATCCATTACCCAATCACCCACTAAACGGCTTTCTACCTCACGATCACCCGTAGCAATCAAACGTCGTATAATGCCTCTTACAGCACTATCAATCGCGTTAATACTAACAGGTCTTTTTTCCAATGCTTTTAAAAAGCCTGATCGTAACTTATCTTCAGAAAAAACTGCTCTAGATTTATCACGTTTAATCAATCTAGGTAACGTTAATTCAGCGGTTTCATACGTTGTGAAACGCTCATTACATTCCGTACAACTACGGCGCCGACGAATGGCATCCCCTTCCGCAGAAAGGCGTGAATCGATTACTTTAGAATCATCAGCACCACAAAAAGGACAACGCATAAATCTTATTAGCCTTAGTTATTGTAGACAGGAAGTTTCTGGCAGACCACTAACACCTTAGCCTTAACATCCTTGATGATAGTTTCATCACCTCGACCATCAATCACATCACACATCCATGTTGCCAAATCTTGACACTCTTTCTCTTTAAAACCACGGGTCGTCACTGCTGGCGTACCAATACGAATTCCCGATGTGACAAAAGGAGACTGTGGATCATTAGGAACTGCGTTTTTATTGATAGTGATATTTGCATGACCTAACCATGCATCCACCTCTTTACCAGTCAAGCCTGCTTCAATAAAACTCACCAAAAATAGATGATCATCTGTACCTTTTGAAACTACATCATAACCACGTGCCATAAATACTTCGGCCATCACACGAGCATTTTTCACCACTTGCTGCTGGTAGATACGAAATTCTGGCAACATTGCTTCTTTAAACGAAACAGCTTTAGCAGCAATCACATGCATTAATGGACCACCCTGAAAACCAGGAAATACAGCCGAATTCAGCTTTTTCTCAATTTCTGGATTCGCTTTTGCTAATATTAAACCACCTCGTGGGCCGCGAAGAGTTTTATGCGTTGTCGTCGTTGTGACGTCCGCTATTTGCACTGGACTAGGATATTCACCAGCAGCGATTAAACCTGCGACATGAGCCATATCAACGAGTAAATAGGCACCAATGGAATCGGCAATATCACGAAAACGTTGCCAATCAACAATACGAGAATAAGCAGAAAAGCCAGCAATCAACATTTTAGGCTGGTGTTCGTTGGCTAAACGTTCAACTTCATCATAATCAATTTCACCCGTATCAGCGTTCAGTCCATAAGAGACTGAATTATAAAATTTACCTGAAGCACTAACTTTAGATCCATGAGTTAAATGACCACCATGGGCTAAGCTCATGCCTAGGATAGTATCACCCGGTTGTAATAGGGCTAAATAAACAGCAGCATTGGCTTGTGAACCTGAATGTGGCTGTACATTGGCATAATCAGCACCAAATAATTCCTTGGCGCGGTCAATCGCTAATTGTTCTGCAAGATCAACATACTCACAACCACCGTAGTAACGTTTGCTCGGGTAACCTTCAGCATATTTATTAGTTAATGACGAGCCTTGTGCTTCCATAACACGTGGGCTGGTGTAGTTTTCAGACGCGATCAATTCAATATGATCTTCTTGACGTTGGTTCTCAGCTTCAATCGCTTGAAACAACTCATCATCAAAACCAGCAATAGTCATGTTTTTCTTGTACACAGATTCCCCCTGTTTCTACTGTAGAATTAACGATATATTCTATCTCACTACGCGCTAAGCATCTATGTCGTAGTCATTTTTTTGCATTTACCTTATGGATTTGATTTTTTATGAATATATCATTGATCGGAATAGGACTGATGGGACAAGCTTTAGGGGAGCATCTACTTGCTGAAAATCATACCTTAACCGTCTTTAATCGAAGTCCTGAAAAAGTAATTAAATTACAACAACAAGGTGCACTTATTGCAAGCTCCGCGCAAGATGCCGTCCAGTCAAGTGACTTTTGTCTGTTGATGTTAAGTGATGCTGATGCAATTAATGCCATCCTTGATAGCATCGAACCAGATACTTTTACCCATAAAATGATTATTCAAATGGGCACTATTTCACCTGATGAATCTCGATCTATTGCCAAACGTATTACTAATTATAGCGGTCGCTATTTAGAATGCCCTGTCTTAGGTAGCCTTCCTGAAGCACGATCTGGCACATTAATTCTTATGGCTGGAGGCAGTGATGATGATTATCAAACCGCATTACCTTTACTCACCATCATTGGTAAAGAACCCCAGCACATTGGTAGGGTTGGGCAAGGGTCTACAGTTAAACTTGCTATGAATCAATTAATTGCAGGGCTAACATCAAGCTTTGCATTAAGTTTGGCTTTGGTCGAGAAAGAGGATATTGAAACCGAGCAGTTTATGAAGATTGTCCGTGACAGCGCGCTGTATGCTTCCACCTTTGATAAGAAACTGGAGCGGATGTTAAAACGCGATTTTTCAAACCCAAATTTCCCAACCAAACACTTGGCGAAAGATACCAAATTGTTTTTATCCGTTGCTCAGCAATTAGGACTAGAAACTTGTGCATTAAAAGGGATTGATAAATTATTGGATAAAACCTTAGAGCAAGGTTTGGCTAATACAGATTATTCTGCACTTTATTCTGGTATTTCTAAACCTAAGTGACTGAATAAAAATGCCCTTTTATAAGGGCATTTTTGAATCATGAAATCACGTGATTACACGCTAAATAAATCTCGACGAATAATGGTTTCAACACGATCAGGCCCTGTAGAAACAATATCAATCGGTACACCTGCTAGGCTTTCAACTTTATTAATATAAGCTTGAGCATTCGCTGGCAATTTATCAAATTCTGTTACACCTAAAGTAGATTCATTCCAACCCGGCATATCAATATATTGTGGTTCACAGCCTGCAAATTCATCAGCACTAAGTGGTAAAACATCGACTAGCTGCCCATCACGTTGATATGCAATGCATAAACGAATTGTATCTAAGCCATCGAGTACATCTAGCTTAGTTAAACACAAGCCAGTGATACTATTTATCCAACATGCACGATTAAGAGCAACCATATCCAACCAACCACAACGACGATCACGTCCTGTTGTTGCACCCACTTCATGACCTTTATCCGCTAAATACTGGCCGATCTCATTAACACCACCTTCTTCATCAAGTAGCTCTGATGGGAATGGACCAGCACCAACACGAGTAGCATATGCCTTAGTGATACCTAAAACATAATCAATATGACATGGACCGACCCCAGAACCAGCAGCGCAAGCACCAGCAGTGGTATTTGAAGAGGTTACATAAGGGTAAGTACCATGATCAATATCTAATAAGGCACCTTGAGCACCTTCAAACATAACATTGTCACCCGCGTCAGAATATTCTTTTAACATTTGAGGAATATCAGCAATAAGGGGTAGTAAAATATCACGCATCGCTAATGTTTCATCACGAACTTTCTCAAAGCTAACCGGCTCGCACTGATAATAATTAATCAGTGAAAAATTGTGGAATTTAACCACTTCTTCAAGTTTAGCCACAAAACCTTGCTCATCAATCAAGTCGCCTAAGCGTAAACCACGACGGGCAACCTTGTCTTCATAAGCAGGGCCAATACCTCGACCCGTTGTACCAATAGCATCTTTACCTCGACGGCGTTCTCGCGCCTGATCTAACGCTATGTGATAAGGCAAAATAAGCGGACATGCGGCACTAATTTTTAAACGTTCACGAACAGGAATACCATTTGCTTCAAGCTCTGCCATTTCTTTAAGTAAGGCTTCCGGCGATAACACCACACCATTACCGATCAAACACTGAACATGGTCACGCAAAATTCCGGATGGTATCAGGTGTAAAATCGTTTTTTTACCTTCAATGACTAAGGTATGTCCAGCATTATGTCCGCCCTGAAACCGTACGACTGCTGACACTTCATCTGTCAACAAATCAACCAGTTTACCTTTACCTTCATCACCCCATTGGGAGCCAATCACAACGATATTTTTAGCCACGTATCTGTGTTCCTGTTGCCACCATCACGCGGCCGAATTGATTATTTACTATCAGGAAGTTGATAAATAACAACTTCACCCTGACTACGTAATTGTTCTATTTTTTGTTTCTGTGCATCATCATCAGACCATTCAACAGATGTCACTGGTTTATTTTCACCATCACTGACAAAATGATTGGCAATGGCTTTTAAATCCAAACTAAAACCTGTTGCAGGTTGAGCATGCCCAAAATCCTTGCCAATATCATCGTAGCGACCACCTAATGCAATCGCATTCGAACTACCTGTTTGATAAGCTGCAAACACCACACCTGTGTGGTAGTGATAACCTCGCAATTCTGCAAGATCAAAATTGATCACAACATTAGGAAGACGTGTAGCGATTAAATCAGCAACTATTTGTAGTGTTTCTAATGCTTGTTGTACCGGTTGAGAAGCCTTGTTTAACACCTGTTTCGCTTGTTGCAAAACATCACTACCACCATTTAATTCAGCCAAAGCTAGTAACATCGAATGATGATCCGTCGATAATTTATATTCAGTCAATAACGTTTCTATTTCTGGTAATGCTTTTCGCTGTAAAACTAAAAATAAATCTTGTTCCTGTTCTGCACTTAAACCAGAATCCTGAGCAAGGCCACGGTAAATGCCAACATGGCCAATATCCAATAATAATTCAGGATTAAGCCCTGCAGTGGTTAACATCTCAATCATTAACTGCAAAATTTCCATATCACTTTCAGGGCCCGCATGACCATATATCTCTGCTCCTAACTGAATAGGATTACGAGAAGTGCCCTGTCCTTGCGGTAAAGTGTGCAAGACATTTCCAATATAGCAAAGTCGCAGTACATCATCATGATCACGTAAGTTATGTGCGGCAATGCGTGCTACTTGCGGTGTCATGTCAGCCCGGATTCCCAGTAAACGCCCAGACATCTGATCAGTCAGCTTGAACGTTTGTAAATCAAGCGCCTTACCTGTTCCTGTTAACAACGAATCAAGATATTCCACTAAAGGTGGAAATACTAATTGATAACCCCAGCTTTGCATTCTATCAAGCAGATTACGTCGTAGCATTTCAAGTTGTGCTGCTTGTTGAGGCATTAATTCGTCAATACCTTCTGGTAGCAACCAACGTTCTTTTAAACTCATGTAATTAATTTACCCAATAAAGTAAAGCAACACCTAAAGCCATACTAAACAGGCCAATAGCTCTTAGCTGCCGATCATTCATGCTTGCCATTTGTGCCAGTGCTTTTCGAAATGTAGATGGACCCATGAAGGGCATAAACCCTTCAATGACTAACATTAATGCTATTGCAACCCATAGACCTTGTACTAAGCTTTCATTCACTTAGTGCTTAGTCTTCAGGGCCACTAAAGCTATCAAAGAACGCACCTTTCGGCTCAATCACCAACATATCATTGCCATTAAACACATTTTTATAGGCATTTAAACGGCGATAGAAGCCATAAAACTCCTCATTTTTCCCATAAGCTTGAGCATAAATATCGGTCGCTTTCGCATCACCATTACCACGTATTTGCTCCGCTTTTTTCTCTGCTTCAGCCAACACGGTGATTCTTTCTCTATCTGCTCTTGATTTGATAGATTCTGCTTGTTCAGCACCTTCAGCACGTGTTTCATTGGCTTCTTGCAAACGCTCAGTCCGCATTCTAAGATACACTGCCTCATTGATATCTTTAGGAAAATCAATTCGTTTGATACGAATATTAACCACTTCTATACCAAAATCCTTAGCACTTTCATTGGCTTGTTCCAATATTTGTGCCACCATCGTTGTTCGATCACCAGCCACTACTTCATGAACTGTTCGCGTAGCAAATGCATCACGGAGACCATTATTAACAATATGGAATAACCGTGAGCTTGCTAGACGCTGATCACCACTCACTGCGGTGTAATAAAGGCTGGTATCAACAATTTTCCATAATAAAAAAGAATCGACTAATAAGTTTTTATTTCTACCTGTTAGATAATTCTCAGGTTTGGCATCAATCGTCAAAATACGACCGTCAAAACGTTTGATCTCTTCAAAACCCGGCACTTTGAAATGGATACCCGGTGCAAGATCTGCCTGTTTTATTTCACCCAAACGAAGTAATAAAACGCGCTCACGTTGATCAACAAAAAATACTGTCGAACTAAATATAACAAAGGCTAAAAAAGCCAAAAAGATACCTAAATTTATACGTGAAGACATATTAACGGCCCCCTCTACTGCGTACATCATCTCGTGCTGATGAACTGGTTGACGTTGTGTTTGTCGATGGGTAAGCAGTCATATTGCTCAAGTCGATACGTGTCGGTGACAATGATGTTCCACCACGCATTCTATCTAAAGGAAGATACAACACATTATTACTATCCTTTGATACATCAACTAAGACTTTTTGACTACGACTATAAACTAATTCCATTGTGTCTAAATACAAACGTTCTTTAGTAATTGCCGGTGCTTTTTCATATTCGTTCAGCACTTGTAAAAAACGACTGGTTTCACCCTCTGCCTTGGCGACAATTTGATTTTTATAAGCTTCAGCTTCTTGTTCTATTCGAACTGCCTTACCACGTGCTCTTGGCACAATATCTTTCGCATAGGCTGATGCCTCATTGATTTGGCTTTCCTTATCTGCATCCGCTTTTACAACATCGGCAAATGCTGATTGTACTTGTGGTGGAGGTTGAATATCAGGCATATTAAAGTTGGTCACCACTAAACCCGTGCCATAAGCTACTAATAATTCTTGCAATGCTACTTCAGCTTTTTGGGACATCGCCGCACGACCTGTTTTGAATACTTCATCCATTGTCGTTTTACCAACAATTTCTCGTACCGCACTTTCTGTCATCTGACGTAGCGTCAAATCAGGATTGACCACATTAAACAGATATTTAGCCGCATCTTCAACGTGGAACTGTACTTCAACTTTGAGTTCAACAATATTTTCATCTCTAGTCAACATTAGTGCTTCAGATGAAACGCTGCCACCACTTTGACCAAAACCAATCGTTGACGTTCTAATCTGTGCGACATCGACTTTCTCAACTGATTCTATTGGATAAGGTAGATGCCAATGAGGTCCAGGCAATGTCGTTTGTGTATACGCGCCAAAACGAAGCTCTACACCACGTTGCGCAGGTTGCACAATATACCAACCCGAAATCAGCCAAACAACAAAAATAACGAGTAATATTAGTCCAACACCAATTGAACCAGCATTACCCCCTGATGAGCTATTACCACCTTTTGAAGAATTGCCACCAAATAATCCAGCTAGTTTGCGCTGCATATTTCCAATAATCTCATCAAGATCCGGTGGTCCATCATTACCACGTTTGCCCCAAGGGTCTTTATCACCATTACCAGGTTCATTCCAAGCCATTTAACTCTCCAAAATGAGTTTTATAAATTCCAACGTACCTATTCTACGGAGTTAGTCCGCATTAGGAAACTATTGCTTATCGTTATTATCCGAATTCTACTTGCTGTTCAGGAAAATATTCTTGCAATACTTGCCGTAATAAATCCAAGCCTTCACCTGTCATTGCTGACAACCAGACACGAGTAACCTTGCCATCTTCATTTCGATCTATACGCGGTTCATGATCATCAAGCTGATCTATTTTATTGCAGACAATCAATTGTGGCACTTCATCAGCGCCAATTTTCTCTAACACAGAATTCACGTGATTCATTAAGTCTTCTCTATTAACTGCACCCGCTTCAACAACATGAAGTAATAGTTGAGCCTCTCTTGTTTCTTCTAATGTGGAACTAAATGATTCAACCAAATCATGTGGTAAATCTCTAATAAAACCTACCGTATCAGCCATTACTAGCGGCTGAGTTCTTTCCAGCTTCATTCGTCTCAATGTGGGATCTAAGGTCGCAAACAATCGATCATCAGCATAAACATCTGCGCTAGTTAGCCGATTAAATAAGGTAGATTTACCCATATTGGTATAACCCACTAATGATACAACCGCCACATCACTACGTCGCCGTGAACGACGCCCTTGTTCACGTTGCGATTGTACTTTTGCTAAGCGTTTTTTTAAAGATTTAATACGTTTGCCCAATAAGCGACGATCTGTTTCTAATTGCGTTTCACCAGGACCTCGCATCCCTATTCCACCTTTTTGTCGTTCAAGGTGAGTCCAACCTCTTACAAGGCGGGTGGATAAATGTTTTAGTTGGGCAAGCTCAACTTGAAGTTTACCTTCATGAGAGCGTGCACGACGAGCAAATATATCTAAAATCAAACCTGTTCGACCAATCACTCGACACTCTAGTTTAGCTTCTATATTGCGTTCTTGGCTTGGTGATAAATCATGATTAAACATAACAAGCGCAGCATTGCTTGCCAGAACATGTTCACGAATCTCTTCAACCTTACCCGAGCCTGCAAAGAATTTAGGATCAGGACGTTGACGATTACCATGGACAATACTGGCAATTTTTGCATTTGTTGAATTCACTAATTCAATAAATTCTTGCTCAACTTCAGCAAAATCTGGGTTATTAAAATTAAGATGTACCAGTACTACTGCTTCTTTCTGTGAATGCTCTTCAAAAGCGGCCTGTGTCGTAGGCCGATCAAACAATTCCATGCAATGCCTCTACTCTTCGTTAAATGTGACGTTACGGACAGGTACTATTGTTGAAATAGCGTGTTTATAAACCATTTGATTCACTGAGTTTTTGAGCAGAATGACAAATTGATCAAACGAATCAATTTGGCCTTGTAGCTTAATACCATTTATCAAAAATATAGATACTTGTACATTTTCCCGTCTTAATGCATTTAAAAATGGGTCTTGTAATGTTTGCGCTTTAGCCATTGTGTTCCCCTATTATTATTATTGTTACACTTTTATATTTTAGTCTTTTCTAGACTGCTCATCAATTCAGAACATTGACTCTCTAGAAAGTTCATTACTTGTTCAGTGGGTAATCCATCTCCACTATCAAACCAGACACCATCGTGTTGCGCTCTCAGCCACGTTAATTGGCGTTTAGCCATTTGTCGAGTAGCAATAATGGCTTTTTCCATCATCGTTTGTTGATCGTATTCACCGGATAAGTACATCCACGCTTGACGATAACCCACAGCCCGAATAGACGGCAAATCTGGATGGCAATCCGGCCGGTCAAATAATGATTTTGCTTCATCTATAAAATTATTATTTATCATAAGCTGATATCTATCCGCAATGCGCTGATGCAGAACACTCCGGTCAAAAGGACTGACGATAATTTTAATCACCCGGTATGCAAGTGACTTTTCTGTTTCTTTAGTCAATTCTGTCAGAGAATGTCCAGTGATTTCATACACCTCAAGAGCACGCTGTAATCTCTGTGGATCATTGACATGAATTCGTGCTGCTGAAACAGGATCGACTTTCGTAAGACGAGCATGTAAATGAGCGAGCCCATATTGCTCAATTTCAGCTTCTAATTGGGCTCGAATAAGGGGATCAGCACTCGGTAAGTCAGCAAGACCTTGCTGCAAGGCCTTGAAATAAAGCATTGTACCGCCCACTAACAAAGGAATCTTTCCTCTAGCAGTGATATCTGCCATCAAACGAAGAGCATCGTCACGAAATTGACCAACAGAATAACTTTCCGTCGGATCAAGGATATCGACTAAATGATGAGGATATTTTGCTAAGGTATCGGGATCTGGTTTTGCCGTACCAATATCCATACCACGGTAAACCAATACAGAATCAACACTAATAATTTCTACAGGATAGCGCTTAGCAATCTCTAATGCTAAAGCAGTCTTACCTGCTGCCGTTGGCCCCATAATAAAGAGAGCCGTTGGATAATGTGCAGTGGTACTAGTCAGGATTAACCCTGTTTCATTGTATCGTAGAATTGCTCATTGGTTTTAGTTGCTTTCATGCGATCCATTAAGAATTCCATCGCTGCAATAGGATCCATCGGTGCCAGTATCTTACGTAAAATCCAAAGTTTCTGAAGATCATCTGCTGGGGTTAACAACTCTTCCTTACGTGTGCCCGAACGAGTCACATTAATCGCAGGATAGATGCGGCGATCAGCTAACTTACGTTCAAGTTGCAGCTCCATATTACCGGTACCTTTAAATTCCTCAAAGATAACTTCATCCATACGTGAGCCCGTTTCAACTAGGGCTGTGGCAATGATCGTTAAACTACCACCTTCTTCAATATTACGTGCCGCACCAAAGAAACGTTTCGGTCTTTGTAATGCATTCGCATCCACACCACCGGTCAACACCTTGCCTGAAGATGGAGCAACAGTGTTATAAG
The DNA here is from genome assembly GCA_013215775.1 of Piscirickettsiaceae bacterium. Lineage (GTDB taxonomy): Bacteria > Pseudomonadota > Gammaproteobacteria > Nitrosococcales > Methylophagaceae. Next base: position 40,936 of record JABSQO010000008.1, read on the forward strand.
CACGCGCTAGTCGAGTAATTGAATCAAGTAAGATAACAACATCACGCTTATGCTCAACCAAACGTTTTGCTTTCTCAATCACCATTTCAGCTACTTGTACATGTCGCGTAGCAGGTTCATCAAACGTACTAGAAACCACTTCACCGACAACAGATCGTTGCATTTCGGTGACTTCTTCCGGACGTTCATCAATTAATAAAACAATTAAGTCACTCTCAGGATAATTGGCCGTAATTGATTGGGCAATCATTTGCAAAATCATTGTTTTACCTGATTTTGGCGGTGCAACAATCAATCCCCGCTGCCCCTTACCAATTGGAGAAGCTAAATCAATCAGTCTAGGCGTTAAATCTTCCGTGCTGCCATTACCGCGTTCTAATGTGAATCGTTCATTAGGGAATAATGGTGTTAAGTTTTCAAAAGGAACTTTGTTTTTAGATTTTTCTGGCTTTTCGTAATTGAGTTCGTCTACTTTAATCAGAGCAAAATAACGCTCACTATCTTTTGGCGATCGAATTTTCCCAGTAATTGTGTCGCCAGTTCTTAAATGGAAACGACGAATTTGACTCGGTGATACGTAAATATCATCTGGGCCTGACACATAAGACGATTCGGGTGAGCGTAAAAAACCAAACCCATCTTGTAGTAATTCCAGAACTCCCGTCGTGATAACCTCGTCACCTTGTTTTGCATGATGTTTGACAATAGCAAAAATCAGATCTTGTTTACGATTGCGAGCTAAACCATCGAGCTTCAGAGAAAGTGCAAGCTCCATAAGCTCAGCAGCGGTCTGCTTCTTAAGTTCTGTTAAATTCATGTAATACCTAGAATGGGATTTTTCAAATAGAAATAATTAATGAGGCGTGCGAAATGCCACAGTGATAATAAATGGGGGAAATGTTTTAGGAATTCGTCAGCGATAATAGCAATAAACATTTAGTACGTCTAGCTAAAAACAGAATATTGTGCTTAAAAAGCATTCCGTGTGTCAGAAAAGATACTTATAGCGATATTTCTTAATCGTTTAAATAGTGAAAACTTTAGCAAATTTTCGCTTACCAACCTGAATAATATGTTCAACATTTTGACCAATAACCAACTTACGATCAACCACTTTTTCGCCATCAATTTTAACAGCACCTTGTTTGATCATTCGAAATGCTTCTGAGGTGCTTACGGTTAAGCCAGCATCTTTTAATACATTTGCAATCGCTAGGCCATCACTACCAACAGTCAGTGTGACTTCATTAAGATCATCCGGAATTTGACCTTTTTTAAATTGATTGTCAAATCCATCTCGAGCTTGCTGTCCATCCTGATCGCTATGGAAGCGAGCCACAATTTCTTGGGCAAAGTCTTTCTTAATTTCAATTGGATTACGACCAGCTGCTACATCATCACGCCATTGTTGAATTTCAGTGATATTTCTAAAACTCAACAAATCAATATAACGCCACATCAAATCATCTGAAATTGACATAATTTTACCAAAGATATCCTTAGGACTATCACTAATACCAATAGTGTTATTGAGCGATTTAGACATTTTCTGTACACCATCTAATCCTTCCAATATTGGCATTGTTAAGATGGTTTGTTGAGGTTTACCGTAGGCTTTTTGTAATTCTCGCCCCATTAACAAGTTAAATTTTTGATCGGTGCCGCCCAACTCAACATCAGCTTCTAATTCAACGGAATCATATCCTTGAATTAAAGGGTATAAAAACTCATGAATAGCAATGGGTTGTCCACTTTTATATCGCTTACTAAAATCATCACGTTCTAACATTCGTGCTACCGTGTGATTTGATGCCAGATGGATCATATCTGCTGATGAAAGTTTGTTCATCCAATGTGAATTGAACACCACTTTAGTTTTTTCTGGATCAAGAATTTTAAACACCTGCTCTTGATAAGACTTGGCATTTTCTTGCACTTGTTCCGGTGTTAATGGTTTCCGCGTAACATTTTTACCTGTGGGATCACCTATCATGCCAGTGAAATCCCCGATTAAAAATAAAATTTCATGGCCCAAATCCTGAAACTGTTTCAACTTATTTAATAAAACAGTGTGACCAAGATGTAAATCCGGTGCCGTAGGGTCAAACCCTGCTTTAATGCGAAGTGGACGGCCAGTTTCTAGCTTCTCGATCAGCTCACTTTCAACGAGTATTTCTTCAGCACCACGTCGTATTTCAGCCATCGCTTGTTGCACAGAAACCATTTACTTCTCCCAAAAAACTTTGAATTTTCGCGAATAGTATCACAACATAGGTCAAGAAAGGCTTCCATTTCAATGAAAATACTGCGAAAATGCGCCATTACTATAGTGTAGTTAGAGTTTATCGATGAAACGAAACAAATTAATACGCTCATCTGATCAGAAAAACATTTTTTCTAATACCGCACGACGCACGGATAAACTCCGCAACTTCTTAGTCCTATCATTACTCACATTTGCAGGCGTTTTCATTACCAGTATTGTGTTGGCAACAAGTGAGCCTGTTGGTAAAACGAATCAATCTCAAATAATTGACCTACCCAATTTATCTGCTGAACTGCAAGTTTTATCTACGTCAGATCAACAATCCGTTCAAAGCCAAATAGCATTACCAAAATTATCAACGTCAGAAGCAATTTCTACCGACGAAAACGAAATATTCATTGATGAAACCCATTTAACTGAACTAGCGGCCATTGAACAAGCGTCATTAACCTCAATTGAAATGATGGCGGATGAACCCACATTAGATGTACAAATTCTTGATTGGCAACAAGTGACTGTGAAATCAGGCGATAACCTATCAGTTATCTTCCCCCGTGTTGGATTATCTGCTCGTGATGTTTATAACGTTGCACAGATAGGCAACGATATTAAACCACTCCTTAATTTAAAACCTGGTCAAACACTACGCTTTGGCATTGCGACACAACAAGATTCCAAGCAGTTACAACAATTACAGTTACTGCTTAGCCCAATTAAGACGCTAAACATTATTTCGACAACGGATGGTTATCAAGCGACTGTGCTTACACGTGAAGTCGAACAACGCCAAATGCATGCCACAGGAAAAATTGAGAGTTCATTGTTTGAAGCTGGCAAACAAGCAGGTTTGTCCGATAAATTAGTGATGGAACTGGCTTATATTTTTGGTTGGGATATTGATTTTGCATTGGATTTACGCAAAGACGATCATTTTAAACTGATTTACTCTGAAAACTATCTTGATGGCGATAAAATTGCTGATGGTGCCATTGTAGCGGCAGAGTTTACCAACCAAGGTAAAACATTCAGTGCTGTTCGTTATACTGATAATACGGGTTTAAGTCGTTATTATTCTCCTAAAGGCGACAGTATGCGTAAAGCCTTTAGTCGGACCCCTGTTCACTTCTCACGTATTAGTTCACGCTTTAATCCAAATCGTAAACACCCTGTACTCAAAACACGTCGACCTCACCGTGGTGTTGATTATGCCGCTGCTAGAGGTACACCTATTCTTGCAACAGGAGATGGTAAAGTTGATTTTGCTGGTACAAAAGGTGGCTATGGTCGTACAGTCATCCTAACGCATGGTGGTAAATACACTACTTTATATGCCCATATGTCACGTTATAAAAGTGGTATAAAACGTGGAAAACGTGTCCGTCAAGGTGATGTCATTGGCTATATTGGTAGTAGTGGTTTAGCAACCGGCCCCCATTTGCATTACGAGTTCCGTGTCAATGGTGTTCACCGTAATCCGTTAACAGTTACTTTACCGAAAGCAGAAGCTTTAGCTAAAAAATATCGTGTAGATTTTGAGCAAAAATCACAACTCTTATTAGCTCAACTTGATAAAGTCAATAATAATATCTTGGCGCTTAACGATTAAGATTTTTCATCTGTGAGCTATTACATTGGAGTCATGTCAGGTACCAGCTTAGATGGTATTGATGTCACTATCACTGAGTTTACAGCATCAAATACCTGCAAACTTATTGCTGCTCAAACCTTTCCATTTCCAGCTAAACTGCAATCCAAATTATTTACATTAATCAATGATCAACAGTGTGAATTGCGTGAATTAGGTGAGTTAGATATTGCACTAGGCCAATTGATAGCCCAATCTGTTAATCAGCTTTTAAATACCCATCACTTAAAAGCCAGTGATATTTCAGCTATTGGCAGTCATGGGCAAACGTTATATCACTCACCCAATGGTGATTACCCATTCAGCATGCAAATTGGCAATGCTGATGTGATAGCGGAATTAACTCAAATTACAACTGTGGCTGATTTTCGTCAGCGTGACATTGCAGCTCAGGGTCAAGGCGCACCGCTAGTGCCCTCTTTCCACCATGAGCTATTTGCAGACCCTCAACATGATCGCGCTATCGTAAATATCGGTGGTATTAGTAACATCACATCACTACCTTCTGATAGAAAACAGGCCATTTTAGGGTTTGACACTGGTCCAGGGAATGTCCTGTTAGATGGCTGGATCGCACGACATCAACAACAAGATTACGATCAACAAGGCCAATGGGCAGAGACAGGTCAATATAATAATGAATTATTGGCTGAATTTCTCAATGAACCCTATTTTCAGCAATCTATTCCTAAAAGCACTGGTCGCGAGCTATTTAACATGGCTTGGTTGGACAAAAAACTGGCTCAATTTAACCAACCAATTTCTGCTGTTGACGTGCAAGCAACGCTAGTGCAATTAACTGCATCTAGCATTGCAAATGACATCACACATTATAGTAACAACTGTAAATCTGTGTTTATTTGTGGTGGTGGCGCTCATAATGATTACTTAATGTCACGACTGAAACTATTATTAAAAGATATTGAAGTAACCACTACCGAGACTTTAGGATTGCATCCTGATTGGGTTGAAGCCTGTGCCTTTGCTTGGCTAGCATACAGAACGTTACACGGGAAAGCTGGCAATGCACCTTCCGTGACGGGGGCAACACATTCGGTAATACTCGGCGCTATTCACTCAGCCTAGTCATCTAGTGATGATGCATATTCTTCTGACGACAATAGACCTTCAATATCAGTCGCATTATCTGGCTGTATCTTAAATAGCCAACCATTGCCAAATGAATCTTCATTGATCAGTTCAGGCTCATCTTCTAGTGCTGTATTGACAGCTGAAATCTCGCCATTGACCGGCATATAAATATCTGACGCAGCCTTAACGGATTCTAACAACATGCACTCTTCTTTAGCTGCAAACCGTTGTCCCACTTCAGGCAATTCAGCAAAGACTAAGTCGCCTAATAAATCCTGTGCGTGGTCAGTAATGCCCACAGTAATTTCACCCGTTTCTTCAAGTCTAAGCCACTCATGGGTATCAGCATATTTTAAGGTATTCGGATTATCCATTAACAACGTCCATACAATTTATTTAAATATTTAAATCTAGTTGCACAATCTTCACTAATCATATTCCAATCAAAACGCCAGTTCCAGTTACCTTCTGTAGTACCTGGTACATTCATTCTATGATCGCCATCTAAGCTCAAAATATCTTGCATTGGTATTACGGAAAGTTCCGAAACAGACTCAAGTGAAGCTCGAATAAGTAGCCATGGCATAGTTTCATGTGACCCACCTAAATATTCATAAACTCGTTCTTTAGTATGGTCATCTAATTCTTCAAACCAACCTAGCGTTGTATTATTATCGTGCGTTCCGGTATAAGACACGCTATCCACCGTATGAGAGTGTGGTAAATAAGGGTTCGTACCATCATCACCAAAAGCAAACTGTAGGATCTTCATGCCTGGCATTGCATATTTTTCACGTAGTGCTACAACGTCATCAGTAATGATGCCAAGATCTTCAGCTACGAAGGGTAGCTCACCAAAAGTACTTACTAACTGGCTGAATAATGCATCCCCCGGTGCTTTCACCCATTCACCATCAATGGCTGTTTCACAATCGGCTGGAATTTCCCAACAGGCTTCAAAGCCTCTAAAGTGATCAATACGAATCATATCGAACATGTCTAATTGTGTTTTTATACGCTGCTGCCACCAAAGAAAATCTTGGTCGATATGCTGTTGCCAACGATATAAAGGGTTACCCCAACGTTGACCTGTTTCCGAAAAATAATCTGGTGGCACACCAGCAACTTTTGTAGTGTGGCCTTCTTTATCCAGCGTAAATAATTCAGGGTTAGCCCACACATCAGCGCTATCATGAGCTACAAAGATAGGTACATCACCAAATAGTAAAATACCGCGCTCATTGGCGTAGTCTTTAAGTGCATGCCATTGCTGAAAGAATAAAAACTGACCAAACCGGCGAATATCCAACGACTCATCTCGCTCGTGCTTTATTTTATTAATAGCAGATGCATGCCTGTCTCGTAGTGCTTTTGGCCATTGATACCATGGTGTAGTGTGATTTAGGCGTCGAATTTCTCGATAAAGAACGTAATCATCTAACCAATATTTCTCATTTTGACAGAACTCTATAAAAGCAGATTTCTCGTTAACACTCGCATTTTTCCTAAACTGACGGTAGGCATGCACCAATTTGATAAGAAATGTATCCCCTGGGAAACCCTCGTCATCAGCCCATACTTGCTGTTTAACCATATCCATACAGACTAATCTAGGATTAGATGCATGAGCAGATAAACACTGATATGGCGAACCATCACTATGTGTTGGCCCTAATGGCAACATTTGCCAAACAGTGACGCCCGATGCTTGCAGAAAATCTACAAACTGATAAGCATCTTGACCTAAATTAGCCGCAGGCAAACTAGTGATATGAAGTAATACCCCTGCTCGCCTTTGTTGAAATACTCGCGCTTGTTGCAATGCCATCTTAGTTAATTTTCACCACCACGACGCATTGTGCCGCCTTGCTCAATACCACCACCACCGTGAGACACGGTTTCAGATAAACTTTGAGGTACTTCTTCGCCCAACATTTGGTAAAGGTTAGACAAGTGCAGACGGAATAAACGTTCAAAATCACTGACGCTGTCTGCTGAATTGTAATCACCAAACCACCAGAACCAATCTGAGCCTTCACAAATAGCTAATTGCCTCAATATGGCATGTTTAGTTTCTGGTTCAAAGGTTTGCTCAGCCATCACACGATCGAAGGTTTGTTTGGCCTTACTTAATAGATCCCAACCACGGTTCTTATCGGCATCACCTATCCATGTTGAAAATGAACCATACACCCAACTACCGGCGACCATTTTGGGCAATTCAGCTGGATGGACACCATTATTCAAACTTTCAGAGAAAGTCGTTAACTCTAATTCTGGATGCTCGGCTAATCGCCGATAAAGATCTTGCAAGAAATAATAACCATTATAGGAATAATATTCCCACGCATTCTCACCATCCAATATCACCGATACAACACGATTGTCATCACCTTCTGTACCCGCTTTAATGGTTAGTAAATGGTTTATAAAATCATTTACAGCATCTTCAGCGCTCCACTTGGTGTAAGTAAAACCAATCAAGTCAGATAAACCGTCATCGCGGAAAAAACATGCTGGTGTCGCACCCGGTAATTTATAGGGCTTATAAATACTGGCATCTTGCATTTCAGACAGGTTAAAACTGTTACGTAATACATTTTCACCAGTCGCAGTCCAGGTAAAACCATGTTGAGAAATGATTTTCATTGTCTCTGTCGAGACAGCACCTTCAGATGGCCAACAGCCTTTTGGTCGGAAACCAAAGAAAGATTCAAATACGCGCAGTCCTTCTTCCATATGCCAATGAACTCGTTCTTCACCACCTGGATACGTTGCAATCTCAGGCAACGGAGAGTCGGGCATTGCCTCATGGGTTGTTTTAATATCAAGCATTAACGGTACGATAGGATGCGCATAAGGTGTCACTGACAGCTCTACTCGACCTGTTTCTGCCAAACGGCGATATCGGGGAATAAGATCACTTAATAATTCACCAATCACTATCATTAATTGACGACGATCATGGAAGTTGAATAATTTAGCCTTTTTCATTAATCCTTGAATTCGCACATCTGAACGTCGAACTGTTTCACCCATCCAAGCTAAGTGATACCACACCACCATATCAACCATAAATTGGTCGTTTATATAGTTTAGCTGCTCTGAATCTTCCAAAAATCTGCGAGCCATCTCTGCTAATTTTGCAAAATGTGGGAAAGGTGCGATTAATTTCTCTTCATTAGCACGTAAACAATCGCTGATAAGCTTCTTACGCTCTTCAGCACTTGCAGGCTGCACTGGCGAATCTAAGGCCATTAGCAAGGGATCTTTCAATCGCCCCGTACCTTTGAACCGTGACTTTACTTGCTCATCATAATCAGCAATTTGTTCCAATAATGTTGGGGCAAAGTTAACAACTGCTTTTGCACCGGGCACATTTTCCAAGTGCCAAGCCATATCAACATAATCTTTAATGACATGTAGATAAGTCCACGGTAAGTGGTACATGCCACCCATCGGCTCATTATATTGTGGCTGGTGCATATGCCAGCACAGAACAACTTTTAATTTATTTGTTTTTTTCAAATTCACTACATTATCTGACATGTCGGTATTGCTGCCCTAACATTTCTGGAGTGACGAGTACCACACCTTCGGGTGACACTTCATATTTTTCTGCATCTGCAACAGGATCTTCACCAATCACAGTACCTTCTGGCACAATACAACCTTTATCAAACACTACTTTTGTCAGACGACAATGTCGGTTGACCGTGACATCAGGCAAGATCACACAATCCTGGATAATTGAATAGCTGTGTATTTGTACTTTCGAAAATAAGACTGAATGTCTAACCGTTGAACCGGAAATAATACATCCACCAGAAATCATAGAGTCCACAGCCGTACCACGACGTTCATCATCATCAAACACAAATTTTGCCGGTGGAAGTTGTGCTTGGTAGGTCCAGATTGGCCAGTTATCATCATAAAGATTTAACTCTGGTGTAATGCCGATTAATTCTAAATTAGCCGACCAGAACGCATCAATCGTACCAACATCACGCCAGTAGCCAGGGTCATTACCTTGCACATCTTTGTATGGGTGTGCGATGACTTTATAGTTATCAATCAGTGATGGAATAATATCGTGACCAAAATCGTTGGTTGAACCTGGTGTATCAGCATCTTTAATCAATTGCTCATACAAAAATGCAGCATTGAAAATATAAATTCCCATTGATGCTAATGCCAAATCACTACTGCCTGGCATTGGGTTTGGATTTGCTGGCTTTTCAGTAAATTCTCTAATTCGATAATCATCATCAACTGACATAACACCGAATTCTTTGGCTTCTTTCAGAGATACAGTCAAACAACCAATGGTCATATCCGCATTTTTAGCCACATGCTCAGCCAACATATCACCGTAGTCCATTTTGTAGATATGATCGCCCGCCAAAATTACAATATATTTTGGTCCATGATTTCGTAAGATATCAATATTTTGATATACCGCATCTGCTGTGCCTTTATACCAACTTTGTTCTGTCCGTTGCGAGGCAGGTAACAATTCAACAAACTCACCCATTTCACCCCGCATATAGCCCCAACCCTGCTGAATATGGCGCATTAATGAATGTGCTTTATATTGCGTTAAGATACCGATTCTACGAATACCTGAGTTGACACAGTTTGATAGCGGAAAATCGATAATTCTAAACTTGCCACCAAAAGCGACAGCGGGCTTTGCTCGCCAATCTGTTAATTGCTTTAAACGTGATCCACGACCGCCGGCCAAAATAAGGGCTAAAGTATCTTTAGTAAGACGACTTACAAATCGCGTGCTATCATTCTCTGACATAAAACATCTCCAAACGGGGGTGAGTGAACAAGCTTATAAGGCATGTATCATACCGTATTAGCCCGATTTAATCACCTTAAATATTGCACAAAATTACGAAATCAGGAATAAAAGCATGAGTACAAACCCACTATCTGAAGACTTAATTAAGATTGTTGAAGCACGCCATCATGACCCGTTTTCTGTCCTCGGTGCTCACCCTCACGGCACAAAAACAACCGTCACCGTTTTTCTACGTGATACCCAAGAAGCATCATTAAACGATAAACTTAAATTAAAGCGCATTGAAGGTACCGATCTCTTTCAATGGACAGGTAAAACAGAACTCCTCGAAACGCCTTATACCATCAATCGCATCGCCGGAAATGGTGATCCTGTTGTTAACCATGATCCTTATTGTTTCTTACCCCAATTGTCAGAATATGATCTACATTTATTCTCTGAAGGTAAACATTGGCATGCATACCGAATTTTAGGTGCACATCCTCAACAAGTTGATGGCGTAGACGGTGTTTTATTCGCAACATGGGCACCAAGTGCTCAGCGCGTCAGTGTCATCGGTAATTTCAACCAATGGGATGGTCGCATTCACCCCATGCGCGCCCGTGGTGATTCAGGTGTTTGGGAATTATTTGTTCCCGATATCAGTGCTGGCGAAATCTATAAATTTGAAATTAGAGCCCAAGATGGCTCGTTACATTCCAAAATGGATCCCTATTGCCAACAAGCAGAATTACGACCTAGCACTGGCTCTATAGTTGTCGCTGACACTGGTCACAAATGGCAAGATACTGACTGGATGTCTAAACGTGAAAAAGCAGACTGGTTACATACTCCTCATTCCGTTTATGAAGTCCATATGGGGTCATGGAACCGAAATGAAGCAGGTGACTTTTTAACCTATCGCGAAATGGCTGAACAGATGGTGCCATACGTTAAAGAACTTGGCTTTACTCATATCGAATTGCTACCGATCACTGAGCATCCTCTTGATATCTCTTGGGGGTATCAAACAACAGGATATTTTGCTCCAACCAGCCGTTTTGGTTCTCCAGATGACTTACGTTATTTCATCGATACTTGTCACCAAAATAACATCGGTATTATCCTTGATTGGGTGCCAGGTCACTTTCCAAAAGATGCACATGGCCTCGCTCGTTTTGATGGTAGTGCATTATATGAACATGCTGATCCACGGCAAGGTGAACACCAAGATTGGGGAACATACATATTCAATTATGGCCGGAAAGAAGTCACTAACTTTTTGTTATCTAGTGCTTTTTACTGGTTGGAAGAATTTCACATTGATGGTTTACGTGTTGATGCTGTCGCATCAATGTTATATCTCGATTACTCTCGTGAAGAAGATGAATGGGTTCCAAACCAATATGGTGGTCGTGAAAATCTTGAAGTCATTGAGTTTTTCAAGCACCTCAATACAGTACTGCATCAGGAACACCCTGGTTGTCTAATTTCTGCTGAAGAATCGACATCATATCCAATGGTTTCGCGACCAGCTCATATGGGTGGATTAGGTTTTTCCATGAAGTGGAATATGGGTTGGATGCATGACATGCTGGAATACATGAAAGAAGATCCGATTAATCGTCGTTATCATCATGATTCACTAACGTTTGGTCTGCTTTATGCCTTCACTGAGAACTTTATCTTGCCGTTTTCTCATGACGAAGTAGTTCATGGTAAGAGTTCGATGATCAATAAAATGCCTGGTGATGAGTGGCAACGTTTTGCAAATCTAAGATTGTTATACACAATGATGTTTACTTATCCGGGTAAAAAACTACTCTTTATGGGATTAGAGTTTGCTCAAGGTACAGAATGGAACTGTGAACGTGCACTAGATTGGTATGTACTGGATTACCCACTTCATAAGGGCATGAAGTCATTGGTCACTGATCTAAACAAGCTCTACACCGAAACACCGGCACTATATCGTCATGATTTTGACCCACATGGCTTTGAGTGGCTAGATGCCAACGAGCACGAACAATCTGTATTAAGTTATATTCGTAAGGATGGTGAGGATTATGTCATCAGTATCTTTAACTTCACCCCAGTACCAAGAGAACCTTACCGTATTGGTGTGCCTGAAGATGCTGAATATAAAATCATCTTAAATTCTGATGCTGACTCATATGGTGGTAGCAATATTGGTAACACGACAACGATCAAGGCTGAGGCAACACCATGGTCCGATAAGCCTTACTCGATAGAAATCAGCCTGCCACCATTAGCAGGAATTGTTTTACAGAAAGTATAATGTCTAACAGGATGTAACAAAATAGATCACCCTAGTTGAGTTTCTCAACTAGGGTGTTTTTTTATGTATATTAATCTCTCAACTGGCGAATCAATTTGATTAAATTCGTTGTCGAGCTATCATGTACGGCGATGTTACCATCACTCTTTAAATCAGGCCAAATAGCGTTAGCGAGTTGTTTACCTAGCTCTACGCCCCATTGATCAAATGAGTTAATATTCCAAATAACACCTTGAACAAAGACTTTATGTTCATACAACGCGACTAGTTTACCCAACATTTCAGGTGTTAATTTAGCAAAAATCAATGTATTGCTAGGACGATTACCTGGGAATATTTTATGCGGTAACAATGCTTCAAGCGCCTCACCTTCAAAACCTTCCTCAACCAATTCTCTACGTACTTCTTCAGCATTTTTTCCTTTCATCAATGCTTCTGATTGTGCCAAGCCATTTGCCAATAAAATAGATTGATGATCCACTTCTGGATAATGACTATTGATTGGCAATACAAAATCAACTGGGACTAATTGTGTTCCCTGATGAATTAACTGGAAATAGGCATGCTGACCATTGGTACCGGGTGTTCCCCAAATGACAGGCCCTGTTTTATAGCTAATTCGTTGACCTGTTCGATTGGTAATCTTACCGTTACTTTCCATATCTAATTGCTGCATATGACTGGGGAAACGGGCTAATGAGTGATCATAAGGCACAATAGCTTGCGTTTGAGAGCCAAAGAAATTGATATACCACACACCAAGCAATCCCATGATGACAGGAATATTTTCTGCTAACGGCTGATGTCGGAAATGGTTATCCATTTCATGGGCACCGTCCAATAGGCGTTCAAAGTTCTCTATACCCACATATAGTGCAATCGGTAAACCTATTGCACTCCATAAGGAATAACGACCACCTACCCAATCCCAAATTTCAAACATATTGTTAGTATCAATACCAAATTCGGCCACTGCTTCCGCATTGGTTGACACCGCAACAAAATGTTTCGCAACATCTTGTTGTTGCGCTGATTTTAAAAACCAAGATCTTGCTGACTCAGCATTGGTCAATGTTTCTTGGGTAGTGAATGTTTTAGATGCCACCACAAACAAAGTAGTTTCTGGTTTCAATTTATCTAATGTTGTACTTAAATCAGTACCATCAATATTAGAAACAAAATGAACGCTAACACCTTCAACAGCATAAGGTTCTAAGGCATCACAGATCATTGCCGGCCCTAAATCAGATCCACCGATACCAACATTAACAATATCGGTTATTTTTTGGCCAGTATAACCAAGCCATTCGCCATTATGAATTTGATTACAGAACTTTTTCATTTGACCTAATACCGCATTCACTGCTGGCATCACATCTTTGCCATCAACCAGTACAGGTGTATTACTGCGATTACGTAAAGCGGTATGCAGTACAGCTCGACCTTCAGTGTTATTGATTCCTTCACCAGTGAACATACGTTCTGTCATACCAGACATATCGACTGATTTTGCCAAAGCGACTAGTTTTTCCATCGTCTTTTTAGTAATTCGATTTTTTGAATAATCAAGCAACAAATCACCACAATTCGCCGTAAAGCGATCAAAGCGACCAGAATCCAAAGCAAATTCTTCGCGCATTGACGTATATTTCAGATCAGAATAGTGACGCTGTAGCGATTGCCATTCAGGTATATTTAAAGGTGTCATATTTCTCTTCTATATTTTTTATTGTTTTAAATAATTTGCGACTGCATCCCACGCAATTGTTTCCTGCTCACCTGTGGCCATTGTTTTTACGCCAATCACTTGTTGACTTATTTCATCATCACCAAGAATCAATGTCCAACGAGCACCACTTCGATCAGCTCGTTTAAATTGGTTCTTAAAGCTACCACCACCACAGTGGGTAATCAACTTCAAATTTGGAATGGCATCTCGTAAATTCTCAGCTAGCAGTAATGATTGTTTAGCAGCCTGTTCCCCAACAGCAACAAAATAAGCATCTATTCCCGCTATTTCTGGCAGTGCATCTGTTGCTTCGAGTAGTGCTATTAAACGCTCCAACCCAATAGCAAAGCCAATGGCTGTTGCAGATCGACCTCCTAATTGTGCGACCAAACTATCATAACGACCGCCAGCACATACTGTGCCTTGCGAACCAAGATGGTTGGTCACCCATTCGAATACTGTTTTACCGTAATAATCCAAGCCACGCACTAATCTTGGATTTATTTCATAAGAAAGACCAGCCGCATCTAAGGATTCACAAAGTGCCGTAAAATCTTGCTTTGATTCCATATCAAGATGATCTAACAATTTTGGTGCAGCATCATTTAATGCCTGCATTGCTGGATTTTTACTGTCCAGTATTCTCAATGGATTAGTATGTAAACGCCGCTGACTATCTTCATCCAATTCATCTTGATGGGCTTCAAAATAAGCGATTAATTCATCTCGATAAGCTAATCGTGCCTCAGTCGAACCTAGAGAATTAATTTGTAGTGTTAAACCCGTTAAGCCTAGTTGTTTCCATAGGCGAGCTGTCATCAAAATCATTTCAGCATCAATGTCTGGTCCGCTAAAACCATAAGCCTCTACACCCACTTGGTGAAATTGACGATATCGGCCTTTTTGAGGTCGTTCATGACGAAACATGGGCCCCATATACCAAAGACGTTGAGTTTGGTTCAATAAGCCATTTTGCATCGCGGCACGGACACAGCCAGCAGTCCCTTCTGGTCGTAATGTTAACCAATCACCATTACGATCTTCAAAAGAGTACATTTCCTTTTCAACAATATCGGTAACTTCACCAATAGATCGTTTGAACAACTCTGTTTTTTCAACAATTGGGAATCTAATTTCTTGATAACCATAACTCGTCAGGACTTGTTTAAGTGCTGTTTCAACAGCTTGCCAATAAGGCGTTACTTCGGGAAGGATGTCATTCATACCCCGAATCGAACGAATAATATCTGCCACGCTTAACTTATATCCTTTATTGGAATCACTTTCTCTGGGTTAGATGATTGTTGTTGCCGTGCTATACGCTGACGAATTTCTCGTTCTAATTCATCAACTAATGCTTCATTTTCAACTTTATGATTTGGCTTACCATCAACATACAGTAAATTTGGCTCTCCACCGGTTAAACCAATCGCTGCAGATTTGGCCTCTCCAGGTCCATTCACTACGCAGCCGATTACGGCCACATCCATTGGCTCTAAAATATCTTCTAATCGAGCTTCTAATTCATTCACTGTTGAAATCACATCAAACTGTTGGCGAGAACAAGAAGGGCAGGCAATTAAATTAATGCCTTTACTTCTAATTCTCAGGCTTTTAAGAATATCAAATCCAACTCGAATTTCTTCTATTGGGTCGGCCGCCAGTGATACTCGAATCGTATCACCAATACCCTCAGCCAGTAACATACCCAACCCAATTGCTGATTTAACCGAACCCGATCTAAGACTACCGGCTTCAGTGATTCCTAAATGCAGTGGTTGTTCAATCTGACTCGCCAACTTGCGATAGGCATGCACGGTCATAAAGACATCTGATGCTTTCAAACTTAACTTAAAATCGGGATAATTCAGACGATCAAGGATATCAATATGGCGCATTGCCGATTCAACTAAGGCGTCAGGCGTTGGTTCACCATATTTTTTTTGCAGATCTTTCTCTAGTGATCCAGCATTCACACCTATTCTGATTGGAATACCGTGATCACGAGCACTCTCCACTACTGCACGAACTCTATCTTCTCGGCCAATATTACCGGGATTAATTCGTAAACAATCAGCACCTAATTCAGCGACACGGAGAGCAATTTTATAATCAAAATGAATATCCGTGACAAGCGGAATAGTGACTTGTTTTTTAATCAATCCAAATGCTTCTGCAGCCTCCATACTCGGTACTGAAACTCGCACAATATCAGCACCCACATCTTGTAATGCTTTTATTTGAGCAACTGTCGCTTTCACATCACAGGTTTCAGTGTTGGTCATACTTTGCACCGATATAGGCGCATCGCCACCCACCGCAACATTACCGACCATTATCTGCCGAGATTTTCGTCGCACGATAGTTGAAATTGATTCCATTAAGACTCCGCTTCTATAACAAATCTGGCTACGCCACCTTCCGTATAAGGTGAGGTATCAAACACGGTATTATTATATTTCATGATGACCGCAGATGCGCGACCGAAAGTAACACTCAAGGGTAATTTCCCCGCCACCGTCACAGTCTGATTCTCTTTAACCACTCTATTTACTAATATTTGTTGGTCTGCATCCTTAATTTCTACCCAGCTATCACCAGAGAGTTGAAGTTCGATAATAGGGAAATCCTCGGCCGGTTGTTGAGTAGCAAGCTCTGCCAGTTCATTATCAATTTGACCCTGCTGTTCAAGTGCAAGATCAGCATCTTCTTTCTGCTGGGGCGATAACATTTCAGTTTTTGTCATTTTCTGTTCTATCTCAAGAGAGATTACCTCTTCAGTAGTCACTTCGACATTCACTTCTTTGTCATCTGTCACATCAAGTGATGCTGGTTTTTCTATCGCTATATCTGTTTCACTATTTTCTGATATCGGCTTCACAACACTGGCATTAAAAACATCGTCGGAATTTTGCTGTTCATTCAATTGTTCCCATGGCGACACATCATCAGCGGCATCTGAATATGCTCGCGAATCCTGCCATTGTTGATAAGCAAACCAAGTCACGGCCAACACGACAATCAATAAGGTTGCTGGTAACCAAGGATAGCGAGAAGATGGTTTTATCTGATAATGGCTTAATATTGCCGCCTCAGTTATTTGATACTCAACATTAAACGCAGAAAGCATTTCCCTTTCTGGCAAACCAAGAAATTTCACATAATTTAGAAAATAACCCCGAGCATAAGCTCTTCCATGTAACTGTTCCCACTGCTCTGCTTCCAAATTAATGATTGTTCCTTTCATCAATCGTAGCTGTGCAGCCACTTCAGAAATACTGATCTTTTTTGCTTCACGCGCAGCTTTTAATTTTTCACCCACGCTAGGTGACTCGCTACCTACTACAATTTCGTCATTATTATCATCAGTCATCATTAAAACTGCCCATTTTTAACCTGTAATGCTTGGTCAGAATCCGGGAATTTCCCCTTCAATAACATACTATAACTTGCTACTGCGTCTTGATCATCCAGTTTATTTTCTGTTTTTATCCCAAGCAAAAGAGCGTGAGGACTCCATGCCGATACCGCCTTATATCGCTCAATATAAGCTCTCGCCCGTAAATAATCTTGTTGTTGATAACTCAATTCTGCCATCTGAAATAATGACTTAGTCAAGTTTGGATTTATTTGTAATGCTTGTCGAAAATAACTTTCCGCACGAATAGGGTCAGGAATACGATTGACGCATAATCCTGCATTTTCCAATGCTTGTGCCTTGCTACTATATAAAGGGTTTTTAATCGCTTCTAAAAACTGCTTCTCAGCTTCATCGTAGCGAGCTTGTTGGCATAAAAACACCCCGAAATTATTGTGCGCTTCGGAATATTGTGGCGCTCGTTGTACTGATTCTTCGAAATGTTTTCCAGCCTTATCCATTTCACCTAGACGTTGGTATAACAAAGCAATCGTATTATGAGCACTCGGTAAATTTGGATCTTGTTTTAATGCTTTCTGTAACTTCTCAAGTGCGATCTCGTAATCGCCACGTTGCATATAATTCAATCCTAAGCGCATATTAATTTCAGCGGCTTTAGGATCAGGAGCAATATGTTCTATCGGACGTGTATTGCCTAGTTGTTGGCAACCCGCTAATAGCGATAACATTAGTACTATTAAAAATATTTTCATTGTGCTGCTAAAGCCTCCGCCTCGGCTATTCGTTGAGTGCGTCGTGTTTTATCTTGAACCTCACCGGCCAATTGACCACAGGCGGCCACAATATCATCTCCGCGAGTCTTACGTATAGTGGCTACAAACCCACCATCCACTAGCTGCTTTTTAAAACGTACCATTACTGGTTTTGATGAACAGCGATAAGATGTTTTCGGAAAGGGGTTAAATGGAATTAAATTAATTTTAGTCGGTAAACCTTTTAAGATTTTCATTAAATCCTTAGCATCTTGAATAGAATCATTAATACCCTCTAGCAATACATATTCAATTGTAATGTGGCGTTTTTGAGGTACATCAACATAACGTTTACATGCCGCCAATAATTCAGCTATAGGATATTTATCATTCAGAGGGATAATTTCACTGCGTAACTTATCATTTGCTGCATGCAATGAAATCGCTAAACTCACATGACAATCTTCACGCAATTTATCAATCATCGGCACCATGCCAGATGTGCTTAAGGTTACTCTACGCCATGAAATGCCATAAGCTAAATCATCACGCATCAATCTCATTGCAGTAATAACATTATTGTAATTGGCTAAAGGTTCACCCATGCCCATCATCACCACGTTAGTGACGACGCGTTTACCTTTTGGATCTTTCCCTAAATATTCGTTTGCCAACCAAACTTGGCCAATAATTTCACTTGCATCAAGGTTACGATTAAATCCTTGCTGCCCTGTGGAGCAAAAAGTACATGCTAAGGTACAACCTACCTGTGAGGACACACACAAAGTGCCTCGTCCTTGTTCAGGAATATAAACCGTTTCAATTGAATTGCCACAAGACAATCGGATAATCCATTTCCGAGTACCATCTTTCGAAATATGTTCTTGTAATACTTCAGGCAGCTTAATTTCTGCTCTTTCAGTCAATTTTTGTCGCAAGACTTTGCTCAAATTAGTCATTTCAGCAAAATCCACTACTCTATATTGGTGAATCCATTGTAATAACTGGCGCGCACGGAAAGATTTCTCACCGATTTCGGCAAAAAACGCTTCCAGACCCTTCTGATCTAATCCTAATAAATTCGTGCGTACCATTTTATTTATACCGTTATCGAGTGCGAGAACATAATTGATCTTCAGTAAAGAAGTAAGCAATCTCACGTGTTGCACTTTCTACTGAATCAGAACCATGAGCCGCGTTCTCATCAATACTTTGCGCAAAATCAGCACGGATAGTACCAGCATCAGCATCCGCAGGATTAGTCGCACCCATTAGGTCACGATTTTTCAACACAGCACCTTCACCTTCTAACACTTGAACCATCACTGGACCTGATGTCATAAAACTAACCAATGCACCAAAAAATGGACGTTCTTTATGTTCAGCGTAAAAACCTTCTGCTTGTTGTTGTGATAAGTGAATCATTCGACCAGCAACAATTTGTAATCCTGCTTTTTCAAAACGTGAATAAATATCACCAATTACATTTTTAGCTACAGCATCTGGCTTAATAATAGAAATAGTGCGTTCAATCGCCATTGTAAATCCTCTTTTAAGAAGTTAAGTTAAAATTCTGCTATTTTACCACCTTATCGCTACTGCGTTAGAACTAATAAGATAGAATCATCACAAGTTTGAATATAACTAATTAACAGGCATTTACCCTAAATATGAACTCGACCTTTAAATACATTGGCCTTTATATACGTAAAAATGATCCTGTAATGAAAAATGCTGTCATTCAAGTGACAAAATTCCTTCAGGCCCAATCATTAACTGTTTTTGTTAATGAGCCACTACGATTTCTACCAGAACTTGAGGTGATTTCCATTGGTGATTTCCCACAAAAATGCGACCTTACCATTGCTATCGGCGGTGATGGCACACTACTCTTTATTGCTCGTGCATTAGCGGGTTCTGGATTACCTTTAGTGGGTATCAATGTCGGACGTTTAGGATTTTTAGCCGACCTCACTTTAACTAACTTAGAGCAACACCTCTCACAAATTTTAGAGGGTAAATATCGTGAAGACACCCGTTTTTTAATGCAATCCAGCATTACTAAATCTGATAAACTCATCAGTATGGCAATGAATGATGTGGTCGTGCATTCGCATCAAAGCTTACATATGATTGAATTTGAAACATCAATTAATGGTCGGTTTCTTAATAGTCAACGTGCCGATGGTATTGTTATTGCTACTCCAACAGGTTCTACTGCCTATGCCATGTCTGCTGGCGGCCCTATTCTTGATGTAGATCTAGATGCTCTAGTCCTGACATCAATTTGCCCACATACCTTAAGTAATAGACCGCTGGTTATTGCCGCTGACAGTGTGATTGATATTACTCTAAGTGAAAATAATACTCATACTGCAATGGTGACATCTGATGGCCGTCCGGGTCATATTTTAGAACCTGGTGATAGCATCCGTATTGAACGTCACCCAAGCACTATCAAACTATTACATTTAGAAGATCACGACCATTATTCAATTTTGCGAGCCAAACTTGAATGGGGTCGCAAATTGACATGCTGACCAATTTGAATATCCGCCACCTTGCTATCGCTGATGATCTTGAGCTTAGTTTTAGCCAAGGCATGACATCACTGACAGGTGAAACTGGCGCAGGTAAATCGATCTTAGTCGATGCAATGAGTCTAGTGCTTGGTGATCGTGCCGATCCTAATATGGTTCGTCACAACTGTGATCGTGCGGAAATCGAGGCCACATTTAACACATCAAAAAACTCCATATTACAACAATGGTTAATTGACCAAGAGCTTGACGATGATGAACTATGCCATTTACGACGAACCATTTCTCGGGACGGCCGTTCAAAAGCTTATATCAATGGCAGAACAGTTCCTCTCCATCAATTACGTGAAGTCAGTGCACGTACTATTGATATTCATGGCCAACATGCACATCAATCTTTAATCCGCAGTGAAACCCAACGTTTATTAATTGATACTGTCGCCAATACCAAGCCCCTGCTGGATGAATTATCAGTCGCCTACAAACAGTGGCAAAACTCTCAACAACAACTCACTGAATTACAACAGCAATCCCAACAACATACTGCTCGTTTGGAGTTATTACGCTACCAAGTTCATGAACTTGACCCACTGGATTTAAGTGATGACACGATTCAACAACTCATTCATGAACAACAGAAATTAGCTTACGCATCGCAATTAATTAACACCACAGAATTGAGCCTTCAACAGCTTTTTGAACAAGAACAAGGTTCTGCTTATAGCGTGGTCAGTAATGTACTTATCGATTTAGAAAAGCTAAAAGATATTGAACCTCAGTTTAACAATATCGTAGAAATATTAAATTCAACTATTGCCCAACTTGACGAATGTAGTAGTGAATTGCGGCATTATCTAGATAGTGCAGATAACAATCCAGAGCGACTTGATGAAGTCGAAGTACAATTATCGGCATTGCATGAACTTGCTAGAAAACATCATGTTGAGATCGAAGCACTACCCGCTCATTATCAACAACTTTGTGATGAATTAACGAGATTGGCCGATTTAGACAGCCACAGTGAACAGTTACAGCAACAAGTCGACGAACAAGAGAAACTCTGTCGATCACTATGCCAAAAAATTAGTCTGCAGCGCCAGCGAGCAGCTGAACCACTAGCAGAAAAAATAAGCCAATCGATACAACAATTAGCTATTCCGGGTGGATATATCGAATTTAATATTAGCCCTTTAGCCAATGGACACTTTAATGAAACAGGCTCAGATCATATTCAATTATTAGTTAGCACGAATCCCGGTCAATCTGCTGGCGACTTGGGCAAAGTGGCTTCTGGAGGCGAACTAGCACGAATTAGTTTAGCTATTCAAGTCGTGACGGCAGGAACGCGCAGCGTACCCACTTTAGTTTTTGATGAAGTCGATGTCGGTATTGGTGGTGGAATTGCCGAAATCGTCGGCCGTCATTTACGCCTATTGGCCAGTACACAGCAGGTGATATGTATTACCCATTTACCCCAAGTTGCAGCCCAAGCACATCAACAATTGCAGGTCAGTAAAAAACAATCTGATGATAGTACTCATATTGAACTTGCTGAACTCAATGAGGAGCAGCGAGTTGAAGAAATCGCCAGAATGCTTGGCGGTGTTACATTAACCGAAAAAACACGCTCCCACGCACAAGAAATGCTAGAACAAGCCCAAGTCTAGTCTTTATCCTGTCGGCATTTCTGACAGATACCATAGATATATAAACTGTGATCTGTCATCTCAAAGCCCTTTTCAAGGGCAATGGCACGTTGGCGTTGCTCAATCACCTCATCAATAAACTCTTCTATTTGGTGACAGCGTACACATAATAAGTGGTCATGATGAGTACCATCTTCAAGTTCAAATACAGCGTGACCATCATCAATACTCAATCGAGACACTAAACCTGCACCTTGAAACTGAGTCAATACACGGTAGACTGTCGCTAAACCGATTTCTTCACCCATCTCCAGCAAAGCCTTATAAACATCTTCAGCACTCATATGGCGTTGTTTTGTCGTCTCTAAAATCTCCAACACTTTAAGTCTTGGCAATGTGACTTTTAAACCTACATTTCTTAAATCCTGACTTTCCATAAATTGATACCTCGTCGAAACTGAGTGATTAGCGTATCATCTCACTCTGATAATTTAATTCAAATAGTAAATATAAATGAAAACCTTTCTCATTTACACCTTTTCCATCTTAACCTTGTTACTTAGTGGCTGTAATAAAGATAAAATTCCTGGCGTTTATCGTATTGATATTCAACAAGGTAACGATGTTACCCAAGAAATGATCAATAAACTTAAACCTGGCATGAGTAAAAGCCAAGTGTCGTATGTTATGGGCACGCCTCTTATTATTGACACCTTCCATCCTGACCGTTGGGATTATATTTATAGTTTTCATCCAGGGAATGGTCAACGTGAACAACGCCGCGTCACACTATTCTTTGAACAGGATAAACTAAACCTCATTAAAGGGGATATTCGTACTGTTGCCCGCGAAGATCTACCGCAAACAGCTCGAACAGATACTAATATTGTGGTGCCATTAACTGAGAAAAAGACCGGTATATTTCAGAGTTTAAAGAATGCTATCGGACTGGGTGATGATGACGAACAAGAGATTGTAGAATCTGAACCTAAGGATGATGAACAAAATGACACATCGGATATTAATACGGAAACATCACTTGAATCAGAAGAATAATAGAACTCAGAGAGTTTAAAATTTATAAGTAATTATACTGCCGCTTCAAACGCTCCTGTCTGTGAATTAAAGCATAACAATTCACCCGTTGTCATATCAAAATACCAGCCATGCAATGTCAACTTTCCTTGCTCCACTCGATCTCGAACACTGGAAAATGTCATCAAATTTGCTAGTGATTCCAATATAGCCCGTTGCTCACACGCTCTAATTTGTACTTCTTCCGTAGCATTGGATAATTTTTGTTTCACCCACTCTTTCGCTGGTTTCGCAATGCAAACCCATGAATGAATGAATTGTGACTGTGCACCACCATCATCTTCCCACAGCGCTTGAATACCACCACAACGAGCATGCCCCATAATAATAATATTCTCGACTTCAAGATTATGGACAGCAAATTCCAATGCCGAACTCGTGCCATGGTAATGGCCATCATCTTCACAAGGAGGTACTAAGTTAGCCACATTACGTATAGTAAACAAATCACCAGGATCACAATCTGTCACAATCGCAGGATCTACACGAGAATCACAACAAGCGATCATCAATGTTTTTGCCGGTTGCCCATGAACCATACTGTCATACAGTTGACTGTCACTACCAAAATATTGCTGTTTAAATCGTTTAAAACCTTCTAATAGTTTTGCTTTATCCGCCATTGATACTTTATCTCAAAAATCGTACAAAAAGGTTTATCAAAAATTCTTGTTCTAACGTGGTGACTAGTCCATGCCCACAATGCACCCTCAAGTGCCTCGGCAAGTTCATCACTCGTCGAAGGCTATCTTGCATTAAAGCATCGTCACCCATCGGGAAATCAGTTCGGCCTATACTACCTGAAAACAATGTATCACCAACAAAAATATCATGTTCATATCCTTGCTGGCCTAAGAGTATTGCCTGACAATGATTTTTCAAGCTTAGGTAAATATGTTGGCACACTGAAGGCTTGTTGAAGTTGTATCAAAGCACCAGCATGATCGCATGACCATGCGAAAATAAAATATTCTGAATATCAGCTTGAGCTTGTAATGCCAGTCAATGCTGAACTAACGCATTATCATCCGTAGCAATAATCGCACTGACAGCTGTAGCTTCACCCTCAACAAGGTACTTATTGGCTTGAAATGCTCCAACTGAGAAGCACTTAATATCCATCAATCTATAATTAAAAAGATTTATTAATTATTGCCGTCCTACCATTTTTTCTGACCTTCGCGTGCCGTCTGAAGGTTTGCTTCATACCATTTCTTCTTAGCATCTTGCGCTTTAGCTACCGCAAGATTCGCTTTATACCATTTCTTTTTAGCAGCCATGTGAGGATCAACGACTAAATTAGAGTTATACCATGGTCTATGTTTCTTATAACTCGTGCGTGCCGCTTCTAAGTTTGCTTCGTACCATTTTTTCTTAGTATCACTGTATTTCTCTTCATGAATTTCATACCAGTGTTTAGTAGTCGGCGTTGAATCTAAATTCGCTTCGTACCATTTAACATGACTTGCACGAGCAGCCTCTAAATTCGCTTCATACCATTTTTTCTTGATATCGGCATGAGGGCCCACATACATATTTGCTTCATACCAAGGTATGCCCAAATGTTCAGTTGGTTTTTGATTTGCTTCATACCACTTTGCACGTTCAGCACGGACAGAAACTACCGCTTCTTTTAGATTAGCTTCGTACCATTTTCTCTTGGTATCTAAATGCTCGTCCATATTCGCTAGGTACCATTTCTTCTGCCCTTCGCGAGCAGTCTCGGTGTTAGCTTTATACCATCTTTGTTTGAATTGATTTGCCCTAACAAGGGCGATATTGATCTCATACCATTTCTTTTTAGTAGCCATGTGAGGATCAACGACTAAATTAGCTTCATACCATGGTTTATGTTTTTTGCGGCTATCCCTTGCTGTTTTTAAGTTAGCTTCGTACCACTTCGTTTTTACATTCATTGTCATACTCATAGCTTAAATACCTCGAATAAGTCACACCTAGATAGTACAGTAGATGAGGTTGAAACCACAAGTAACAATGGGGTTTATTTATTAGGATCACCTTCTAAGCAATTGTTATTCAAAGCAATGTTTTTCAGATTTGACTTGTTGCAGCATGGCAATTTGTTGTTCAACTTGTAGCATACGTCGTTGTTCTTTTTCTTCTACCAATGATGAATAAGCTAAATATGTAAAACCGATCCATTCTCCAATAACCGGAATCGTGCCAATCACCGGAAGTGAATCAACAGTTATGAGTGCTGTCGCTATTTTATTAGCATCATCTTGGTAAAACCCAGGCTTATAACTGTATCGATAGGGATGTAAATACCGAATATTATTATCCAATGCAACACAGTTTAAATGTTTTATTTCATCAGAAGCGTTCACAATAGGCGGTTCAAAATAAATAGGTTCTATCGGTATCGGCGGCAGTGTTAATGCAATAGCAGATGGAGTCATCCAACATAAAATTATCATTATCGTAGTCATAAATATTGATTTAACACTCATTATGTTGATGCCTTCCATTAATATGTGTATCACTATTTATCGGTCAATTTGATCAAAACTACAGTTTTTCATCATTCACTAGTTAGCTAGCGATAAATGATAGAAATCTTTCGTTATTCGGTCATGATGGAGTATGTAATAACTGACTGATGATCATTACAACCAATAACTCGTTTTAGTCATGACCTTAGACATTAGTCCCATTACTAACTGAACAGCTTGGGGAAGTTCCGCTCCACCTGCTTCCAACGCCATAGTCCCATGGCGTAATTCATCACGCTTCATCTGTTCCAGAATAGCTCTACTCTTCTCGTCATTCGGGCTAATTTTTTCTAAATGTTCATCTAAATGTTTTACAACTTGTCGCTCTGTTTCGGCAACAAAACCTAAACTCCATTTATCACCGATCTTCCCTGCAATAGCGCCTATTGCAAATGAATTTGCATACCATAATGGGTTTAATAAACTGGTATGTTCACCAAAATAATGGACGCGTTGCTGACACCACAATAAATGATCATTTTCTTCTATTGCAGCCTGTTCCATTGCTCGCCTAACTTTTGGTAATTTAGCCGTTAGAGACTGTCCTTGATACAAAGCTTGAGCCGATACTTCGCCAGCATGATTTACTCGCATTAAACGGGCGGATTGTGTTTGCTCTGCAGCTGTTAAAGAATGCTCTTGTAACTCAGCACCAGGGATGGGGCGATCAGTTGTTTCTGGCTTGCCAAAAACAGTTTTAATTGCATTGTCACCTTCCATGATAATTGTATCTATTAGACTATATTGACGTATTGTCACCTAAAATTCCTAAACATCTGATTTAATGATTCTTATTTTACCCCTGCATTAAGCTTTGTATAGAACTCAATTTATTTTGCAGTATTTTGTTTGTCAAAAAACATGGTCAATGTTGCCGCCAATTCTTTCGGTTGAAATTTTGGCACATAAGCATCAGCCCCGACGGCTTTACCCATACTTATATTCGCATCAGCAGTTAATGATGAATGCATAACCACCGGCAAATGCTGCAACCGCGGATCATTTTTTATCTTTTGCGTTAATACATAACCATCCATTTCAGGCATTTCCACATCCGTTAACACTAACTGCACTTCACTCGTAATGTCTTCTCCACGCGCTTCACATTTGTCCGCTAAGTCATTCAATAATCGCCATGCCTCAGCACCATTTACTACACCTATATGCTGTACACCCATATGATCAAGCGCTCTGGTAATTTGTGTTCGGGCAATAGTGGAATCATCAGCAAATAGGATCGTCTGTTTTTGGTCTAATGCTAATTTATCAATGCCATCAAACAATTCGTCTTCGTAAAAACCGCCGGCATCCGCTAACACTTTTTCCACATCCATAATCATTACCAAACGATTATCAGACAACTCTGATACAGCCGTTACTAGACCGCCCAACCGTTTTGATAATAATGCTGGCGGTGCTTTTACTTGCTCCCAATTCAATCGCTGAATGGTATCAACAGCTGTCACTAAAAAGCCTTGAATATACGTGTTATATTCTGTAATCATTAAAATTTTTGGTTTATCTTCCGATTTGAAATTGCAAAATTTCTGCAAATTAATAATGGGAACCATCTCTCCACGCAAACTCACGAATCCTTCGACACTATCAGGCATTTCTGGTGCACGGGTAATTTCAGGAATATTTAAAACTTCGCGCACTTTAA
The DNA here is from genome assembly GCA_013215775.1 of Piscirickettsiaceae bacterium. Lineage (GTDB taxonomy): Bacteria > Pseudomonadota > Gammaproteobacteria > Nitrosococcales > Methylophagaceae. The sequence goes on from JABSQO010000008.1 coordinate 68,344, forward strand.
AGACGTTGATGCCAAACACTTCATTGCGCCCAGTCTCATCATTGGTACCTAAGCTAAATAATAGAACCTCAAGGTGATTTGTCCCCGCTAATTTTGTCCGCTCGTCAATTGAGTCTATTAATGTCGCCATAATGTTTTTCTTTTCCACCCAAATTTATTTTGTGATTAAACTATCATACTTTTTGTCGGTTTTTCTCTAACAATAGTCACTCACCCTTGCTATTTTATCGGCAATTTTTTGCTTTTCATTACTAAAAGTCTCTAAATATCCTCCACAAATATTGATGACAAAATATCAGCCGCCTTATAAATATCTTTATTATTGTGAGCCCTTGTACAATTTGGTCTTAAAAGAAATAATATTATTCCAGCCAAATAAGGTTAGAATAGTCAGGAAAATCATTTACTAACACAAATGCCTGCACCCTATCACCTCGCCGAAATCGGCAGTTGAACCATAAAAATTTAGGGCTGGCGATTTAAAATACCTTTAAGCGATGTCCCCAAAAAAAATAAACGATCCCCATACTTCTCGCGAAGCTGATAAATACGACAACCCGATTCCTAGTCGTGAATTTATCCTTGAGCTCCTAAAACAAAATAATCGTCCGTTGAACCGCCGTAGCATTAGCAAACTTCTTGCTATTAAAGGCGAACAGCAAACTGAAGCACTACGACGACGTCTTCGCGCAATGGAGCGTGATGGTCAACTATTACGTAACCGTAAAAACGCCTATGGTGTTGTCTCCAAAATGAACCTCATCACAGGGCGTATTACCGGTCATCCTGATGGTTATGGTTTTCTCATTCCTGATGAAGGGGGTGACGATCTATTCTTGAATGACCGTGAGATGCGTATTGTCTTACATGGTGACCGTGCCATCGCTCGTATAACAGGAGTAGACCGCCGTGGCCGAAAAGAAGGTGCTATTGTCGAAGTCATCAAACATAGTAATGAACGCATTGTAGGTCGCTTGTTTGTTGATGCCGGAATATCTTTTTTAATTCCCAATAATCGTCGCATTAGCCAAGACATTCTCATTCCACCTAATGGCTTAATGGATGCTAAGGAAGGTCAAATTGTTGAAATTGAAATCACCGAACATCCAAACCGCCACCGTTCACCTCTAGGAAAAGTTGTTACAGTATTAGGAGACCATATGGCTCCTGGAATGGAAATTGATATTGCCTTACGCGCTTTTGATTTACCTCACAACTGGTCGAAAGAAGCACTTGAGCAAGCCGACTCATTTGGTAGTGAAATCCCTGTTTCGGAAAATGCAGAACGCCTAGACTTACGCTCTCTACCTCTCGTTACGATTGATGGTGAAGATGCTCGTGACTTTGATGATGCGGTTTATGCTGAGAAATTAGAATCTGGTTCATGGCGCTTATGGGTTGCCATTGCAGATGTTTCATCATATGTGCAACCTAACAGTCCATTAGACAAAGATGCCAAAGAACGTGGTACATCGGTGTATTTCCCCAGCCAAGTGATCCCCATGCTGCCAGAAGCCTTATCAAATGGCTTATGTTCACTCAATCCAAAGGTTGATCGTCTATGTATGGTCTGCGAGATGGTGATCAATGCTGAAGGCACGGTAGAATCCTATCAATTCCATCAAGCCATCATGAATTCAAAAGCACGGTTAACCTATACCGATGTTGCGGCGATATTGGTTGATGGTGATGCTACCCTACGCCAGACACATCAGGGCATCTTACCCGGCTTAGAAGCAATGTATGACTTATATAAAGTGATGCTAAATGCCCGAGGCCAACGTGGTGCGATTGATTTTGAATTAACAGAAACACAATTTATTTTTGATGAGAATCGTAAAATAAAGTCCATTGAACCACGCGAGCGAAACGATGCTCACCGGTTAATTGAAGAGTTTATGGTGGCCGCAAACGTCTGTGCTGCTCAATTTTTATTAACAAATAAAATACCTGCACTCTACCGAATTCATGAAACCCCTTCCGAAGAAAAGTTAACGGGATTGCGCGAGTTTTTGGGTGAACTCGGATTATCTCTTGGTGGTGGGTCCGAACCTCAACCCAGCCATTATGCATCACTACTTAAAGCTGCTAGTCAGCGCCCTGATGGGCATTTACTCCAAACTGTTATGCTGCGTAGTATGAAACAAGCCGTGTACAGTCCTGATAATGTAGGACATTTTGGCCTAGCATTAGAGGCATATGCTCACTTTACCTCCCCTATTCGTCGTTATCCTGATTTATTAGTCCATCGCGCCATCCGTCATATTGTGACTAAACGCAAACAGTCAAAATGGCATCATTCGCACGAAGATATGATTCAACTCGGTGAACACTGCTCAATGACAAGTCGCCGTGCAGATGAGGCAACACGCGATGTTAGCGATTGGTTGAAATGTGAATTCATGCAAGACCACGTTGGTGAAACACATGAAGGTGTGATTAGTGGCGTTACCGGTTTTGGACTTTTCGTAGAACTGAGCGATATTTATATTGAAGGCCTTGTGCACATTACTGCCTTGAAAAATGACTATTATCAATTTGATGCCGCAGGCCATCGTCTATTAGGTGAACGTACTCGGAAAATATATCGACTTGGTGATAAAGTATTGGTAAAAGTCGTTCGTGTTAATCTAGATGATAAGAAAATAGACTTGGAATTAGTCTAAAATAAACTAGATTTCGCTTGACCAGAAAAATAAAGACAGTAGAATTACCGTCTTTCCAAATGAACATAGAAATATCCTTTTTTATTGTCAGTTCATTATGGTGAGTGTAGCTCAGTTGGTAGAGTCCCGGATTGTGATTCCGGTTGTCGTGGGTTCGAGCCCCATCATTCACCCCATTTTCTTTTCATTCAGTTCAAGTAATCAATGTCACTTGATACGTTCTAGGCAGAAGTGACAAGATCTAATCGAATTAAGTGATGCCATCGAACAAATAAAATACAATCTCATCCATTAATGAAACTATCTGATTTTTTACTTGCTATGCATTCGTGTCATCCGTATAATTTCCGTCTTCTTAGCCGGTGTAGCTCAGTTGGTAGAGCATCTGATTTGTAATCAGAGGGTCGTAAGTTCAAGTCTTATCTCCGGCTCCAGATATATAAAAGCCTCAGCACTTTTCAGTGTTGGGGCTTTTTTATTGGGTCAATGCGGTGTCAAGGTTCGTTTGTTATTAGACGATTACTGCCAGTATTAATAGATAATACGTACTGTATAATTTAAATCACGCCATAACGTTTTTATCAGTTAACCCTATCTTAATAAAGCTACGTTTTCCTCTTACTAATTTACTCCAAATATTCTCTGTCCTGTCTGAACCACCCTCGGCCATCGACTATGAATTTGAGCATCTTCTACTTCAGGTTCAATAGTCACAACATAAATACGTTGTTCATTATGATCTCTAGCTAACAGTCCTTGAAGATACTGCCCTTTATTTAAATCGTACCAATGGCTTTGTCCTTCAAAGTCTTTTTCCATGAAGCTCAGAATGGGGATTTTAAGTGGTTTAGGAAAGTATTTATCCCACCGGCCACCATAGATAGAGTCTAATTTTGCCCAGCCACCCATTGGTAAATTTCCAGCTTGTTTCTGCCGTCTACCCCAAGGCATTAAGATCACACTACCGTCTTTCTTTTGAACAGGTAGAACAGCTTTTGGGTTAGGGAAATACTGTCTTAAAATCTCTCCTTGATGTTCAAAGTACACACCACCACACATTAGATGGTTTTCCTATGGCCGAAAGGTTTCCATGCAGGAGCGATAACGTTAGGCATTGCACTACGATCAATCAATCTTAATGGTGCCACAGTAAATTCACCATAGCGTTGATTGATTTGATCTATAGCTATATTGAGTTGGTCTCGCTTATTATCTATTAATGTATCTTCAAACAAGTCGGCTTGTTGTTCTGTCTCTGGATTCAGTGCTGTGACTTGAACTTGCCATACACCTTGCCCTTGCCAACTCTGCATAGCAAATTGTTTGCACTGGGTGAATAAAGTTTGACCATCATCAATAGCATGTGACAATTTGGCTTTCTTATTTAGCCAACCTTGTTCAGTCTTCAGTCCAATATAAAAATGACTGGCTTTATAGTGATGCTTTCTTAGCCTTGCAGCGACCTTCTCACTCATGTGATGAAAGTAGGTCAATATCGTGTCCAAATCTTTTGTTTGCGGTGGCATGACTTTACCGTGACCAATCGTTTTAGGTGGCTTTACATTCGTTTGTATCGGTTCTGGATCTCTACCTTGTGCCATCAACCATATTCGCCTTCCTACGTTGCCAAATCGCTTCGCTGGGATGCTAATCGGTATCTTCTTCATATCACCACAATTGATCACACCATACTGTTTGAGAAAATTGGCTATACCTTTGTTAATACCGCTTAGTTCAGTGGCATGAAGCGGTGCTAGTATTTGTTCTGCTTCCCACGGTAATATTTGAGTTAGACCATCAGGCTTGTGTAATTTAGCAGCATATTTAGCTGTCGTTTTATCTCCACTAACACCAACAGAACACGTTAGACCAGAAGCGTTACTAACCGTTTTTTTTACTAACTGGGCAATTTCTAGTGGCGTTCCCAATAAGCTCTGGCAATGAGTAACATCAAGGAAGGCTTCATCTACTGAGTACACTTCTAAATCGGGCGTAATGCTCTGTAATGATTCCATGATCTTGGTAGATATTTCTGCATAACGCTCTGGCCGTGAGGGTGCTTGTATCAATTCAGGACAAAGCTTTCTCGCTTCTTTTAATCGCATCCCTGTTTTAATACCATAGGCTCTGGCTTCATAGCTTGATGTAATGATGGTTGTACCTTGAATACCATTAGTAACGGCTATCGGTCTATTACGCCAAAATGGATTGTCTTGTTGCTCTACTGCTGCAAAGAAACAGTTCATATCGACCAAGATAATGACTCTCGGCCATGATTTCTCTAGCGATTTCATAATATTCAATAGGTGCAAAGTTGACTCACGACAACACATTGAATCATAGCTCGCTCTACTGGCAACGTAACGGGAGAACAATTAAAGCTCTGTTCAACTAAGCTAAGGCCTCGTTCACATCCACCTTTTCGGTTGAGTGAGCCTACAGCATCGACTAATGCCAGAATGTACCGGTGTGTTGTACCGCGTGAAGTAATCCCTGAGCCTTCAGCAATCTCTTTTACTAATGGGGCTTTACCATAATCAGTTATGTAATTACGGATAAATTCAAGCGTATCTTGTTGGCGCCGCATCATAATGTTCTCCCTCTGTTCTCTATGAGAAAATATAGAGAACATTGAAAGAAAGATCAACTGTTATTTTTCTAAGCTTCCTATCAATCATCTATCGTTTAGAATTAGATATAGTAGCCAAGATTATGTATGAAATCACTAATACTTTTTCAATCTGAAAATAAAAAAATGAGCATGGCATTACTACCATGCTCACCTTGCATAGTTGCTTATTTTTGGGAATCAATGGGGTCATTTATGCTTTTATATCCAGAGTCGCAATAATCCCAGCTTGTTAGATATTAATCAATGTCTGCTTCGGGTCGATACCGACCTTTGAGCAATCCGTCGCTAACGTGCCAAAAGCGGTCATTCGTTTAATGTCAGGCATTGAGACGTTTTTGATTGTATTTATTCTACTTTCGGTCTTTGCTTCTCTGTTAAGGTAGCTTTCTCTAGCTCTTCCTTTAGCCAATCTTGTAATGATTTCAGCGTTTCATTACCACCAAAGTGGCGATTGATTACTGCGGCAGATTCCATGAAAGCAGGAGTTAAGTGAACATTGCCATCTGAAGAAGCTTCTAGTCCATTACAAAATGATGCTCGTCAGTAACTATCACCTAATTCTTTCAGCACGGGAAACAATCCCGAGTATGTGTTCATTAGCCATTCTGGTAGCAGACCTAGACCGGCTAGAATTAAAAGCAGAATGCATAAAGCAATGAATGTATATATTTTCCAGTGCATTTTCCTCACTCCATATTTAGTGGTTTCTCTTTATGGCCTTTTGGAACGATTCGATACTTGCCGTTAGTCAGGACTATATCTTTTGTTTTACCTTTGAGGACTATTTGCACTCAAGCGCCCCTGATAGTGCAGCACCTGTCTAATCAAGCCACCTTCAGCCTTTATAAATGGTACCATTTTTTGGTGAAATAAAAGCTAAATCAGAAATCTCGGTCTTCTGTTTAATTATTACACAGCCATGTCGTACTTGACCATTACAAAATAAGATTTAGATACTGCAATGGTTAACAATACCGGCATACGAAGATAGGCAGTTTTAGATAGTTTTCTCATCTTTAGCTGGCGATATATTTCCCACCTTTCCACGAATTAATCTATGTCCGCTTTGGGTCGAATACCGACCTTTGAAACTAATTGTCTCTTACGTGCCAAAAGCGGTCATTCAACTTCTTCAATGTAAAATCTTGAAACCAAAAGTTTTTACACTGACCCCCAAATATCCTGGTTAAAATTTAATCCCTCCGTCACCTTTTTTTAATCAGCGACGTAAAGAGCAAGGTAAATCAGCCATCATTATTGATGAAAATTTATTAGCAGCAATGCAAGCTGGATTGCCTGACTGTTCAGGCGTGGCCTGAGGTCTGGATCGATTAATAATGCTAGCAATGAATAAACAACAACTATCAACAGTGTTAAGTATTAGTTTTGATCAGGCTTAATATACCCAAGTAAGTTGGGTATACAATAGAGTATTATTAACTCTTAAATATTGCGCATAGGGCAATGCAAGACTTGGCCTTTGCTGCGCTAGCTAAACGGGTTCAAACTATGTGTGATACGTTTGTAGCGTTCGCCGATACTATCCTTGGCAGGGAAGTAATATTTGGCAAAAATAGTGATCGTCCTAAGGGTGAGGTCCAGGATATTGTGGCATTCTCGGCCCAAA
>JABSQO010000009.1 GCA_013215775.1 Piscirickettsiaceae bacterium
CCCTAGAACAGGCCACCCCGCCAACCAAGCAACTTCTGTCACGGTATTGCATACCAATGCATCACAAGCAGACGCTGCTGCTACCGCACTCTTTGTTGCAGGTGAAGATTGGCCAAATATTGCCGCATTAATGGGCATTGATTATGTCATGTTAGTCCGTCCTGATGGTCAAATTGAAATGAGCCCATTAATGGTTGAACGCATCCGATTAACTAATCATTCCTCGCCAGCGATTATTAGACCAATTGAACCATCAACCACCTCATAATGGGCAAAATAACGGCTGTTGATAGGCTCATTTTTACACTGATATTTTCAGTCATTATTTACTTAACAATCCTGCTAGGTATCAGTTTTGATGCATCGTCACCACCCACTAATCAACCACGTGTCAATCTTGAAATCACCTTAGTCAAACACCAAACAGAGCTCGCACCTGAAGAGGCAGATTATCTAGCGCAAGCGGATAATGAAGGGGGTGGAGTCACAGATGAAAAGTCACCCGAGCCAACTCCTGAATCACCCATACCGATTACTAAAGAGCAAGCCAGTGTACCTCCTGTTATTCCAGTCACTCCAATAGCGCCACAACCACCAGCAAAACCGATACCACCAGAACCTGTGCCAGAAAAACCACCCACTAAATCTGCCAAAATTATTACTCAAGCCAAATCCGATCGAAAGGTTGAAACAACTGTAGAGACCACAGATAAAATAGAAATGGTAGTGAAAGAAACCATCAAACCAAAATTATCTGCTAGTGAGCTTATCTTTCAGGCTAAAAATGAAATCATTCGTTTAGAGCAAAAATTAGAAACGTCGACTAGAACATTAAGTAAACATCCTAGAAAACGTCGTATATCTGCTGCAACCAAAGAATATGCATCCGCGGCTTACCGCGAAGCTTGGCGTAAAAAAGTCGAGCGAATTGGTAATCTAAATTACCCACAAGAAGCCAAACGCAAACGCATTAATGGTAGCTTGATGTTATCAGTCGATATTAATCCAGATGGTAGCGTGCCACTTGATGGTATTGTCATTTCACGATCATCAAACTATAAGGTATTAGATGATGCCGCTATCAAAATTGTGCGGTTGGGCGCGCCTTATGCTGCTATTCCAGAAAATGTATTAAAAGGTCATGACATGATCACCATTATCCGAACTTGGCGATTTGAAACAGATCAAGGATTGCGGTCAAAGTAAGTTAACTAAACGATACCCTTGCTACGCTTTTCATCACTGTTAGACAATGACCCTGATAACCCCATTTTTACAGCCTACTTAACCTGAACTCTGGATAAAAATAGTCAGAAAGATTTTAATTTACAGTAACTTGTCAACGATCACCTCTAGCCTATAGAGAAAATCCTGATGGTTATTTTAGCCAGTGCACTTATTTTAGCGGATATTCATTTCAAGTTGGCTGAGGTTCCCCTTGATTCTTGACCCCTTGATTCTTACAGTGCAGTGATTTGTTATACATTGTTGTATTCTTTTACTTTCTGTTGAAGCTCTTTATCATCTAAATCACGTATATCATCACTTTTTGCAACATCCCATATTCTAGCTAACTCTTCTATTTCTATATCTGAATAACTCCCTTCTTTTTGAAGTTGAGAGGGATTTATTTTTGCCAAACAACTTACAGCAAACCAATCAACTAATATAGAATTTGGATGCTTCTTAGCTGGATGCCATTTACCCGTAAGGCCAAGATATTTATGGAATGTCCCGACTTCAAAAGAAGTTCCGTCACTCATGTTCTGTTTCCACATATCTGCAATCATCTGCTCGTCTTTAAACTCTTTCATAAGGTTCATGCCTAAAAGTGAATTCTTAGGTAAATTATCTAAGCAGAGTTTAATTTTCTTATTTGTCTCATTACTGGTTATGATTTCTGCTCTTAAAGCTATTAAAGGAAGTATTACCGCATATGCGGATAGCCCAAGAACAGTAGAGCGGTCAATTCGTTTACCATTCCATAATAAATGAGTGGGAATATTATCAACAACCTCCCATTCTGCATTTATTCTCTTTCGTGATTTATTTATAACATCACAAGCCCAAAGTATAAATTGACCATTTGTCCTACTGGCATAGCCAATAGCATCAACTTCGTCATCAGTAGTATTGAAGTGTTCTATTATTCTTTTAGCACTGTCAATTTTAAGCTTTCGTTTTGTGTCTTTATACCCTTTAAGCTTTTTTACTCCAGACATACTATTAGAAAGTAGCCCAACAAAGCATAAAGTTTTTTTATCTGATGGCTCAAGATTTTCTGAAGGTTTTGCATCTATAAAAACTGGTATAAACCTTTCATTATTCATTAAATAGATAATTCCATATCTTTATTTCTGTGTATAACGCTTTGCTACGGGGCTGACGCGTAGCGGCAGTCCCACGAAGGGCTGGAAGCCCGAAGTAAACTTGAGCAACTTGTTATACATTTTGTTACCAAGCTCCTACTTTACATGCTGCGACAAGTTTTGAAACCGCAATTGGTTCTTTATTTGCAGCCAAGTGCTCATCTCTATATTTCACTTTACGAAATAAATAGATAAGGCCTTTAGAACAAGGTTCATTTCGAAAGTGTTTTTTAAAGTAAAAGTTGGTTAAATCAAGGCCATATTTTTCATGGCACTTATCAAATAATTCCCAAGCATCATCACCATCAAGCCCAAGATCACCTAACAAGGTACTTTCACCAGAAATTTTAGATATTGGGACACCTGATTCTTCACTTATTAATTTTATGAGTTCACTTTCTATCATTTCTATGATGTATAACGTCGCCATAATTTTCCGCCTGAAGCGCAGCGTAAGGCGGTCAAATTGATGGCCTTGTTAGCTCTTGTTGTTGCGGTCATACACTTCACCTTCGTGAACATGTCGATTTTGCTTATGGTAAATATACCGCCTTGGTCCCTGCTCAATACCAAAGCCATTATGAAAATCCCCAGACCAAAGTTCAATTTTTGATAATGGATCGGAATAATTCTCAGGGTACTTCATGAATTTGTATATCGCGACAACCGAACTTTCCGAAAGCCCTCCTGATTTTGGCTCTGGTGTAACTTTATCTATTGTTACTGAGTAGGCGGTGATTGGCGATGAAGCGCTAATGGCTGCATCATCTAGTGATAGGCCACTATCCCTCCAATTATCCACGCCGTAGAAAAACTGGGCTGGCAATGACACTTTATCAGACAGGTTAGGATCATCTGGCTCTGTTTGTAAAACTCGATACAATTGATTTCTTAACCTTTCTTCTGCATGGCTAAATGCCTTTTTATATTGAGGCAGGTTAATTTCATTCTTTAGATCAATAGAACTATAAAGAATTCTTGCCGCCCGAATCCAAGTGACTCGATTGTTATTTAAATCTTTTAAAAGCTCATATGTTTCATCAAATCCTTCTTTAGCGAGCATCAAGTTTATTTCGTCACTTTTTCGCTTACCTTCAGTTACCTGAGAAGCCTTGTCACGCAGGTACGTAATAGATGCAATTAAGACACCTGAGCTTATAGCAATTGCAGGAAGAGTAGTCATCTTACTTTGCTCGATTAAACAGACTGGGATTAACCCAAATACATTGCCTATAGCTATAAGCAGCGTGGCAAGGGCGATGGTTACGAGAAGTATTACAATTTTATTCATGATGCTTCATTTATATTTGGGAAGCTAACGATCTAAATAAGGGCGCGACGTTAGGAGCGTCCCAGTGAGCGGAGCAAACGAACTTGATATTTTTGTTATATGTCAACATGTTCAGGTAGTGCACTTACTCGTATAAGCTTTTCATCTTGCGGCTCAAGTGCTATTAGGTATGGTTCCATTCTACTCGGTTTAGAGGCTATTAATTCTTTAACAATGCTATGGTCTTCATTCACAAATTCAATAATAGATTCGATATATATCATTGTAGCTTTATCGAATTCTTCTTCAGACCAGTTAGTTTCATACAAAAATTTCACACGCTCATTATTTTGACCAACGCAGTACAAGCTTAAGATTAGTGAATATTTCGTATATGGAGCTTTTTTCTGTGCATTTCGAGATCTGAGGGCTTCAAGCTGATATTGAGAGTTGCCACCAAAGTATTTCTTATAAAGTTTTGATAAGCCTTTTTTGATATATGGATAAGAGTCTTCAGCTGCCTTATCACCGAGTTTTTTAACAAAAGCAGTGCCAAATACAATAGCAACAGAGCTCAACATGAGTAATAAAATTGATGCTTGTGGACCTTTTTCAGGTAAAGCATGAAAATCAACATCATCACGAAAAATTAAAAGTGAGTCTTTCAGTTGAGTAACAACATCCTCATCAATATGCTCTTCGAATGCGATATTTAAATTATCTTGGTTCATTTGAAAACCTTAGACATATAACAGTATGTTTATGAGGCCGCTGGCCTCATAGTTTTTTCGCTTGTTTTATGGGTGTCACTATACTATTGAAAAACATAGCAATTTTAACAAGCTCTATTTTTGAGGTGGAAAATAAGGCCATTGGCTTGATAAATATTGACTTCACTGCTTAATCCGTTATTTTATAAGTGGATTTTCAAGGATGAGGCTAATATCATGAGCAAATCTCCCTTTCTGCAATCCGTTGAGTCATTTATGCGTGTTCGGCAATATAGCCGCCGCACGATCACAAGTTACCTCTATTGGATTAAATATTTCATAATTTTTAATAATAAGCAACATCCGTCAAAGCTGGGGGATGCTGATATTGAGCGATTTCAACCTATTTGACGGTGGAGAAAGGAGTGAGAAGCCCGCTGAGTAACTTGTCACTATTTGCTGGCTAACGCCAATTCAATAGGCTTGTTTGAGTCAGCTATTTGAGGGCAAAATATTCCTTTTAACTAAACGATAACCCTGTTGTGCTTTACTGCTATCACTTGGTTTTACCGCTAAATGTGAACAGACAAACGTTGCAAACTGCTTTAACTGCTCAACTGAACCGGTCATTAATTCCAGTTCAATTTCATGGATTGTATCGACCAAATTACCCGCTGACACCTGACCACGATCATAAGCCAGCTCGACTGTGGTATTTTCTGGCAAGCTTATCTGTAGTGTTTCACGCACAAAATCAGTGGTAAAAATAGGCTGTAATGTTGCCCAGAGATCGGCATTGTTAATGATGGGCGCTAATGGGGTTTGTTGTAATTTCTCTAAATCCCAATCTGCACTCTCTAGTTCATGTTCCCATTCATCCCGTTGATGAAGGCCGTCTTTCACCACACCTGATGTTTTCACCGTCTGCAAATAGCGATCATTCTTTTTGCGTAATCGTAAGCCTAGATCTTGTTTGAACAACTCGCTATCCGCGGTATCGAAATAGGTATTCATTAAATGATATGTTTCAATTTTGCCATCTGCAAATCCTGTCAGCCATGACAATGCTGACAAATCCAATTTGTCTTCACTGAGGACACGTAATTTAATCTCTTGTTCTAAACTCATCGCAATTTTATTGTTTTAACAGTGCCGCTAAGTAATGACCCGTGTGTGAATTCTTATTATTAGCCACCTGTTCTGGTGTACCTGTTGCGACTACCATGCCGCCACCCGAACCGCCTTCTGGCCCCATATCGATCACCCAATCGGCGGTTTTAATCACATCTAAATTGTGTTCAATCACCACAATGGTATTACCGCGATCGCGTAAGTGGTGCAGCACTTTCAACAATTGTTCAATATCAAAGAAATGTAGACCCGTTGTTGGCTCATCAAGCAAATATAAGGTTTTTCCCGTATCCCGTTTTGACAATTCTTTCGCTAATTTCACCCGTTGAGCTTCACCTCCTGACAAGGTGGTCGCATTTTGTCCTAACTTAATATAAGTCAGCCCCACATCCATCAACGTCTCTAGTTTCTTGGCTACCACTGGAATATTGGTGAAAAATTCATTCGCTTCTTCAATCGTCATATCCAAGACATCTCTGATGGTCTTACCCTTAAAACGGATATCGAGTGTTTCACGGTTATAACGCTTACCTTTACACACATCACATGACACATAAATATCAGGCAAAAAATGCATTTCAACTTTAATGAGACCATCGCCCTGACAGGCTTCACAGCGGCCACCTTTGACATTAAAACTAAAGCGTCCGGGGGTATAACCTCGTGCACGAGATTCAGGTGTGCCAGCAAATAATTCACGAACAGGTGTGAATATTCCAGTATAAGTCGCAGGATTTGACCGTGGGGTACGACCAATAGGGCTTTGATTGATCGCCACTACTTTATCCAATTGTTCCAAACCAAGAATTTCACTATAAGGTGCAGGTTCATCCGACGCATTATTCAGTGTTTTTGATACTATTTTTAACAGTGTATCGTTGATTAGCGTTGATTTACCAGAACCAGATACGCCAGTGACACACGTCATTAACCCGATGGGAATATCAATATCAACATGTTGCAAATTATGGCCACAGGCTCCTCTCAAACTAATACTACGACCCGCGGGATAACCTTGACGTTTTTTAGGGATGGCTATTTGTCTTTTACCTGATAAATACTGTCCGGTTAGAGATTGCTCACAATTCATAATATCTTCTGGCGTTCCTCGTGCGATGATTTCACCGCCATGAACACCTGCACCAGGACCAATGTCCAACACATAATCAGCAGCCCGAATGGCCTCTTCATCATGCTCAACGACAATAACCGTATTTCCCAAATCTCGCAGGCGAGTGAGTGTCTTCAACAATCGCTCATTATCACGTTGATGCAAGCCAATAGAAGGTTCATCTAAGATATACATCACTCCCACCAAACCAGCACCGATCTGGCTCGCTAGTCGGATACGCTGAGCCTCACCGCCTGATAATGTATCGGCACTGCGTGATAGCGTTAGGTAATCCAAACCGACATTGACTAGAAAGGTAAGGCGTTCACCAATTTCTGAGACAATTTTGCTGGCAATTTCACCACGTTTACCCGTTAATGATAAATCTTCAAAAAACTGTTTTACATCAGCAACTGGCATGCTGGTGACTTCTGACAATGTTGTTTGACCAATAAACACATGCCGTGCTGCTTGATTTAGCCGTGTGCCATGACAATCGGGGCAGGCACGCACAGTATGGTATTTCGCTAATTCATCACGAACACTGTTTGATTCGGTTTCATGATAACGGCGTTGCATATTAGGAATAACACCTTCAAAAGTATGACTTCTAATCACACTTTTTCCTCGTTCACTCACATAACTAAAATCAATTGACGTTCGACCACTGCCGTACAACACCATTTCTCTCACGTCTTCAGGTAAATCTTCAAATGGTACTTCTAAATCAAATTGATAATGATTGGCCAGTGATTTCATCATCTGATAATAATAAGCATTGCGGCGATCCCAGCCTCTAATGGCTCCCGCAGTCAAACTCAATTCTGGATGCGACACGACACGAGCGGGATCAACAAATTGCTTAACACCAAGGCCATCACAGGTTCCACAAGCACCGGCAGGATTGTTGAAAGAGAACATTCGCGGCTCAAGTTCCGCAATCGAATAGCCACAGCTTGGACAGGAAAATCGTGATGAAAACAACGTTTCAGTATTTTCATTGTCCATTGATGCCACACGGGCAATACCATCTGAAATTTGTAATGCTGTTTCAAATGATTCCGCTAACCGTTGCTGGAGATCTTCACGCACTTTAAAGCGGTCAACGACTGCTTCAATCGTATGTTTCTTACGTAGCTCTAATTCAGGCGGGTTATCTAACTCAATTACTTTACCGTTCACCCGTGCACGGACAAATCCCTGCGCCCGCAAATTCTCTAATATATCTTTATGCTCACCTTTACGATCTTGCACCACTGGTGCTAGCAACATCATTCGCTGACCTTCCGGCATCGCTAAAACCGTATCAACCATTTGACTTACCGTTTGCGCAGCTAAAGGCTGATCATGTGTTGGACAGCGCGGTTCACCAGCTCTAGCAAATAATAATCGTAAATAATCATAAATCTCGGTGATCGTTCCTACCGTTGAGCGTGGATTGTGTGATGTCGATTTTTGTTCTATTGAAATTGCGGGTGACAAACCCTCAATATGATCCACATCCGGCTTTTCCATTATCGATAAAAACTGTCGTGCATAGGCCGATAAAGATTCAACATATCGCCGCTGCCCTTCGGCATAAAGAGTGTCAAATGCAAGTGAAGATTTACCCGAACCTGACAAGCCGGTAATCACAATCAACGCGTCACGCGGCAAATCAACATCAACATTTTTTAAGTTATGGGTGCGAGCACCCCGAATACTTATACTTTTCATCAGACTTTTAACGAATTTCCATAGTAAAATGCAACAGATAACTATACTCTTACCCACCACCATGACGCAAAAACAAAACACAACCTCGCCCATGACCTCTCTAGAAAAGCGCAGTATCGCTGGGCTTTCAGGTATTTTTGCGCTCCGTATGTTGGGCTTATTTATGATTTTGCCGGTTTTTTCATTGGCTGCCGGTCAATATAGTGGTGCGACACCCATATTAATTGGTTTGGCCATCGGCGCTTATGGTCTAACACAAGCATTACTGCAAATCCCTTTTGGCATGTTGTCTGATCACATTGGCCGCAAAAAAGTGATTACCCTTGGTTTATTATTATTTGCAGCAGGTAGTGTTGTTGCCGCTCTCGCAGATTCTATTTATATGGTGATTGCTGGCCGATTGTTACAAGGAAGTGGCGCTATCGCCGCAGCCATTATGGCTCTAACAGCCGACCTCACTCGTGATGAACATCGTACTAAAGCGATGGCAAGCATTGGTATTAGTATTGGTTTCTCCTTTTCGGTCGCGTTGGTGGCCGGCGCAGCACTTGAAAACTGGATCGGGCTCTCCGGTATATTTTGGGCAACGGCTTTGTTATCTTTGGTTGGTATTGCTGTTCTACATCTTTGGGTACCAACACCTGCTCGTTACGTTAGTCATCGTGATCTCAAACCTGTTCCTCAACAGTTTCGTAATGTATTTCAAAATCCAGATATTATGCGAATGGTGTTCAGCATTATGATTCTGCACATGCTACTCACCACCAGCTTTTTTGCTTTACCTATCGCCTTGTTTGAACAGGCTGGGCTCGCCAAAAGCCAGCATGGTTTAGCTTATTTACCTGTTCTTATTGCTGCCTTTATTGCCATGGTGCCTTTTATTTTAATTGCCGAAAAACATCGAAAAATGAAACCTGTCTTTTTAGGTTCCATCGTCGTGCTTGGCCTTGCACAACTTGGTTGGAGTTTATTCTCCGATTCGCTTGTTGGTTTATTGTTCTGTTTATGGTTATTTTTTACTGCCTTTAATATTTTAGAAGCCAGTTTACCTTCCCTAATGTCTAAACTTAGTCCGTTAGAAAACAAAGGTACGGCAATGGGTATTTATTCCAGTGCACAATTTATCGGTGCCTTTATCGGTGGTGTACTAGGTGGCTTGATGTATAGTCAATTTGGCTTGTCAGGCGTATTTATCACTGGAACACTATTAACTATCGTGTGGGTCATCGTCATTTTACCTATGCAACCACCCAAACATTATTCTAGCCGCATTATTCATCTGAATGACTTATCAGAATCAAATGTCAGCGATATCACCAAACAAATTAATACCATTACTGGTGTGGTTGAAACCATTGTCGTTATTGAAGAACAAGTCGCTTATGTAAAGTTTGATCCTGATCACATTGACACATTAGCACTAGATGCATTTTGCCAGCAGTCATAGAACAGTCGTAGAATACTAATCTTAAAAATTCCAAGCTAAGGAGCATACCCAAATGTCAGTCAATAAAGTCATACTCGTAGGAAGACTCGGCGCAGAACCAGAAAGCCGTGCATTTCCTGATGGTGGCTCCATCTGCAACCTTCGTTTAGCAACATCCGAAAGCTGGAAAGATAGACAAACTGGTGAACGTAAAGAACGCACTGAATGGCATCGTGTGGTATTACGCAACCGCTTGGGTGAAATTGCTCAACAATATTTGCACAAAGGCTCACAAGTTTATATTGAAGGTCGTATTCAAACTCGTAAATGGCAAGATCAAAATGGCCAAGATCGTTATTCAACTGAAATTGTCGGTAATGAAATGACTATGCTCGATAGTAAAGGTGCTGGTGGTGGTGGAACCGCTGCTTATGATCAATCGGCTCCTGCACCTCAAGCAGCGGCAGCGCCACAACCCGCGTCACCTTCTGCTGGCCCTGATTATGGCTCCCCTAAAGGCGGTACAGATTATCTGGATGATGATATTCCGTTTTAGAGGGTACTTGAGACCAACATTGTAAAATATATCGTTAAGGCCCATTAAATATGGGCCTTTTTATTATCTAATTAATAATCTGAAAGCTTTCCACGTAAATCACCTCACAAGCATGGGCGCCAATATCATTCCGCGTTAAGGAACTCTGCCAATACCAGCCATCATCGGCATCAGCACGAATAAGATAGCCACTCAATTCAACAATTTGTCCTTGTTTCGCTTGATCGATCAAATCTTCCACTAAATCATTTGCGGGGATCAGATGCATATTGGCACTCTGGGTTTCAATCGCTTGCCTTGGAATAGGAAATTCTTCAACATGCCAGCGATACCATCGCCCTGATTGAGAGATATCAATTTTATCCAATACCGCCTCATCTGACATATGTTGCCATCCGAATGCAAAATCAACGGGAGATAAATCACTTTCACGCCCTAAGGAATAATCTTCTCTCGCTAACACTTTGCCTTTAAGCTGGAACTCAGCCAAAGGAGTGATTCGATAATCTTTAAATTGAAAACTATTCGCTTGTTTTAGATCATATTGAGTCGGAGGTTCGGTGACTTTTACGCCTGGACCCAATACGACGGAACCACCACTAGATAATTTCCACAGTGCTGCGGCAATAAAAGCTATCCAGAACCACTTTTTCATTTTATGGTCACCGCATTTAACCTGAATCGTTTTCCTGCCAAGACAATAAGTAACAATACCGGCACGCCCATCAATGCGGTAACTAAAAAGAACTGTTGATAACCGAACACTTCAACCATAGTGCCGGAATAGCCACCTAGAATTTTGGGTAGTAAAGTCATCAGCGAGCTAAATAAGGCATATTGCACTGCAGTAAACGAAATATTCGTTAGACTCGATAAGAAAGCAATAAATGCGGCACTGGCCAAACCTGCTGATAAATTATCAGCTGAAATAACGATATATAACATCACCATGTCATGACCTGCTTGCGCCAATACCATGAATAATAAATTGGTCAACGCTGATAATACGGCTCCCAGAAATAAAATTCGTATTACGCCAAATCGAACAGCTAACAGGCCGCCTAAGAAGCCCCCTACAATCGTCATTAACAAACCAAAGCTTTTAACCACACTGGCAATTTCAGGTTTAGTGAAGCCTAGATCCTGATAAAACACATTGGCAATAACGCCGAGTACAATATCTGAAATACGATACAAGCCAATCAATGCCAATAATAACCACGCTAATGACCAACCATAACGCTGAAAAAAATCTTTCACTGGTGCAATATACGTTTGCTCAACCATTTGTTGTTGAACAATGCCGGATAAGGTGACAGTCTTGGCAATAACGCCTGCTATCGTTAGCGCTAAGCCCATGCGACATAGTTCAACAATAAACCCCGCTAAATGCTTATTTGCAACCAGCGTTGTTAAACTCGATTTAGCGGTTTGAGCCAATTCAGCACTGTAATAGAAACTCGCTATAAAACCAGCCACTGCCAGCACAAATAAGACGACAAATCCGACATAATGATGCCTGTCATGTGCCAACTCATCACTCTTCTGATTGCTAGGTTCAGGAACTAGTAAGGTCGTTACGATACCAATCAGGATCAAACCCGCCATAGCAATATAAGTCGTCTTCCATGCTAGATAGCTGTAATTGTCCATTGTCGAACCAAAATAACTGGCTAAAAATAATGCTCCCGCTCCTGCCAGCAACATGCCAATTCGATAACCGGCGATATAAGTCGATGACATGAGTGTCTGTAATTTACTTTCCGCCGATTCAATTCTGTACGCATCAATAACGATATCTTGTGTTGCCGATGAAAATCCTAATAACACTGCTGCAAAGGCCATCGCTGTTAGCGTATTCGTTGCTGGGTCGATCATCGCCATCATTACAATTGCCGATATAATCATCAGCTGTGACAACAACATCCATGCCCGCCGCCGACCCAACCATCTCGTCAAAATAGGCAGTGGTAATTTATCAACCAAGGGCGCCCATACGAACTTAAATGAATAACCCAATGCTGCCCAACTGAAATAAGTCACCGCAGCTCGTTCAATACCGGCTTCACGTAACCATAAACTTAGTGATGAAAAAATAAGTAATAATGGCAAACCTGCTGATATGCCAAGAAACAACATCGTCACCACTCGTGGATGCTTAAATGTACTTATTGTTTGTCGCCAACTTTGAGTAGGCTGCATTATTTCACTCATATTGAAGGCATTTTATAGTCATAATCAATAATCAATGGGGCATGATCTGAGAAACTTTCGCCTCGATATATTTCTGTCGACACTACCTTGCCTTTAAGGTTTGGTGACAACACATGATAATCAATTCGCCAACCGACATTATTCGCTCGTGCCTGACCTCGATTGGACCACCAAGTGTATTGATGTTCTTCTTGTTCCAATTCACGAAAAGCATCTACAAAACCGACCTTATCAAACAAGCCATCTAACCAAGCACGCTCTTCTGGTAAAAAACCTGAGTTTTTTTGATTACCTTTCCAGTTACGAATATCTTCATTTTTATGAGCAATATTCCAGTCGCCGCAGACAATATAATCACGACCTGATGCTTTCATTTCCTCCAGTTTAATCATCATATGATCCATACAACGGTATTTAAGTAACTGACGCTCTTCTTTGGATGAACCTGAAGGCATGTATAGGGAGATAACACTTAACTTACCAAATTTCGCCTCAATATAACGACCTTCAGAATCAAACTCATCATTACCCATACCGATAATAATGTCGTCAGGTTTTTGGCGACAATACAATGCAACACCGCTATATCCTTTCTTTTCCGCATCATGATAAAAGCAGTGATAGTCTTGTGGATGATAAAGTGCATCGCCCAATTGATCGATTTGCGCCTTAGTTTCTTGAATGCACACCACATCAGCTTGTTGGCTGGCGATCCACTCAAAAAATCCTTTGCGACCAGCGGCTCTAATTCCGTTGACATTGGCAGTGATAATTCTCATAATTTCATCCAAAATAAATTTTTCAACATCATACCATTTGAGATCTTTGCACGAGTCGCCTTTTCCGCCATGTCTGCGTTAAAAATAATCTCAAAATGCTCATTTACAATTAGTAAACTGCGCTTTTTCAACAATTTTTGCCTTGTCCTGACGAAAATAGACTTATCGTGGAAAAGTCTCAATTTAGCAAATAGGGAACTCACAAGATGTAAAAGGTAGATTAGTGAGATATTACTTTACAAATAAACTGAAAATCAGGATAATGCTCTGTTCTTTACATACATAGCTGGTTTTTAGGAGAAACACTTTGGCAAACTCAGCACAAGCAAAAAAGCGCGCACGTCAGGCAGAAGATAGCCGCCAACTTAACGCTAGTCAACGTTCTGCAATGCGTACAAGCATTAAGAAATTACAAGCAGCCATCGATGCTGGTGACAAAGAGCAAGCAACTGCTGCTTACCAAGCTGCCGTTCCTCAACTCGATAAAATGGCTCGCAAAGGTATTATTCATAAAAATGCCGCTGCTCGTAGCAAAAGTCGTTTGAACAACGCTGTTCGCGCACTATAATTTAAGCGAGTTAATTGCTTAAACAAAAAAACCGGCTTTCGCCGGTTTTTTTATGTCTCATATTTAGCCATCAATGGTCTGCCGTTAAAGAACCACCAAATTATCACGATGTATTAATTCTGGCGCATCCAAATAACCCAGTCGCGATTCAATTTCACTACTTGCTCTTCCCTTAATTTTATTGGCTTCATCGGCATTATAATTGACCAAACCACGCGCTATTTCATTACCGGCCATATCAGTACAAACCACCAATTCACCACGGGTAAAATCACCTTCAACCTGTGTTACGCCAACAGGTAAAATGCTTCGCCCTTGCTGACGAATCACGTGTACCGCACCATCATCTAAGGTAATTTTTCCTTTAGGATTATGGCCAAGCAACCATTGTTGGCGCGCTGTCATTGGTTCATTATCAGGCCACAATAATGTACCAACCGCAATACCTGCTGCCAAATGACGTAAATTATCAGCCTCTTTACCTGACATGATGACAGTGGCAGCACCTGACCGAGCGGCACGCCGGGCGGCAAGCAACTTGGTCGCCATCCCGCCTCGACCTAAATCTCCAACACCTTCCCCCGCCATCGCATCTAGTGCTGGATTACTTGCCGCTGAAGCCGCAATCATCTTGGCACCTGGATTCAATCTTGGATCAGAATCAAAAAGGCCATCCTGATCGGTCAAGATAACCAATACATCAGCTTCAACCAAATTGGCCGTCATCGCGGCTAAGGTATCATTATCACCAAAACGAATTTCTTCTGTGGCAATCGTGTCGTTTTCATTGACGACGGGTAATACATTTAACTCTAATAGGCTATGTAGGGCACTCCGTGCATTAAGATAGCGACCACGATCAGACAAATCTGAGTGTGTCAGTAGAATTTGTGCCGTATGAATATCATGTTTTTTGCACTCTGAGGCATAAGCTTGAATTAAACCCATCTGACCTACGCTCGCCGCTGCTTGTAATTGATGTAATGCATGTGGCCGCTCTTTCCAGCCCAATTGCTGCATACCTGCTGCAACTGAACCTGAGGTCACTAATACAATTTCTTTACCTTGTGAACGTAAGTATGCGATTTCACCCGTTAGCCAACGGATTCGGTCCAGATCTAAACCTTCACCCACGCGCGTCAGTAACGCGCTGCCGATTTTAATGACCCAACGTTTAGTATTAACAAGTTGTTGGTGTGGGTTTTTCACACTTTATTCCTCTGATTTTTCTTGTTCTAACTTCGCTTGTTCTGCTTCTTTAAGATCATCAAGATAATCCATGATTGCTCCACATAGCACATCACAGCCTTCACCAAATTGTCCACTGACTCTAAACACTTTCCCTTGCCAATTCAAACGGTCCAAAACTTCCTGACACAATTCTTCTCGAATATCTTCTGGCACCAAATCCATTTTATTTAAAACTAGCCACTGATCTTGACGGCCTAACGCATCACTATAATTCTCTAGTTCACGATTTATAATTTGCACACTTTCCACGGGATCTTGTTTTACATCTGCTGGCGCCATGTCCACCATATGTAATAACAATTTTGTCCGTGTTAAATGACGCAAAAATTGTATTCCTAAGCCTGCGCCTTCTGCCGCACCTTCTACCAAACCAGGAACATCGGCAATAACAAAACTGCGCACATCTTTCATCGTTACTACACCCAAATTTGGATATAAGGTTGTGAAGGGATAGTCGGCCACTTTAGGGTGTGCCGCTGAGACTTGGCGAATAAAGGTTGATTTACCTGCATTCGGTAAACCCAACAAGCCAATATCAGCTAATAATTTCATCTCCAAGCGTAAGCGACGTTCTTCACCTGGCGTACCATTTGATGTTTGTCGTGGTGCCCGGTTAGTGCTCGACTTATATCGTGCATTGCCGAGACCATGCCAACCACCTTTTGCGACTAATAATTTCTCGCCATGCTCCGTCATATCACCAATCAATTCATCGGTGTCATCATCCCAAGCCTCGGTACCAATCGGCACTTTAACAACAAGATCATCGCCACGAGCGCCACTACATAATTTCCCTGCACCATTTTTGCCACGATCTGCCTTATAGTGTCGCTTAAAACGAAAATCCATGAGTGTATTGACCTGTTCATCTGCAATCAGATAAAGATCACCACCATCACCGCCATCACCGCCATCAGGGCCGCCAAAGGGAACATATTTTTCACGGCGAAAACCAAGACAACCATTACCGCCGCTGCCAGCATTCACTGTGATTTTTGCTTCATCTACAAATTTCATTATTTTTTAACCAGTTATCTGAACAGTCATCATAAATTAATGGCCAGAAACAAAAAAGCCCCGCATCAGCAGGGCTTTTTAATTGTTTGCCCCAACGTGAGGGCCAACACTATACTTTAGCCAGTGATAACACTAATAAAAGTACGATTTTTAGGGCCTTTCACTTGGAAAAGAACCTTGCCATCTGCTTTTGCAAATAATGTGTGGTCTTTACCAACACCGACGTTAGCACCTGCATGAACACGTGTACCACGTTGACGGATAAGAATATTGCCGCCCACTACTGATTCACCACCATAGCGTTTTACACCAAGGCGTTTCGATTCCGAATCACGTCCGTTTCTAGTACTACCACCCGCTTTCTTATGAGCCATCTCTAAATTCCTCTAACTATTTATTCACACAGATTTTGCAGACACAAAAATCTGTCAGTAATCTTACTTAGGCTTTGATGCCTGTGATTTCAATTTCAGTGTAAGACTGACGGTGACCCATCTGCTTACGGTGATGTTTACGACGACGGAACTTGATAATTTTCACTTTATCGCCTCGACCGTTAGCAGCAACTATTGCTGTTACTTTCGCGCCTTTTAAGTAAGGTGCGCCGATTTTAACGTCTTCACCTTCGCCTACTAATAGCACTTGATCTAGTTCAATTTTATCACCAACTTCAGCTGATAATTTTTCTACACGGAGCTTTTCGCCCTCTTTAACTCGGTATTGCTTACCACCAGTCGCGATAATAGCGTACATCGCTGTCTCCAAAAAATAATTTAGATTATTGGGATACCCCAACAAAGAACCGGCAATTTTAGCCCCTTTCTAGAAAGAGATCAAATCCCATTTCAAATATTTGCGATTCGTCTCATCTCATGAGAAAGTACGCATCTTCAAACATATTATAGGCAGGATTAAACCCCTTGGATATTCAATCCATTTATTCACTGATCGAAGATGATATGGCAGCGGTTGATTCCATGATTCAATCGCGGTTGCAGTCCGATGTCGTTTTAATCAATCAATTAGGCCACTACATTATCAATAGTGGCGGCAAGCGTTTACGCCCCGCATTAGCTATTTTATGTGCTCGTGCCTGTGGTTACCAAGGCGGACAACACATTAATCTCGCCACTATTATCGAATTTATTCACACCGCAACATTATTACATGATGATGTTGTTGATGGTTCTGAACTTCGGCGTGGCCAAGAAACAGCTAATTCGCTATGGGGTAATGAGGCGAGTGTTTTAGTCGGTGATTTTCTATACACCCGTTCCTTTGAAATGATGGTAGAAATGGAATCAATGCCATTAATGAAAATCCTATCTCATACCACTAATGTGATTGCGGAAGGCGAGGTTCTACAATTACTGAATTGTAATGATGCGGATGTTTCGGAAGCCAACTATCTGGAAGTTATCCATCATAAAACAGCGAAATTATTTGAAGCTGCTGGAAAGCTCGGTGCCGTGATTAGCCAAAGTGGCTCACAGGTTGAACAAGCCATGGCGGACTATGCCATGCATCTTGGTAGCGCTTTTCAATTAGTTGATGATTTATTGGATTACAGTGAATCTAGTGATGCCATTGGTAAAAATATTGGCGACGATCTTGCTGAAGGAAAAGCAACTTTGCCACTCATTTATGCTATGCGTCAGGGTAATGCGCAACAAACCCACGTTATTCGTGAAGCTATCGAACAAGGTCAACGTGATAAAATTGATGACATTATCACTATTATTGAACAAACCGGCGCTATTGATTACACCTCCCGAGCAGCCCAGCAAGAAGTAGAACAAGCCAAGATGGCATTATCTATTATTGACGATTCGCAATACAAACAAGCCCTACTAGGCTTGGCGGATTTCGCTATCAATCGTACTTACTAACCCCAGACTTATATTCAATAAACAACATGACTGAAATCTATCGCTACCACTTATTTTTCTGCACTAATGAACGTGATGATGATAGAGATTATTGTCAGCAACACGGGGCCAAATCATTACGCGAATATGCTAAACAACGTGTCAAACAACTCAAGTTAACAAAAGTACGGGTGAATAATGCCGGCTGTTTAAACCGTTGTACTTTGGGACCCATATTGGTGATCTATCCTGAAGGGGTTTGGTATCAGTATCAGAATGAAGCAGATATCGATGAAATCATCGAATCCCATCTCCAAAATGGAAAAATCGTAAAAAGGCTACAACGATGACGCCGGATGAGTATTGCAAAGATAAGGCATCCAAAAGCGGTTCTAGCTTCTATTACAGTTTCCTGTTTCTACCTGAAAAACAACGACAAGCGATCATCGCGCTCTATGCCTTTTGTCGAGAAGTTGATGATACTGTTGATGAAATAAGTGATGTTGATATCGCTCGCAGTAAACTGGAATGGTGGCGCCAAGAAGTCCAGCAAACATTTAAAGGCAAAGCGAGCCATCCTGTTGGTAAAGCCTTATATATAGCCTTACAGAATTTCGATTTGCATGAAGAGTATTTCATGGAAATTATTGATGGTATGGCCATGGACTTAGACCAGTTCTCATATTCAGAATTTAAACATCTCGCGCTATATTGCCACCGTGCAGCTAGCGTAGTTGGCTTACTCTCTGCCGAAATTTTTGGTTACCAAGATCGTAAAACACTAAAATATGCTGAAAATCTTGGCATGGCTTTGCAGTTGACCAACATTATTCGTGATGTCCGTGAAGATGCTGAACGTGGACGCATCTATTTACCACAGGATGAATTACAAAAATTCAATGTGAATTCTGATGATTTACTTAATCTCAAATCTAGCCCTGAGCTCATTGAATTACTAAGATTTCAGGCAACTCGGGCAAATGACTTCTATCAGAAAGCTTTTCAATCACTACCTGATTGTGATCGGTACACTCAACGTACCGGATTGATCATGTCCGCTATCTACCAAGCAACATTAAAAGAAATCGAACGTGATGGTTTTCAGGTAATGCAACATCGCGTCTCACTAACACCTGTTAGAAAATTATGGATTGCATGGCGAACAGCGCGTCGCCAAAAACATTTTAAATGACTGAGACAACCTTGATCATAGGGGGTGGCTGGAGTGGACTAGCTGCAGCTATTACCCTTATTCAGCAAGGACACAAAGTACATTTAATTGAATCCGCTAAACAATTAGGTGGTCGTGCTCGCAATGTGGGGTGGCAAGGTCAAACTATTGATAATGGCCAACACCTAATGATCGGTGCATATGACCATATGTTGGCGATAATGCGCTCGATAGGTATCAATCCAACTGAGGCTTTTCATCGCCAGTCTATCGATATCACTATTTATGATACTGATTACCCGCCATTAAATTTATCCGCCAAGGGCAAGCTTCCATGGCCATTGTCTTTAGCATGGAATCTTATTCGCAGTGCCGGATTTTCTGGGTTATTACAGGTCTCCCGACTACAAGCCAATATTCCTAAAGTATTATCGGGGAATGATATAACAGTCAGTGATTGGCTCCTAAAAACAAGGCAGTCTGATCGCCTTATTAAACAATTATGGGAGCCATTATGCTTGGCGACACTCAATACGCCCATCGATCATGCTTCTGCTCACACTCTTGCAAAAGTATTACAAGATAGCCTTGGCCAACATAAATCTGCTGCAGATTTACTGATACCTCAACAAGCTCTTGGCGATCTATTTCCTAATGTTGCCGCCGAATATATTAAACGGCATGGCGGTCAAATCAGCTTGCAAACTCGAGTCCAAGGACTCATTGTTCAGCAAGGGAAAGTGACCGGCATTAACATTCAAGATGGCAAAATCATTACTGCAGATTCCATCATCATTGCCACTAACCCCTCACAAAGCGCTAAGCTTCTAAAATCGCATATTACGATTGATAAACCTATTGAATATCCAATTTGTACCGTCTACTTACAATACCCAATAGATATAAGATTACCTGCTCCTATGCTAGGAATGTCTGGAACAGTCAGTCAGTGGTTATTTGACCGTAGTGAACAATCTCCAGGCTTAATAGCTGTGGTCATTAGTGCCCCAGGAAAACATGAAAAACTCTCCAGCAATGAGTTAATCCAACAGGTCTGCAAAGAAATACGCCAAGTGCTACCTGATCTTCCTGCTACGGTTGAAAAAGGGTTTGTGATCCGTGAAAAACGCGCGACCTTTGCCTGCACTGTCAATATAGAAAATCAACGGCCGAAATGTGAGACAACGATTAAAGGATTATGGTTAGCGGGAGATTTTGTTGCCAATTCATACCCCTCCACATTAGAGGGGGCCATCCGAAATGGAAAGAATGCAGCTCAGCAACTATTATCAACTAAAAACAGTTAGTTAACATCACTTTACTAACTGTTATACTGTGCTCCATTCAAATTAGCTAACCCTCAAAGGAACATTATGTTTGCACAAATAAAATTACTTTTTATCGCACTTTTCCTTAGTGCATTTCTTACCGCTTGCGGCACCAAAACAAGTGAAGCAGAAATCGAAATGAATATGTCAGAACAAGATGTTATCGAAATGATGGGAGAGCCGAGCTTAAGCCAATCTCACACAATTGATGACTTAACTGCAACACATATCGAATGGATGGATAAAGACGGCATGCTTAGTGTGCAATTTATTAATGGTGAAGCCAAATTTAACCACTTTATACCAACCCCTGACGAATAAAATGGACTATAGTCCAGCGTCAGACCTGCTTAATCAGCACGTCATACTAATTACGGGTGCGGGTAATGGTATTGGTGCTGCGGTGGCTAAAGCTTATGCTCGCCACGGTGCCACCGTTATTTTGCTTGATAAAAATGTACCTGCGCTAACAAAAACCTATGATGATATTATTGCCAAAGATGGTTCAACACCAGCAATTTATCCACTTGATCTAAAAGGTGCCAGTATCCCTGACTACGACACATTAGTGAGTAGTATTGAGGAAAACTTTGGGCGTTTAGATGGTGTGGTTCACTGTGCCGCGAGCTTAGGACAATTAGCTCCCGTTGAGCATCAAGATCCTAAAACATGGTTAGAAACTCTTCATATAAATCTCACCGCACCCTATTTATTAACACGCTCGTGTTTGCCTCTAATCCAAAGAAGTGATTCGGCATCGATTATCTTTACAACAGACGAGCATAAGGACAAGGCTTATTGGTCTAGTTATGGCCTAAGCAAAGCGGGCATTGAAGCGTTAAGTAAGCAACTGGCAGATGAACTTGAATCTGAAGGTCGAGTTCGTGTCAACTGCATTGATCCGGGTTCGGTAAAAACATCGCTACATACTCTCGCTTTTCCTGGCATCGATCCCACAAACTTAGTTAATCCTAACGATATTGTTAATAACTACCTTTATTTAATGGGAAAAGATAGTCACAACATCAATGGCGAACTTCTCCACGCGCAATAAACGACTGTCAAACTACTGTCGCAAGCCAATAACCTATTGATATACTTATGCAATATTATTCTGGCATAGTTCTGGCTAGTATCTTAGTCATCGGAATACTAGGAAGAACTTGATATGGCAAAGCGGCTACAACCTGAAACAGCAAAATTATCACTGGTCGGTAAAAACGCTTTAGATATAGCGCACTACGACAACAGCAGCATTGAAGCTGTTGCCTTGAATTTACCCGCTATTTTACAAACTACGTTAGAACTAGAAGAAGTTGTTAATTTATTTCATGCTGAAATCAGTAAAGTCATCGATTACGATAGCCTCCATTATCAGCATGAAGGCTTACACTGTGATATTAGTACTGGTAGCCATAGCCATCATTCATGTAACTATCGTTTAGAAATGAATAAAATGTGGTTAGGTGAAATTACCTTAACACGCCGTAATCGATTTAATGATGATGACACTAAAGGTATTGAAGACTTATTATGTAAACTTATTTATCCTCTTCGTAATTGTTTATTGTTCCGTCAGGCACAATCTGCTGCATTACAAGATAAATTAACAGGCTTAAATAACCGAGGCGCCTTTGACACCAGCCTAAAACGAGAAATCGACTTAGCTCATCGTCAACATATTCCGATGTCATTATTGGTGCTTGATATTGATTGCTTCAAATCCGTAAACGATACCTATGGACATAGTAGTGGTGATTTGGCACTGCAGGCAGTGGCCAAGGCCATTACTGAAACGATGCGTCGCAGTGATATTGCCTTCCGT
The DNA here is from genome assembly GCA_013215775.1 of Piscirickettsiaceae bacterium. Taxonomy (GTDB): domain Bacteria; phylum Pseudomonadota; class Gammaproteobacteria; order Nitrosococcales; family Methylophagaceae. The sequence goes on from JABSQO010000009.1 coordinate 22,311, forward strand.
TTTGGTGGTGAAGAATTCACTCTTCTTTTAAGCAATACTGACAGTGAAGCAGCTCGATTAGTAGCCGAGCGTATTCGCGTCGCTATTTCACAACTTACTTGTAATGATGGTAAGCGTACTTTTGGCTTTACTGTTAGCGTAGGTGTCGCACAGTTAGCGCAAGGTGAAAATGGTTCTGCACTCTTTGATCGTACTGACCAAGCTTTATATCAAGCTAAAAAGTCAGGTCGTAATCAAACCATTTGTGCTGAAACTACTGTCAGTCAAGATCATTAGATAACAATCTTATCTCTTGCGGCTTAATTAAATCATCGTCCGCGAATTCTAGGTGCGCGCCTCGATTTAACATTATCACTGTTTGTTTTTTTGCGTGGCTTATTGCTGACGTCCTTCAAAGATCGTAATTTTTTCTCACGCTGCGCGCGACCTAATTTAGGTACTGTTGGAGCCGTTAATTCTACTGCATCATACAATGTTTCTAAGTCGCTTCCTTCCAGCATCATCCACCGACCCATTCTGAGTTGCTTTGGAATAATCACTGTTCCATAGCGTACTCTCATCAATCGGCTAACTTGCACACCCTGACTTTCCCAAAGCCGACGAATTTCTCGGTTACGGCCTTCTTGAATTACAACATGGTACCAGTGGTTAGCACCCTCACCACCCGCATCCTGAATATCGGTAAAATGAGCCTTGCCGTCATCTAATTCAACACCATCACGCAGGTTCTGCATCATTTCCGATGTCACATCACCCAATACTCGCACCGCATATTCACGATCCATTTCATTTGATGGATGCATTAATTTATTCGCCAATTCACCATCGGTCGTTAAAATGATCAAACCACTGGTATTGATATCTAATCGACCAACGCTCACCCAACGACCTTCTTCTGGTGCCGGTAATGATTGGAAAATGGTACGTCGACCTTCTGGATCATTGCGAGTACAAACTTCACCTACAGGCTTGTTATAAAGCAATACTTGTTGTGGCTGTTGCCATAAACGTTTGGGTGATAGTGCTTTATTCTCAAGACGTATGCTATCGCCTTGTTCAATCTGATCACCTAATTTAGCCACATCACCATTCACAGTGACTTTGCCTTCTTTGATTAGGCTTTCAAGCTGACGGCGAGATCCATATCCCGCTCGCGCTAATACTTTCTGAATTCTTTCTGCCATTACTTCGTGTCTCCCGACATGGTTAATTAATAATTATTTTCGTATTACAGTTTATAGCTTAAACCCATTGCTGACCTGACTTCTTCTAAGGTCTCACGGGCGACCTCGCGCGCTGCTTCATTACCATCTTCAATAATCCGACGAACATCTTCAGGATGCTGACTTAGCTCCTCAGCCCGCTCACGAATGGGCTTTAATTCTGCAGATATTGCATCAATTAATGGCCCTTTACAATCCAAACAACCAATTCCCGCGGTACGACAACCTTCTTGTACCCATGCTTTTTGATCTTCCGTCGCATATATTTCATGTAACTGCCAAACAGGGCATTTATCGGGATCCCCAGGGTCAGTTCTACGCACTCGCTGAGGATCTGTTGGCATTTTTTTTATCTTTTCAGCCAACGTATCATCCGGCTCACGCAAGGCAATCGTATTCCCATAAGATTTAGACATTTTCTGACCATCTAAACCAGGCATTTTTGCTGCCGTCGTTAATAAAGCTTGTGGTTCTGGCAAGATCACTTTGCCACCGCCTTCGAGATAACCAAACAAACGTTCTGTATCCCCTAAAGCTAGATTTTGCTGGCTCTTTAACAATGCTCTAGCCGTTTCTAAGGCTTCCGCATCTCCTCGTTCTGTATAAGCTCTACGTAGGTTTGAATACAGTTTAGCGTTCTTCTTACCCATTTTTTTAATGGCCGCTTCAGCTTTTGCTTCAAAGTCTTTTTCACGACCATAAATATGATTAAAACGACGAGCCACTTCACGTGTTAATTCAACGTGAACAACTTGATCTTCACCAACAGGTACTTGTCCTGCACGATAAATTAAAATATCAGCACTTTGTAATAGTGGGTAACCCAAAAAACCATATGTTGATAAATCTTTTTCCTTCAATTTTTCTTGTTGGTCTTTATAAGTAGGGACCCGCTCTAACCATGACATTGGCGTTATCATTGATAATAACAGGTGCAACTCAGCATGTTCTGGTACTTGTGATTGCAAAAATAAAGACACCGCTGAAGGTTCAATACCCGCGGCCATCCAATCAATAACCATTTCCCAAACACTATCTTCAATAATGCCGCTTTCATCATAATGTGTCGTCAACGCATGCCAATCTGCCACAAAAAAGAAACAATCAAACTCATGCTGAAGGGTGATCCAGTTTTTTAATACGCCATGGTAATGCCCCAGATGAAGCTTCCCTGTTGGACGCATTCCTGAAACGATTCGACGGGATTGTAATGCTACCGTATCCAATGTGTTCTCCTGATTGTTATCAACAACAATCGTTATTCTAAAGAATTGAAAAAATTTGTGGTGGCAAACTAAATAGTATTGCCAACAAATGAATAAAGGCACCCATTAATGGCCAAAGCACCATACTGAGTATGCCAAAATAAAGTAATGCTACTAATATAAAAAAACCATATGGCTCTATTCGCCCGACCTGCCACGCCAATGGGCCAGGCAATAAACTCACTAAAATACGCCCACCATCTAATGGGGGCAATGGTAATAAATTTAGCACCATCAGCATAGTGTTAATCAGTACTCCGGCAACCCCCATGTACAACATTGGTTCACCTATTGCAGTACCGGACTGATAAAGTCCAAAACCTATTTTCGCGGCAAATGCCCATATAACTGCCATGACTAAATTGGCCATTGGTCCCGCTAAAGCAACCCAAGCCATATCTGTTTTTGGCTTACGCAGATTTTGGTAAGTAATGGGTACAGGTTTTGCCCAACCGAAAATAAAACCACCCATCATTAATAATAATCCAGGTACTAATATCGTGCCCAATGGATCAATATGCTTAAATGGGTTTAAGGTCAAACGGCCCATCATTTGAGCTGTACGATCACCTAATTTCATCGCAACCCAACCATGCGCCACCTCATGTGCCGTGATGGCGAAGATAACGGGGATTGCCCATATGATGATCTTTTGGATCAGACTAAATTCATCCACCTATGAATTCCTTACCACCCATATAGGGTTGTAAAACCTCCGGAATATGGATACGACCTTGTTCATCTTGATGGTTTTCCATTACCGCTAACAAAGTACGTCCAACCGCTAAGCCTGAACCATTAACAGTATGAACTAATTCTGGTTTACCTGTTGCGGGGTTACGCCAACGAGCTTGTAAACGGCGTGCTTGGAAATCTTGAAAATTACTACATGACGAGATTTCACGATACGTTTTCTGACTTGGTAGCCATACTTCCAAATCATAGGTTTTACTTGATGAAAAACCTAAATCACCCATACATAAAATGACTTTACGATAAGGTAATTCTAGTTTTTGTAAAATAGTTTCAGCATGTTCAGTCAACGCTTCATGCGCCGCATTCGACTCTTCTGGTCGGACAATTTGTACTAGTTCAACTTTCTCAAATTGATGTTGACGGATTAAACCTCTCACATCTCGACCATAAGAACCTGCTTCACTACGAAAACAAGGGGTATGAGCAACAAACTTTAATGGTAATTGTTCGTTAGTTGAAATAGTGTCACGTACGATATTTGTTACTGGCACTTCTGCGGTAGGAATTAGAAATAAATCGGTGTCTTTAATAGCAAATAAATCTTCCGCAAACTTCGGTAACTGCCCCGTGCCACGTAATGAATCACTATTCACTAAATACGGCACATAAGTTTCAGTATAGCCATGTTGCTCTGTGTGCATATCCAACATAAATTGTGTTAACGCACGTTGTAATTTTGCTAATGGACCGCTAAGAGTCACAAATCGAGCCTGACTAATTTTGGCCGCTACTTCAAAGTCCATACCACTTAGAGCTTCACCCAAATCAACATGGTCTTTAGGTTCAAAATCAAATGACTTCGGCTCCCCCCACCGTAATATTTCTACATTATCATCTTCACTCTTGCCTGATGGCACCTCATCTTGAGGAATATTAGGTAGCTCCATTGCAATATCAGTGAGTTTTTGTAACACCTCAGCTAAACGAGATTCTGCTGCTTTATGTTTCGCACCCAAATCTTCTATCTCTGCTAATAGTGGTGCAATATCTTCGCCAGATGCTTTTGCCTTACCAATGGATTTAGAACGACTATTGCGCTCTGTTTGTAAGCTTTGTGCATCCGATTGAGCATGTTTCCGCTCTTGCTCTAACATTTCAAGAAGTGAAATATCTAAGGTATAACCGCGGCGCGCCAATAACTTAGCTGCTTTTTCTGGTTCATTTCGTAACAATTTAGGGTCTAACATTTTAAATTCCGGTTTGTGCTGGCCAACTGACAATGTGATCAATTTTTACTATTGATGGCATCTGCTCTAAAATTTCTTTAACAACTTCTGGCGTATCAAAAAACTCGACTACCACAGGTAGTTCAAGTGATAAATCCATTAGTGAAGATGTTTTGATTCTTCGATCATGACCAAAGCCCTCGATAGCTCTAAAAACACTCACACCCTGCACACGTCCATCATCATGCAACCAATTCACTAATCGTTCGAAATGATCGCGTCCTTCAGAAAGGTATACCCGCACCATTGTTATTTCTTGCATATTATAATTGCCGTCCTATCACTAATCCAAGCCACGTTGCGCCAAGACAAAGCGCAACACTTAAAAAGACATTCAATGCCGCTCGACTCAATTCACCTGACTCCAATAAGAGCAATGTTTCGATCGAAAAAGTAGAAAAAGTAGTAAATGCACCCAGAAAGCCAATAATAATGACTGGACGCCATTCTGCCGACAGTACACTACGTTCTACAATTAAGATGAAAAACAGCCCTATCAATAACGAACCCAGTACATTTACAGCCAAGGTTCCATAAGGAAATTCTCGTCCAAATACACGATAAATATTCGAAGACATACCAAAACGCAATACAGCTCCAATCGCACCGCCACCTGCAATCGCTAATAATTGTTGCACTGTTCTATCTCTATCAGTTCAAAAGGCATAGTTTACCTTACTTATCCATGTCAATTATTACAGAACAAAAAGGTGAACCTCTGCCACCTTTTAAATTCATCATTATAATATCTATCACTATTCGTTCAACTTGGATTCTAATTTGCCGCGGGTAGAGCGGGAAACCATTTATTCCAAGGGAATAGCCCTAATTATACTTGCATAGCTAGCACTACCAAAACCGTCAAAACTTACGTGGTTCAAAATCGGAGGCCTTTTCTTCTTAATCTAAATACCATCGAATAGACCCCGTGGCAGTCATACGTAAATCTGTATCAATATTGATTTTTCGCACGCCATATTACTAACATTAAATGCCAGAATGGCAAATTATGTTCTGCCGCATAATCTTAAGAGCAGTCTCATCGAAACAAGGGCCATCACGCCACTTATCTCATAAAATACCGTTGACTTTATTTACGATTTTTTCTTATTTTTTTCGGCTCTACCATATCGCCGACACGTATTAGCTTAAGTGCGCTGGTACTGCCTTGTTCTTCAAGATCACCTTTAGTGATAATTACTATATCGCCATGATGCACAACACCTCGGCGTAGCAACTCATCTATAGCTTCTTTATTAAGTGCCGCATGATCCGCATGATCTACCGTGAAACTCACGGGATAAACACCACGATATAAAGTCACCCTTCGCCGCGTTTCTACATGAGAGCTCAATGCAAATATAGGAATCCCTGAACTAATACGTGACATCCATAATGGTGTTGATCCCGTCTCTGTTAATGCAGCAATTGCCTTCACATTCAAATGATTTGCCATATACATGGCACCCATCGCGATTGCTTCATCCATCCGTTCAAACTGGGTATCAAGCCGATGACCTGATACTCGAATTTCACGTTGTTGCTCAGCTTTCAAACAGATGCGATCCATTGCTTCAATCACTTTGACTGGATTAGCGCCTACTGCAGTTTCAGCTGACAACATCACCGCATCAGTGCCATCTAATACTGAATTCGCGACATCAAATACTTCTGCTCGAGTTGGAATCGCGTTGGTAATCATTGATTCCATCATTTGAGTAGCTGTAATAACAACTCTATTCAATATACGAGCGCGCTGGATAATATGCTTTTGTATTGGTGGCAAAGCTGCATCGCCGACCTCAACACCCAAATCACCACGTGCTACCATTACAGCATCTGATGCTTCTATAATCTCATCTAGTACATCTAACGCTTCAGCACGCTCTATTTTGGCAATGATTCCACCGTGACCACCTGCATCACGCAATAATTTACGGGCATAGTGAATATCTTCTGCTGATCGCGGAAATGACACAGCAATATAATCTGCTTGCATCTCAGCAGCGGTAATAATATCTTTCTTATCCTTCTCCGTAAGTGCCTCAGCTGATAGGCCACCACCTTCTCGGTTAATGCCTTTATTATTAGATAATTCACCACCAATAACCACTTTACACACAATGCGCTGATCGTCGACATGATCAACCCATAAGATAATGCGGCCATCATCCAATAATAAGGTATCGCCACGCTGAACATCCTGTGGCAGTTGTTTGTAATCTACTCCAACCTGTTCACTATCGCCAGCATTGGAGTCAAGGTTTGCATCCAGAACAAACTGAGCATCTTTTTCTAAAACAACTTTATCATTTTTAAAACGTGCAACACGGATCTTAGGGCCTTGTAAATCAGCTAACACCCCAACTTGTCGGCCATAAGCACGAGCCCGGTTACGAACTATTTCAGCCAGTTCAACATGTTCTTGTGGATCACCATGCGAGAAATTTAAACGAACGACATCTACCCCTGCCTCAATTATTCCGTCAATCATTTCAGGCGTATTTGTTGCTGGCCCTAGTGTTGCAACAATTTTAGTTCTTCTTCTCGGTGTTCCCAATGAGTCATCCTTTAAATAATAAAGTCGTGTCTAATCGCACTATGAATGTTTTTTGATTATGCCCGTGATTCTAACATGGCTACTGCAGGTAGTTTTTTACCTTCCAAAAATTCTAGGAAAGCACCGCCACCTGTTGAGATGTATGAAATATCATCACTAATATTATACTTGGACACGGCAGCCAATGTATCTCCACCACCCGCAATTGAAAATGCCTTTGATTCTGCAATCGCCATCGCAATTTCTTTCGTGCCTTCACCAAACTGGTTAAATTCAAATACACCCACGGGGCCATTCCACACTATAGTGCCTGCATTTTTCAATATTTCTGCTAATTCATGAGTTGACTTGGGGCCGATATCAAAAATCATATCATCATCTTCCACTGCTGATGCCATTTTAAGTGTTGCCTCAGCTGATTCTGAGAACTCTTTACCACAGACCACATCAGTAGGTACGGGAATATCACTACCTCGTGCTTGTGCCTCAGCAGAGAGTTTTTTACAGATATCAATTAAATCAGGTTCATAGAGTGACTTGCCCACATTATGTCCTGCTGCTGCAATAAAAGTATTGGCAATGCCACCACCAACAATCAGTTGATCAACAATTTTTGATAACGATTCTAATACGGTTAACTTAGTTGACACTTTTGACCCACCGACAATCGCTACCATTGGCCGAGCGGGGTTATCCAATGCCTTTCCAAGAGCTTCTAACTCTCCGGCTAAAAGAGGGCCAGCACAGGCTATAGATGCATACTTCGCAACACCATGTGTTGATGCGTGAGCACGATGAGCGGTACCGAAGGCATCCATCACATAAATATCACATAATGCCGCCATTCTCTTAGACAAGGCATCATCATCATCCTTTTCACCAATATTAAAGCGTACATTTTCACATAACACTACTTCACCATTTTCTACGGGAATAAAGTCAGGCTCAAGCCAATTTTGCTCTAAACGAACAGATTGCCCTAATAGGGCTGATAAATAATTAGCAACCGGTGCCAAAGAATATTTATGTTCATATTCACCTTCTGTTGGACGGCCAAGATGCGACATGATCATCACTTGTGCCCCAGCATCTATCGCCATTTTAATGGTCGGCAATGAAGCACGGATACGCGTACCATCGGCCACAACTCCAGCCTTTAATGGCACATTTAAATCTTGACGAATTAATACTCGTTTACCCGCTAAATCTAAGTCAATCATCTTAATTAAAGACATGTTTATTCCTCTATGATTTTTCTTATTTATTTCATTTTTATACTAGTGAGAAACAAAAAAGGCCTCCGGATAAAGGAAGCCTTTTTTGATTATCTACATTTGATTTGCAATTACTGACCTACCAACTCAACCAATCGCATCATATTACAGGTATAACCATATTCATTGTCATACCACGCCACTACTTTGACGAAGGTACTATCCAGTGCGATGCCTGCACTCGCATCAAAGTTTGATGCTGCTGGATGCCCACGAAAATCAGTCGAAACCACACTTTCATCGGTGTAACCCAACACACCTTTCATTGGACCATCTGAAGCAGCTTTCATCGCTGCACAAATATCGTCATAAGAGGCCTCTCTTTCTAGCTTAACTGTTAAATCAACAACAGATACATCTGATGTAGGCACGCGGAATGCCATGCCGGTTAATTTACCATTCAATTCAGGCAATACTTTTCCCACTGCTTTTGCTGCACCAGTTGAAGAGGGAATAATATTTTCGAGAATACCTCGACCACCACGCCAATCTTTCAGTGAGGGACCATCCACTGTTTTTTGCGTTGCTGTAGCAGCATGCACAGTGGTCATCAAACCTTTAGCAATACCAAAACTATCATTTAGCACTTTAGCAACTGGGGCTAATGCGTTTGTCGTACAAGATGCAGCAGAAACAATCGCTTCACCATTATATTTTTCATCATTCACACCATAAACGAACATCGGTGTGTCATCTTTCGATGGCGCAGATTGAACTACTTTTTTAGCACCTGCATCAAGGTGAGCTTGGCAAGAATCTTTCGTTAGGAAAAAACCCGTACATTCAATAATTAAGTCTGCACCTACTTCATCCCACTTAAGATCGGCAGGATCACGCTCTGCCGTAATGCGAATAGTTTTACCATTAACGACTAAATTACCATCGACTACTGATACATCACCATCAAATCGACCATGTACTGAATCGTATTTCAACATGTATGCTAAATATTCCGGTTCCAATAAATCATTGATAGCCACTACTTCAATATTGGTAAAGTCTTTTGCTGCCGCACGAAATGCCATACGACCAATACGTCCAAAGCCGTTAATACCTACTTTAATTGTCATTCTTTCATTATCCCCATCGTTGTGAGTTGTGAGTTGTTCTTTTTGGATGTAAAGCTAAATTAAATATTATTTATTTTAGCCCACATTCTAAAAGCTGCTGATCTTTGCTAATAAATCTTTCTCTATGAATTGACTGATATTTTAAGTGTAAGTGATCTTCTCTATAAATAAAACTAAGACTTTTTGAATAAAAACATAAGTAAAACTTATCAGGTATGCAATAGAATCAATATAATTTATTTCAACCATCCTATAAAAATGGCCAGTAAGTTCACACTTACTGGCCATCGTTATCTTGTTATAAATTCAGTTTAAACAACTTAATTTATAATACTTCTTTTACAGTTTTAACAACATTTTCAACTGTGAAGCCGAAGTGTTCCATCAATACACCACCTGGTGCAGATTCACCAAAGGTATCAATACCGACAGTGCCGCCTTCTAGACCAACATATTTACGCCAGAAGTCAGTTACGCCCGCTTCAACAGAAACACGTTTCACACCTGGTGTTAACACGCTATCTTTATACGCTTGGTCTTGACGATCAAACACGTTAGTAGATGGCATAGAAACAACCCGTGCGTTGATTCCATCAGCAGCTAAGGCTTCTTGTGCTTTAGCAGCCAAATCGACTTCAGAACCGGTTGCGATAAGGATAACGTCAGCATCACCCTTAGCTTCAACTAATACATATGCACCTTTGCGCATTGCATCAAAATCAGCAGCATCATGTTTGCGACCAGGAATACCTTGACGACTTAAGACTAACGCTGAAGGACCGTCTTTACGTTCAACAGCACATGTCCATGCAACGGCAACCTCGACTGAATCAGCAGGACGCCATACATCCATATTAGGAATGTAACGCATTGCTGCTGTATTTTCGATAGGTTGATGCGTTGGACCATCTTCACCTTGACCAATAGAGTCATGGGTAAGAACAGCAATCGTACGAATTCCCATCAATGCAGCCATGCGGAAAGCACTTTTTGCATAGTCAGAGAACATGTGGAATGTGCCACCGAATGGGATTAAACCACCATGTAATGTCATACCATTCATGATTGCGAACATACCAAACTCACGTACACCATAAGAGATGTAGTTACCAGGCTCTTTACCACTTACGTGTTTGAAGCTTGGGCAACTTGTTAAGTTAGAGCCAGTTAAATCAGCAGAACCACCTAAGAATTCAGGCAAGATAGGTGCTAACGCTGTAATTGCTTTTTGTGATGCTTGACGTGAGGCTAAGCTTGCAGCCGCTTCATTTGTTTCCGCAATCATTGCATCTGTAGCTTCTTTCCAGTTTGCTGGTAAATCACCCGCCATACGACGTGTAAATTCAGCTGCTAACTCTGGATATTCTGCAGTATAAGCTTCAAATTTGGCATTCCAAGCCGCTTCTTTCTCTGCACCAGAAGCTTTAGCATCCCAACCTTCATAAACATCAGCAGGGATTTCAAATGGTGCTGAATCCCAGTTTAATTCTTTACGGGTTAATGCTACTTCTTCTTCACCTAATGCAGCACCATGACAATCATGACTACCGCTCTTATTAGGAGAACCAAAACCAATCACTGTTTTACAGCAGATCATTGATGGTTTGTCTTTCACTGCTTTAGCAGCAGTAATCGCTGCATTAATGGCATCAGGATCATGACCATCAACTGATTGAACATGCCAGCCGTACGCTTCAAAACGTTTAACCGTGTCGTCTGTATACCAGCCATCAATGTGACCATCGATAGAAATATTGTTGTCATCCCAGAATGCGATCAAGTTGCCTAGACCCCATGTACCGGCCAGTGCACATGCTTCATGAGAAACACCTTCCATCAAACAACCATCACCTAAGAATACATAAGTATTATGGTTAACGATGTCATGGCCTGGTTTGTTGAATTGATCAGCCATTAATTTTTCAGCCATTGCAAAACCAACACCGTTAGTAATACCTTGGCCTAAAGGACCTGTTGTTGTTTCAATACCCGGCGCATAGCCGTATTCAGGATGACCCGCACATTGCGAATGAAGCTGACGGAACGATGACAATGAAGACATTGGCAAGTCATAACCAGATAAGTGCAGCAATGAATAGATCAACATAGAACCATGACCATTAGACAAAACGAAACGATCGCGATCAGCCCATTGTGGATTAGTTGGGTTATGTTGCATGTGGTCATTCCACAATACCTCGGCAATATCCGCCATACCCATCGGTGCACCCGGGTGACCAGAGCTTGCCTTTTGTACTGCATCCATACTTAGAGCACGGATAGCATTTGCTAAATGTCTGCGTGTAGCCATTTACATTCTCCTGTTAAATAAAATTAAAAGAGCACTTTGCAAAACACAAGGACGAAACGATCCTCGTCATCACGTTATGCAAAGTACTCATTACACTGCTCGCCATTTGATCGAGCAACCCATACTTGGGATTTGTTTTTTTGGACCATGACCTGTTCTAGCAACTTGCTTCATTGCTTCAAATAAATCTCGTCGTGCATCCGTTGCAGCAGCTTCTTTTCTACTTGCATCCAAGCGGCCGCGATACTGCAATTTAAGATCTTTGTTATAACCAAAGAAATCAGGGGTACATACTGCACCATAGGTTTGGGCAGTTTGTTGTGTTTCATCAAATAAATAAGGAAAGGAAAAGTCATTTTCTTTTGCAACAACTTGCATATTGTCGAAAGAATCTTCTTGGTAGTCAGCAACATCATTAGACATAATCGCGACAGTGTTAATACCCAATTGTTTTAGTTCATTAGTATCGCGAACAAGTCGATCTAAAATAGCTTTCACATAAGGACAATGATTGCAGATAAACATGACTAACAAGCCATTTTCACCTAGACATTCATCAAGCGTCCAAACATTACCATCCGTACCAAGCAAAGAAAAATCTATTGCCGGCAAGTCAAAATCACATACTGGTGTTTCTAAACTAACCATGGGTTTCCTATCGACATTATCGGCAATTCCCCAACAAATTAATTGAGAAAAGCACTCTTTCCGGAACTAGTTCGAAGCCTCTAATATTAGCATAAATGCACGTATAAAGCCATACAAAGCACTTAATCACGTAAGTTCAAAACATCCTGCATATCATATAATCCTGACTGATATGCCATTAACCAATTGGATGCTCTCATCGCACCTAAAGCAAATGTCATCCGGCTTGACGCTTTATGAGTAATTTCTACACGTTCACCTTCTGCAGCAAACATCACCGTATGTTCACCGACAATATCACCTGCTCGCACGGTAGCAAAACCAATAGTATTTCGGTCGCGCTCACCCGTACGGCCTTCTCGACCATAAACGGCACAGGTTTTTAAATCTCGACCTAAAGCATCAGCAATAACTTCACCCATTCGTAATGCTGTGCCAGAGGGCGAATCTACTTTATGTCGATGATGTGCTTCTATAATTTCAATATCAACATCATCCCCCAGAACACGAGCGGCAATATCTAATAATTTAAGAGATAGGTTTACACCTACACTCATATTAGGTGCTAATAATATCGCTATCTGCTGAGAGGATTTTTCAATTTCAGCTTTTTGTTGTGATGAAAAACCGGTCGTTCCAATAACCAATCGGCATTGATTAACAACACAATGAGACAATAGCACCATTGCGACTTCTGGCAAGGTAAAATCAATAATGACATCTGAGTTGGCCGTGGCATTTGCCACATCTGAGGTAATGGCTACGCCTAATTTACCCACACCTGCTAATTCACCTGCATCCGCGCCTAATAGACTTGAATCCACTCGATCAACAGCGGCGCTTAATTCCAACCCTTCTGTTTGTTCAACCGCTTGAATTAAGCAACGTCCCATACGACCTGCTGCGCCATTAATTGCTATACGTATTGCCATTTCTAATCCTTACTCAATTCTTCAGATAAGCTACGTTACATTCAAATTGTAATCTATTCAAAAAAGTCTTTTACTGCATCCAACCACGAACTCGTTTTGGGACTATGTTTACTACGATTACCAAGCATTGTCTCATCAAACTGCTGCAGTAACTCTTTTTGTTTTTTAGACAATTTAACAGGAGTTTCAATGACCACTCTGCACATCAAATCGCCTACGCCTCCGCCACGAACAGATACCACACCTTTACTACGTAAACGGAATTGCTGGCCGGTTTGCGTACCTTCTGGAATTTTCAAATTTGCCTTGCCTGACAGAGTTGGCACTTCCAAATCACCGCCTAGCGATGCTGTAACAAAATTAATTGGCATCTCACAATATAAATTGTTGCCATCACGAGTAAATACATCGTGGCGCTGTACCTGCACCTCAACATACAAATCGCCAGGCCCTGCACCACCAGCCCCGGCTTCCCCTTCACCTGAAAGACGAACACGATCTCCAGTATCTACGCCTGCAGGGATTTTAACGGATAGGGTTTTATGTTCTTGAACATGACCTTCACCATGGCAATCACCGCAAGGTTCCTTAATCATTTTGCCAGTGCCACCGCAATGTGGGCAGGGCTGTTGCACAGCAAAAAAGCCCTGCTGAATACGAACCTGCCCATGGCCGCCACATGTTGTACAGATAACGGGTTCAGTGCCTTTTTTAGCCCCTGTCCCATCACAGGTGTTACATTCCACTCGCACTGGGATTCGTATCTTTTGTGTCGTCCCCGCGATGGCTTCCTCAAGTGTCAAATCTAAGTGATAGCGTAAATCGGCGCCACGATAACTTTGCCGACCACCACCTGCCGCGCCAAAAATATCATTAAAAACATCGCCAAAAACATCACTGAATCCGCCAGCTCCTCCTCGATGACCACCCGAAGATTGATCAACACCCGCATGACCAAACTGATCGTAAGCAGCACGTTTTCGAGCATCAGACAATATTTCGTAGGCTTCTTTTGCCTCCTTAAAATGTTCTTCTGCATCCGCATTATCAGGATTACGATCGGGATGATATTTCATCGCCATACGACGATAGGCTTTTTTAACTTCTGCCTCTGTCGACGTACGTGACACACCCAATGTTTCATAATAATCTTGTTTGGCCATTGTTTATCTTTTCCAATATTCCAATACAACAAAACAGGCGAAGGAAATCCTACGCCTGTCTGTTAAGGGGTCTTAGCTTTCAAGAACCCTGACAATAATCTTTTTAGCGATTATTTTTTATCGTCATTAACTTCTTCAAACTCAGCATCCACAACATCATCTTTTTCTTCAGATGTTGCTTCTTCTGTTGTTCCACCCGCTTCTGCATTTTCAGCATAAGCTTGTTCTGCTAATTTTGCTGAGGCTTCGGTTAGTGCTGTTGTTTTGGCTTCGATATCATCTTTATCTTCACCTTTAAGTGCTTCTTCTAATTCAGCGACTGCCGCTTCGATTTTCACTTTTTCATCAGCATCTAACTTATCACCTAATTCTTCAATTGATTTCTTAGTTGAATGAACTAGACCATCACCCGCATTACGCGCACCAACTAACTCGTGGAACTTACGATCCTCATCAGCATGCGCTTCTGCATCTTTCACCATTTGTTCTACTTCTTCATCAGACAAACCACTTGATGCTTTAATGACGATAGATTGTTCTTTACCGGTCACTTTATCTTTAGCCGATACATTCAAAATACCGTTAGCATCAATATCAAATGCCACTTCAATTTGTGGCTGTCCACGTGGTGCAGGTGGAATGTCTGATAAATCAAAGCGACCCAATGATTTATTACCGGACGCTACTTCACGTTCACCTTGCAAAACATGGATTGTCACCGCAGGTTGATTGTCATCCGCAGTTGAAAATGTTTGGTTAGCTTTAGTTGGGATGGTGGTGTTTTTCTCAACCAACTTGGTCATTACGCCACCCATCGTTTCAATACCTAAACTTAGCGGTGTCACGTCAAGAAGTAATACGTCATTCACCTCACCCGACAATACTGCCGCTTGAATCGCTGCACCGGAAGCAACTGCTTCATCTGGATTTACATCTTTACGAGGCTCTTTACCAAATAACTTTTCTACTGCCGCCTGAACCATTGGCATACGTGTTTGACCACCCACCAAGATGACATCATCAATCTCATCCATAGATAAGCCTGAATCTTTAATCGCTTGTTTACATGGTGCAAGACTACGTTCAACTAAGTCTTCAACTAATGATTCCAATTTAGCGCGTGTTAAACGGACTTCCATATGTTTAGGACCCGATGCATCAGCGGTCACATACGGTAGGTTAATGTCTGTTTGTTCGCTTGAAGATAATTCAATTTTTGCTTTCTCAGCTGCATCTTTTAGACGTTGTAACGCTAAAGGATCTTTTGACAAATCGATGCCTTGGTCTTTTTTGAATGCATCAACCAAAAACTCAATAATGCGTTGGTCAAAATCTTCACCACCTAAGAATGTGTCACCATTTGTTGATAATACTTCAAACTGATGTTCGCCTTCGATATCAGCAATTTCAATTACTGATATGTCAAATGTACCGCCACCCAAGTCATAAACAACGATTGTAGAATCACCACGTTTTTTATCCATACCATAAGCAAGTGCTGCTGCGGTTGGCTCGTTGATAATACGTTTAACTTCTAGACCCGCAATTTTACCGGCATCTTTAGTTGCTTGACGTTGTGAGTCATTGAAATAAGCAGGAACAGTCACCACGGCTTCCGTGACTTCTTCACCTAAAAAATCTTCTGCTGTTTTTTTCATTTTCATTAAAACGCGTGCAGAAATTTCAGGTGGTGCCATTTTTTTCGTATTTGCTTCGACCCATGCATCACCATTATCTGCTTCAGCGATAGTGTAAGGAACCATGTCTATATCGCGCTGCACAACCTTATCTTTAAATTTACGACCAATTAAACGTTTGATTGCAAATAAAGTGTTTTTAGGATTAGTAACCGCTTGGCGTTTAGCTGACTGGCCCACTAATACTTCATCATCTTTAGTAAATGCGACGATTGATGGTGTCGTACGATCACCTTCACTGTTTTCAATAATACGAGCTTTACCATCTTCTAATACGGCAACACAGGAATTTGTTGTTCCTAAGTCAATACCAATAATTTTAGCCATTTTTTTCTCCGTCTATCTTAAATTTTGCCAGTTACACCAGCTGTTGATTACTAAGTGGGGGGCGAAAATAATATTTCAAGCCCTGAATGCCACTTTATTGATTTTTATATGATTATTGTGAAACCATCACCATTGCAGGACGCAACAATCGACCATTAAATTGGAAGCCTTTTTGAGCCACAGTTAATACTTTATTGGACTCAATACCTTCGACGGGCTGCATTGCCATAGCTTGATGCAATTCAGGATCAAAGGTATCACCTTCGGCTGGGTCAACCTGCTCTAAACCAAACTTAGCAATAGAAGACAAAAACATCTTCATCGTCATGTCCAAACCATCTCGTACCGCTTCAAGTGATGCATCTTCCCCATTTGCAGCATTCAAACCCAATTCCATACTGTCGTATATTGGTAATAATTCAGCTACAAATTTATCTAAAGCATGTTTATGGGCATTTTCTAAATCACGCGCTTGACGTCGGCGCATGTTTTCCATGTCGGCACGAGCACGAAGTAATTCATTCCAGTGCTCATCAGCCTTATTACGAGCATCTTCCAGCAGAGCTGCTGGATCTTCATTAATTTCTACTTCAGCTTCAAGGTTTTCATCTTCAGTATTTTCGATTTCTTCGTTACTCATATCCAAGATCCGGTTTGTAAATTCACAAACCATTATTTGGGGTCGAAAAAATCTATTTCAAGCTAAATTTAGAATTTTGTGTAATATTTCTCAGTCCGAAGGTCTTAGCCACACACATTTACCATCACTGGCTTTATCCACTCGTTGCAATTTCGCCACATGTGCTGCCAACTCGTCATCGCTAGCTTTAATCACCCGCAATGGACCTCGATTTTGCTGCCTGCTCTTCGAAAATTCATGAGCATTTTCATGGCTTCCCGCAGATTCTTCTGCTGCCAATAGTAGACTAACTTGACCGCCAGTCATTGCTAAATAAACGTCTGCTAAGATCTCAGAATCTAATAACGCCCCATGTAATTCACGATTGGAATTATCGACCTCATAACGCCGACATAAAGCATCAAGATTATTTTTTTGTCCAGGATGTTTATCTCGTGCTAGCTTGAGGGTGTCTAACACGGTACTAACATCCTTAATACGGCGCGTTTCTGTTGTTATTTTTGCCAATTCATGGTCTAAGAAACCAACATCAAATGCTGCGTTATGAATAATCAATTCAGCACCGTCAATAAAGCGCATAAAATCATCGGCTATATCAACAAATTTCGGCTTGTCGAGTAGAGACTCATTACTAATGCCATGTACTTCCATCGCCCCAGCATCAATTTTACGTTCCGGATTAATATATTGATGAAAGGTCTCGCCCGTCAGTCGACGATTCACTAATTCGACACAACCAATTTCAATAATACGATGGTCATCCGCCGTACTCAATCCTGTGGTTTCAGTATCTAGCACTACCTGACGTTTTGCTTGCTGCTGTGCCATTATTTGTTCCAAATAATCATTGTGCTATTTTTTCCCGAGCTGCAACGGCCAATTCATCTGCTCGTTCATTTTCCAGATGACCTTGATGACCTCGCACCCACTCCCACTTTAATGTATGCAACTCTGCCGCTTTCTCCATACGCTGCCATAAATCAACGTTTTTTACTGGCTTTTTAGCCGCGGTTTTCCAATTACGCTTTTTCCAGCCTGGCAACCACTCTTGCATGCCTTTCATTACATATTGTGAATCAGTGGTAATTTTCACTTCACAAGGACGCGTTAACGCTTCTAACCCCATAATAACAGCCATCATTTCCATTCGATTGTTGGTTGAGTCTTTTTCACCACCGGATAGCTCTTTTTCTACACCTTTAGAACGTATAATGGTTCCCCACCCACCTGGGCCTGGATTGCCACTACAGGCTCCGTCAGTAAACATCTCTACTTCACTCATTTATCTTTTCTCTCGTTACCGGTTTTTTAACAAGTGACCGGGAGGGGAATAATTGTTTTGCCTGCCATCGTTTTGCAATGGGTGTTAAAGGGGCAGTTCGTTTTGTTGCTATGACAATAGTGCATCCTGAAAACAGTGGCCATAATCGCTTTCCCCACCGCTCCATCGGCATCAATTTACTTAACCAGTTCTCTGAATGCAATGGCGGTCGAAACATCAATTTTTCGACTGCCACTATTTCAAAATTTAATAATGCTAACCAATCTTTTATTCTGATCTGGCTAAAGTATTGTCCATGCCAAGGAGGCTCATCCTGCCATGACAATAATCGTCTTAAACCCCAGAGACTCCACGGATTAAAACTACACAATACTAATGTGCCATCCGCCACTAAAACACGCTCCACCTCTCGCAATACTTGATGTGGGTCAGATGAAAACTCTAAGGTATGGCTCAATAACACTGTATCCAAACTGTGGCTTTTAAATGGCAAGGATTTGGTCTCTCCCTCAACATCCGCACTCCGTGCCATTATCTTCTGTTGAGCCGAATGAACCACTACCGGCAATTGCTTTTGAGTTACGCCTAATTGCAATTGACAATAACCATGAAAATAACTGCTTAGTGTTTGTAAAATTGCTTTTTCTTGCGTTAAAACACATTGACCAAGCGGGCTCTGCCACCAGTCGGACATCATTTTTTCTTTATCCGATTTATAATCAACCATATCAATTCTGCACTATACTCTGAGGAATGATGTTAAATATCCATCCTATCTCTGCTTTTAACGATAATTATATCTGGTTAATCGAACAGCCGGAGTCGCGTCGTATTTTAATTGTTGACCCCGGTGATGCAATACCTGTTATCCAAGCGATTGAACGACAACGATTCATTCCCATCGCACTGCTTATTACCCATCATCATCATGATCATATTGACGGCATCGATCAATTAGTTGAACGCTATAATATCCCTGTTTATGGCCCCGAAACAACAACCATCCCCAGTATCACACACCCTCTGACAACAAGCGATACCCTCATTGTTGACTCTGATTTTCCTGCAATCACTATTTTGGATATTTCTGGTCACACTGCTCTTCATATCGCTTATTTATTCGATAATTGTCTATTTTGTGGTGACACTTTGTTTGGTGCTGGTTGCGGACGATTACTCGGTGGTACCGCGACACAGCTGTTCCAATCACTACAACAAATCACCTCCTTACCAACACAGACTAAAATTTATTGTGCCCATGAATATACTGAGGCTAACCTGCGATTTGCGGCAATAGTTGAACCTAATAATCTTGATATTCAACAACGCATTACTGATACCTCAATAATCCGCCAACAAGACAAACCAAGTTTGCCTTCCACATTAGCCCTAGAACTGGCGACCAACCCTTTCCTACGCTGTGAACAAACAACCGTTATTCAAGCCGTGGAACAATTTTCAGGAAAACAGCTCGCCACACCTATCGAGGTATTTACCGAACTCAGATTATGGAAAGATCAATTCTAATAACTGTCAATACGGGCTTTCATATATTTAGTTAACGCATCTTATTTATCCGTATGTATATCCATTTGTGGATACGGAATAGAAATGCCTTTTTTATCAAACGTTAATTTAATTTGTTCAATTAACTCGGAACGTACAGCCCCGTAATCGCCACGATTCACCCATGGGCGAACCCTAAAGTTGACACTACTCTCTGCCAATTCAGCAACGGCAACGGCTGGCGCAGGGTCTTCTAAAACAAGTTCATGTTTGGCCAGAATATCTTCCATGATTTTTTTAGCTTCCAACATATCATCGTCATATCCGATGCCAAACACCATATCAATACGACGCGTCTCTTTGGCTGAATAATTGGTGATTGCGCCAGAATAAATTTGACCATTAGGGATGATAATCTCACGATTATCACTTGTTTTCATATTGGTGCTAAAAATACTAATGTGTTCAACAACACCGACAACTCCACCAGCCTCAATAAAATCACCTAATTTGAATGGACGGAACACAATCAACATGACACCCGCCGCAAAATTTTGTAATGAGCCTTGAAGCGCTAAACCAATTGCTAAACCAGCAGCACCCAATAAAGCAATCAGTGACGTAGTATTAATACCTAACTGATCTAGTGCCGCAATAAATACAAACAATAACAACACAGCATTGGCAATCGAACTGGCAAAATTAACCAATATCGGATCAAGATCAGATCGAACCATCAACTTACGAATTATTTTTACTATCCATTTCACAACCATGCGACCCACAATGACAATCACGATTGCGAATGTAATATTAATTAACCATTGCATTACTTCATTTCCTGATCCAACATCCATTTTTTACGTCCTCTTTTCTATTGTTTGAACAATTTCACTGACCAATTTCGGTCCCTGATAAATTAATCCACTATAAATCTGAACTAAACTTGCACCGGCATCTAATTTCTTCATGGCATCAGCGCCTGACATAATCCCACCTGCCGCTATGATCGGCAAGTATTCAGGCAATTCTTTCCGAAACTGGCGCACAATCTCTGTTGATTTTTCAAATACTGGTCGGCCACTTAAACCTCCCGCTTCATCACCATATTGCAGATCTTCTACTCCCTCACGAGACATAGTCGTGTTTGTTGTTATCACTGCGTCTATCTCAAACCGCGTAAAAGATCGAGCCAATTCCACAACTTCTTCAGCTGTTAAGTCAGGCGCCACTTTTACTGCCATCGGTACATACCGTTGGTATTGTTGTTGTAATTTAACTTGCTCTGCCTTCAATGCCGCCAATAATTCATTTAATGACTCACCAAATTGCAGCGTTCTTAAACCCGGCGTATTGGGCGATGAAATATTAATCGTGACATAATCAGCGTGAGGATATACTTTTCGTAAACCAATCAAATAATCCTCTACGGCCTGTTCGACGGGTGTATCAAAATTTTTGCCAATATTAATACCGATAATGGTATCCGTCTGGGCGATTTTCACCTGTTCAATTAAATGTTCAACCCCTAAATTATTAAATCCCATCCGATTAATGATCGCTTGCGCTTCTGGCAATCTGAATAATCGAGGTTTTGGGTTTCCCTCTTGTGGTCGTGGCGTCACTGTACCTATTTCAATAAAACCAAATCCAATGCCTGCTAACGCTTCAATATAATCGCCGTTCTTATCTAAACCAGCAGCTAAACCCACAGCATTTGGAAACTTTAAACCCATTACGGTGACAGAACTTGCTTTAGCTTTTGGATACAACAAAGATAATAATCCTGTCATTTCAAGGATGTTCAAGCTTTTCAAACCCAAATAATGTGCTTTTTCTGCATCGAGTTTGAACATAAGGGAGCGCATCAATTGATAAAACATTATAAGGTCACCATTGTGATGTCATAGCCAGTAAATTTGCGAATGTTGAGCACGCCTGTATCAAGAATTAAATATTGCCCCTTTATTCCTTGTAAAACACCTTCTATTTTCGGTGTTTTATCAAAATTAAGTGATGTTACTTTTTCTGGATATTGTTGCACAGGATAATTAATATTCACTATCGATTCATCAGACAAAGGCATGATAGCCTGTTCGCCAAAACGTGCTTGCAAGACTTTCAACTCCTCGCTGCAGTCCACCATTAATTGATCACGGACTGATGACAAATCCACAGTTTCAGCCGATCCTTTTAGCATCTTGCGCCAATCTGTTCTATCTGATACATGAGCCTTAAACATCACCTCAACTAAACCTGATTGATAACGTGTTTTGACTCTAAAAATAGGGAGTGCCTGAGTCGCGCCTTGATCAATCCAGCGAGTTGGCACCTGATTTCCACGGGTGATACCTACTTTGACCCCTGAACTATTAGCTAGATACACAATATGGTCCTGCATACAAAATGCTTCCCCCCATTCGGGCTCACGGCAGGTGCCGGCAGCATAGTGACAAGTTTCTGGCTTCATTATGCACAAATCACATCGAGCTAATGATTGAGAACAAGGGTAACAATAACCACCACTCCAGCTTTTTTTCGTTCTCCGACCACAGGCTTGGCAATGAATCTCGCCAGATGAACGAAGGTGTATTAATTGTCCAATCAATGGATTCATGGCGACTCTATTATCACTCAACACCATGTCATAGTTAGCCACTGATTGTTCTGCCGATAATGATACTGCCATTTTTGACAATAGTCCTTGCACTTCAGCCACGTACTCACCTCTATATTGCTCAATTGAGACATATATTAACGTAAAGTTGCACCTGAAAGGACCGATATAATTTGATATCTTTTGTCCATAGTGTTTTTTGCTAAGAAATGTGGTAAAACAAATCAACAATCTATAACTATTCATAATCTTGTGACAAGGAATCACTACTATGAAAACATCGGATTTATTTGTTAAAGCGTTAGAAAATGAGGGTGTTGAATACATCTTCGGTATCCCCGGCGAAGAAAACCTCGATTTTCTCAATTCCATGCAAGGTTCATCAATTAAGCTTATTCTCACTCGTCACGAACAAGGTGCAGGTTTCATGGCTGCAACTTATGGTCGATTAACCGGTAAGCCTGGTGTGTGTCTAGCAACGCTTGGTCCCGGTGCCACAAACTTTGTTACCCCTGCGGCTTATGCTCAGTTAGGCGGTATGCCAATGATGATGATCACCGGTCAAAAGCCGATAAAAGAAAGCAAACAAGGTCAATTCCAAATTATCGATATCGTCACTATGATGCGACCTATTACCAAGTTTACTAAGCAAGTTGTACATGGCAACAATATTTCATCGACCGTTCGTGAAGCATTTCGTATTGCGGTAGAAGAACGTCCAGGCGCCGTTCATATTGAATTACCTGAAGATATTGCTGCTGAAGAAGCGGAAGATCATGTTTATGCCATTGAAAGAATTCGTCGTCCAGATGCAGATAACAACGCTATCGATAATGCAATAAAAATGATTAAAAATGCCAAAATGCCATTATTGCTTATCGGTGCAGGTGCAAATAGAAAGCGTTCAAGTCAGGCTCTAACCCAATTTGTCGAAAAAACGGGTATCCCTTTCTTCAATACTCAAATGGGTAAGGGTGTTATTGATGAGCGACATGATGCTTACCTAGGTACTGCTGCTTTATCTGATCATGATTATCTACACTGCGCGATTGATCGTGCTGATTTAATTATTAATGTAGGTCACGATGTTATTGAAAAACCACCTTTCTTTATGGCCGAAGGCGGATCTAAGGTTATTCACGTTAACTTCTCGCCGGCACAAATTGATGCTGTTTATTTTCCACAATTAAATGTCGTAGGGGACATTGCAACCACCATTCATCGACTTGAACAAGCTCTTACGCCTCAAGATCATTGGGATTTTTCATATTATTATCGGGTGAAAGAAGAGGTGAACACTCGCCTTTCCAAATACAGTGAAGATGATCGCTTCCCTGTTTTACCTCAAAGCGCTGTCAGCGTTATTCGAGAAGAATTAAATGAAGACGGTATTCTTACCTTAGATAATGGTGTCTACAAGGTCTGGTTCGCGCGCAATTATCCCTGTTATCAGAATAACTCACTATTGCTCGACAATGCTTTAGCAACAATGGGGGCTGGACTTCCTTCTGCCATGTTAGCCAAACTCATTAACCCTGATCGTAAAGTCATTTCTGTCTGTGGTGACGGTGGCTTTATGATGAACTCCCAAGAGATGGAAACGGCTGTTAGGTTAGGGCTTGATATGGTAGTAATTATTTTAAATGATAACGCCTATGGCATGATCAAATGGAAGCAAGAAGGTATGGGGTTTAATAACTTTGGCCTAGACTACAATAATCCTGATTTTGTAAAATATGCCGAAAGTTACGGTGCAACTGGCCATCGACCAACTAGCCATGCTGACTTCCAAAGCATTTTGCGAAAAGCGCTTGATTCTAAAGGTGTCCATTTAATTGAGTTGGCCGTGGATTATTCACTTAACCATTCAATTTTAAATGAAGGCTTAAAAGAAAAGATCTGCATTATTTAAGGAGTAAATGATCATGGCTGATATCCAACATATCCCTTTACAAATTGCAGGTGTCACAAAAGCCAGCGAACACTATGTAGACATTCTTTCTCCTTTTGATGATCAGATCATCGCCACGGTAGCAACAGCTGATGCTGAAGATGTCAATAAAGCATTAGAAACAGCAAGTGCCTTATTTGCTGATCGTAATGGCTGGTTATCTGTCGAAAAGCGGCTGAGTATTTTAGAACGAGCCATAGCGATCATGACTGACCGTGCCGAAGAATTAGCCATAGGATCGGCGCATGAAGGTGGCAAGCCGTTGATGGATTCAAAGGTTGAAATGGCGCGCTGCATAGATAGTATTCGTATTTGTGTTGATGCCTTACGGAATGATACCTGCAAGCCTGTTCCAATGGGCCTTAACCCAGCTTCACAGCATCGCTTCACCATCATGAATAAAGAACCCATTGGTGTGGTCGTTGCTGTTAGCGCTTTTAATCATCCGCTGAATTTGATTTCTCATCAAGTTGGACCTGCTATTGCAGCCGGCTGCCCCGTGGTTGTAAAACCAGCAGAAAACACACCATTATCCTGCTTTCGTTTAGTGGGCATCTTCCATGAAGCAGGCTTGCCGGCAGAGTGGTGTCAGGTAATTTTGCCACAAAATCATCAGTTCGCAGAAGCATTAGTAACGGACCCTCGAGTCGCTTTTTTTAGTTTTATTGGTAGTGCCAAAGTAGGTTGGTATTTACGTTCAAAACTATCCGCTGGTACTCGCTGTGCCTTGGAACATGGTGGGGTTGCACCCGTTATCATGGCTGAAGATGCTAATCTTAATGTCGCCATCCCAGCCCTGACAAAAGGTGGTTTTTATCATGCTGGTCAAGTATGTGTATCGGTGCAGCGTATTTTTGTCCACGATACCATCGCTCAAGAGGTAGCCGATAAACTCGCCGCTGCAGCGAAAAAATTAGTGGTCGGCGACCCCTTGTCAGATCAAACTGAAGTCGGGCCATTAATCCGAGCTACTGAAGTTGTACGAATTAGCTCGTGGGTTCAACAAGCTGTAGATGGTGGCGCAGAACTATTATGCGGTGGGCACTCACTACCTAATAATTGTTATAGTCCAACAGTCCTGTTCAATCCGCCATCCGATTGCAACATGTCTACATTAGAAGTTTTTGGCCCTGTTGTTTGTGTATATTCATTTAGCGATTTGGATCACGCAATAGACGTTGCTAATTCACTTGATGTGGCTTTTCAAGCCTCGGTCTACAGTGACAATATCGACACTGCAATGTATATCTCTGATCGCTTGGCAGCATCAGCAGTTATGATTAATGAGCACACTGCTTTTCGTGTAGATTGGATGCCTTTTGCTGGCTTACGTCATTCAGGATTAGGTACTGGCGGCATTCCATACACCTTGGAAGATATGCAAGTTGAAAAAATGATTGTCATTACCTCAAGGGGAATTCGCTAAACGGTCAGATCTAAATCCTGTAAAGCATCGTGGCTGAATCATCCGATAATGAACAAAATTGTTCTTGCATGATACGTAGCTTATAATGCAATCCATGTTAAATACTAACCCTCTAAAAACGGCAACGTTAGTTGTCGTATTCGCCATGCTATCAGCATGCAATAGTCCATTTACCACCGTAAAAGAGTCACCATCAGAACCAGCACCCGCGGTAGTTGCCGAAGAACAAACGCAGACTGAACCGGCATCAACGTGGCAACAAGCATACGGTGCACCACAGGAAACCGAACTTAACACGCTTCCTGATACACCTATTGCAACCATTAATCCTGAAAACATTACTCAACAACCCATTACCGATCTATGGCAACGTATTCGGAACGGCTATGCTATTCCACAACAAAGCATGCATTCAGATACTAAAAAACAACTCGCCTGGTTTGTTAAACATCCTGAATATATCGACCGAGTTGTCGAACGTGCCAGGCCCTATTTACATCATATTGTGAACGAACTAGAGCAACGTAATATGCCGTTGGAAATTGCTCTATTGCCTATTGTTGAAAGCGGCTATCAGCCTTTTGCCTATTCAAAAGGTCGGGCAGCAGGATTATGGCAATTTATTCCCGGAACGGGCAAAGTCTATGGCCTAGAACAAACCTGGTGGTATGACGGCCGCCGAGATGTGATTGCATCTACCCGTGCTGCGATGGATTATTTACAAAAACTACATAATGATTTTGGTGATTGGCAATTAGCATTAGCCGCATATAACTGTGGTGAAGGTGCCGTAGCTAGGGCTATTAGGCGTAATCAAAAAGCAGGAAAGGCAACTGATTTCTGGTCTTTAGATTTGCCAAGAGAAACCTCCGCATATGTCCCTAAATTAATGGCCGTTGCACAATTAATTGCATCGCCAGAACAATACGATATTACCTTGAGTCCCATCGACAACTCACCGTTCTTGACTATCGTAGATGTTGGCTCACAAATTGACTTAGCACTAGCAGCAAAATTAGCGGGAATAAGTAGCGATGAGATATATCAACTCAACCCCGGATTTAATCAATGGGCTACGACACCCGAGGGGCCACATCAACTCGTTATCCCGATAGCAAAGGCTGAACTATTTCAGCAAGGCTTAAATGATTTACCTCAAAGTGAGCGCGTACAATGGACTCGTCATAAGATTAAATCGGGTGAATCACTAAGCGTCATCGCAAGGCGTTACAAAACAACTGTAGCAGTAATAAAAGAAGCGAATAAACTCGGTAGTAACAATATTCGAGCCGGTCGACACCTACTTATCCCTAATGCAGCTGGTAAGCAAAGTGATTACCGATTAAGTTCTAACCAACGATTAGCAACGAAACAAAATACACCTCGCCAAGGCAATAAAAAAATACATACTGTTCAAGCTGGGGACACATGGTGGGATATCGCGAATGCCTACAATATTGGCGTTAATAAACTCACAGGCTGGAACAGCAAGGCACCAGGAGACGTTCTACATCCCGGACAAAAATTAGTGGTCTGGACAAAAGAAAATTCTGCTGGCTCAAATAAAACCATACGATCTGTTAACTACACTATTAGGAGTGGCGACTCACTGTGGAAAATATCCCAAAAGTTTAATGTCAGTGTGGCTCAAGTTCGTGAATGGAATGGCCTTAGTGAACGCACGTTATTAAAGCCCGGCCAAAATCTCACACTATATGTTGATGTAACCCAACAACATGGCAGTATCTAGCATTGTTGCATATCGCCTTATTTGAACC
This sequence comes from Piscirickettsiaceae bacterium, assembly GCA_013215775.1. Lineage (GTDB taxonomy): Bacteria > Pseudomonadota > Gammaproteobacteria > Nitrosococcales > Methylophagaceae. The sequence goes on from JABSQO010000009.1 coordinate 49,963, forward strand.
CGAGATCCCACCTAATACAGGCAATATTATCCGATTATGTGCTAATGCCGGAGCTCAATTACATTTGATTGAACCGCTAGGGTTTGCATTGGAGGATAAACGCCTTCGCCGTGCAGGCTTGGATTATCATGAATTTTCAGAGATCCAAATTCATCCTGACTTCGAAAGCTTTAAATCATGGGCTGATAAGCGTCGAATATTTGCTTGTACAACTAAAGCAAAACAACACCATAACCAAGCGCAATACCAGAATGAAGATGTGTTGCTATTTGGTCCCGAATCCCGTGGTTTGCCAGCGGATATCCTTGATAATCTCGGTGCAACACAACAAATTCGTATTCCTATGACAGCAGATAGTCGTAGCCTAAATCTATCTAATGCCACCGCTATTATTTTGTATGAAGCCTGGCGACAACTCGATTACCGTGATGCAGTCTAAACTTTATTGATCGTCATTACCTACTGCATAGCGGTTGATAGCGTATGATGACCCTTTATTGAATCCTCTGTATTTACCACGCATGATATGAGTTTTTCACTACCTGAAAATATGGCTGAACTGAATCTTGGTATTCCATCCGACCAAGATAGTATTAGCAGTGTTGAACTCAATCCCAATTTGCTACGTCATTGGATTAAAGAATTGCCGAGTAATGACCTCGATGAATTTATCCAACTTTATAGTAATGCACTTAAGCGATTTAATCTTAATCAGCTGGACATTCAACAACGTCTAATATTGCTTGATTTATACCGAGAACCTCTCAATAAATTATTATTCCAGTTCTCGTTAGAGCAACTACTTAAACAAATTCCCGAGTTGGCAAACCGCAATAAAATTATCGATGCCCTAGCAAAATTAATGTCTGATATAGCCATTGGATACAAGATTGCTGTTGTGGATTCTGGTGAAAAAAATAGTAATCTAAAAAATAACCCCATCGCCCAGTTTGCCATTAATCGTGCATGCCAACAGCTCAATTACATGGTGTTACATGCTTACAAATTCCATCTGGAAGTTCCTGCACGAGTATTTCACGAACTCCATCAGCTTTATCAGCTTACAATGGCTGCCGACGTTGAACATACTATTCCCTTAATCGATCAAAATTTACAGACAGTATCTTCTTTTAAACACCTCTACAGTCAGATAATGTTGGTCAGCATTAGCAATCCATATGGGCTCACAGGTAGTAGTGTTTTAACTGCATATCAAATTATGGGCCGGTTAGCAGACGTGACAGAAATCTCACCACTACCCTTAAATGCTAAAGCCACTGCTGGACATTTTTATATTAACTGCCTCAGTGATCACCTCCCTACACCTTCTGTACTTCCAGTTCTTGAGAATCAAACTCAACCACCCGCGTTAGTTCTCAACACCAAACCCGTACTTGTCATTGTAGATTCAATATTTCAACAGCCTAAAAATGTCCAAGACCCAACCCAAGAAAGCGAAAAAGACTTATTAAAAGCCTTAATTCCATATCTCAACACCTCATATGAGCGTAAACAACCTCGTATAGAAGTGACCGGGAACAAACAAGCTTATATTGCTATCGGATTAACCGCAGTCCATCAATGTTTAAGTCAAGTCCGTTCCCTGCCCGACGAAACAATTGATAATCTCAACAAACCGTGGAATATTCTGAATAAAAACAGCTCTGGTTATCTGCTTTACCGACAAGATGTTATTGACCATCAACAGATGGCAATAGGTGATTTTATTGGTGTTTTTGAACCCAACTCTAAAGGCAAATCATTAGCGAGAATTGCTTTTATACGTTGGATGAAAACAGATCATAATGGCAAAACAAAAATGGGACTATCACTCATTGAAGGCAATCCTGTTTCTGTTCATTACGCTATCGATACTGATGATAGTTTTCAGCCCGCATTGTTATTGCCTGAAATAAACCGCATCAAACAAGCTGCTTCACTACTCACAACCACTGATGTTTTTTCTCCAAATCGCAACTTAACAATACGACCGAAGAAAAAATTATTTCAGTTCCGTATGACCATTTCCAGCCTGCTCAGTAGCGGCAACAATTATGAACACTTTTCCTTAAGTGACAACACACCAGATACATTTTCCACTGAATAAATATTACTCACCCACTTCGTCCGACTGACTCTGTTGAGTTATTTCCTTATTTACACTAGAATACTCTCCTGAATAAGGAACGCTGCACCGGAGACATCCCTCTGCTAGGCTTATTCTATTTTCACTTTAACTGCGTTCATTATTGGTTAGGTATTTAATAATAATGAGCGTTGCATCTATGTTTTCATCAACCACCTTCGATCAGCTTCACACCTTCCCTTTTTACAATAAGGTAAGTTGCTTATGAGTAATCGTTTCGTTTTTACTTCCGAGTCAGTTTCTGAAGGCCACCCAGATAAAGTTGCAGATCAAATCTCCGATGCGGTTCTTGATGAAATATTACGTCAAGACCCTAATGCTCGTGTTGCTTGCGAAACACTGATTAAAACAGGTGCCGCTATTGTGGCAGGTGAAATCACCACCTCTGCTTGGGTTGATTTAGAAGAGGTGGTGCGCAAAACCATTATCGATATTGGTTATAACAGTTCTGAAGTGGGTTTTGATGGTGAAACGTGTGCTGTGATGTCATTAATTGGCAAACAATCATCAGATATAGCTATGGGCGTTGACCGTTCAATACCAGAAGATCAAGGTGCCGGCGATCAAGGTTTAATGTTTGGTTACGCCAGTAATGAAACTGATGTCCTCATGCCAGCCCCCATCACTTATGCACATCGATTGGTCAAACGACAAGCTCAAGTCCGTAAAAGTGGCACATTGCCATGGCTTCGCCCCGATGCAAAAAGTCAGATCACTTTTATTTACGAAGATGGCAAACCCATCGGTATTGATGCTGTCGTATTATCAACTCAACATAATCCCGAAGTATCGTTAAAAGACCTTCAAGAAGCAGTGATGGAACTCATTATTTTGCCAACATTACCTTCTGAATGGCTAACAAACGATACTTCATTCCATATTAACCCAACTGGCCAGTTTATTATTGGCGGCCCAGTAGGTGATGCGGGATTGACTGGTCGTAAAATTATCGTCGATACTTATGGTGGCATGGCTCGCCATGGTGGTGGTGCTTTCTCTGGTAAAGACCCATCAAAAGTTGACCGCTCAGCGGCTTATGCTGGCCGCTATGTTGCCAAAAATATTGTCGCCGCGGGCCTAGCTGATCGTTGTGAGATTCAAATATCTTATGCCATTGGCGTCGCAGAACCCACCTCTATCAGTGTCGAAACATTTGGCACCGGCAAAATTCCTGAAAATAAACTCGAAATTTTGGTACGCGAACATTTTGACCTGCGACCTGTTGGTCTGATTAAAATGCTCGACTTGATTCGACCAATCTATCGAGCCACTGCCGCCTATGGTCACTTTGGCCGAGAAGAACCAGAATTTACATGGGAACGCACCGATTTAGCCGATACATTACGTGATGCCGCAGGCATCTAACATAGAATACTTTAAGGATAATTGTTCCACATGACATCACCCATTGAAAACCTAACGCCTGATTACAAAATTGCTGATATTAGCCTAGCCGAATGGGGCGCAAAAGAGATCAAAATTGCTGAATCAGAAATGCCCGGCTTGATGGCTCTTCGTGAAGAATATGCCGGCCAAAATCCACTAGCAGGCGCACGTATTGCTGGTTGTTTACACATGACCATCCAAACAGCTGTATTAATCGAAACTTTGATTGATTTAGGTGCTGAAGTCCGTTGGTCATCCTGCAATATCTTCTCAACTCAAGATCAAGCTGCTGCTGCTATCGCAGCTCAAGGCATTCCGGTATTTGCTTGGAAAGGTGAAACTAATGAAGAAGCCATTTGGTGTATTGAGCAAACTATCTTTGGCCCGGATAACTGGCGCCCAAATTTAATTCTGGATGATGGCGGTGATTTAACCCAAATCATGCACGATGACTATCCTGAATTATTAGCCGATGTGAAAGGCCTGTCAGAAGAAACGACGACTGGCGTTCATCGTTTATATGAAATGATGAAAGACGGTTCTTTAAAAGTACCGGCTATCAACGTAAATGACTCGGTCACCAAATCCAAGTTTGATAATTTATACGGTTGCCGTGAATCATTATTGGATGGCATCAAACGTGCCACTGATGTGATGATTGCGGGTAAAATTTGTGTCGTTTTAGGCTACGGTGATGTAGGTAAAGGTTGTGCTCAAGCGTTTAAAGGTATGGGTGCAACAGTTATGGTCACTGAAATTGACCCAATCTGTGCACTACAAGCGGCAATGGAAGGCTACCGAGTCGTCAACATGGATGATGCTGCCAGCTATGGTGATATCTTCGTCACGACTACAGGCAATATTGATGTCATTAATCACGACCACATGTTGGCAATGAAGAATGAATCTATTGTCTGTAATATTGGTCACTTTGATTCAGAAATTGCCGTTGCATCACTGCAACAATACCAATGGATTAATATCAAACCGCAGGTCGACCATATTGTTTTCCCTGATGGCAAACGTATCATCTTGTTAGCTGAGGGCCGCTTAGTAAACTTAGGATGTGCAACAGGTCATCCTAGTTTCGTGATGTCAGCATCTTTCACCAACCAAGTAATGGCCCAAATTGAATTATGGGAGAACAGCGATACTTACAAAAATGAAGTCTATGTTTTACCTAAGTCACTTGATGAGAAGGTGGCGCGACTCCATTTGGCTAAGATTGGTGTTAATTTAACCGAGTTAACCACTGAACAAGCTGAGTATCTAAACCTCAATAAAAATGGCCCTTATAAGCCTGATCATTATCGCTATTAATATTTTGAACGTAAATCATGACAAATAAACTGACCCTAAGCTGCGAGTTTTTCCCGCCTAAAACGGAAAAAGGAATTGCCAATCTTCGAAATGTTCGGCAACAACTTGCTCCATTGAAATCTGAATTTTATTCGGTTACCTTTGGGGCCGGTGGCTCAACGCAAGATAACACTTTTGATGCGATTATCGACATTCAAAATGATAGCGCAGCGACAGGCATTGATGCCGCACCACATTTATCCTGCATCGGCTCTTCTGTTGACAGCATTCGCACACTTATCAATGACTATAAGTCGCACGGAATTGACCGTCTAGTTGCGTTAAGAGGTGACTTGCCTTCTGGCATGCGCGATCCTGGTGATTTTCGTTATGCCAATGAATTAATTGATTTTATTCGTAAAGAGTCCGGTGATCACTACACTATTGAAGTAGCCGCATACCCTGAAGTTCATCCACAAGCCATCTCTGCTGAAGCTGACCTAGAAAACTTCAAACGTAAAGTCGATTCTGGTGCTGACAGCGCGTTGACACAGTATTTTTATAATATTGATTCCTACCGTTATTTCATCGATCGCTGCCAAGCTAAAGGTATTGATATCCCTATTATTCCAGGCATCATGCCGATCAATAATATTGTGCAATTAGCCCGCTTTTCCGATGGTTGTGGTGCAGAAATTCCTCGTTGGTTACGTAAACGGCTTGATGACTTTGGCGATGACATGGAATCATTACAAGCGTTTACCTTAGATTTTTTGACTGATTTCACTCAGAAACTGATTGACGCAGACGCGCCTGGATTGCATTTCTACACAATGAACAGAACCGATCCAACGCTGACTATCTGCCAGCGACTAGGCTTAATTAGTTAGCAATACCCAATGAGCTATTTTGCTGACTCTATAGCTGCAGCATTTCAGCTTATTACCTCCTTTGATAAAGAAATTTATCAAATTGTTGTTACTTCTGTTTCGATATCACTGATTGCAGCGCTGATTGCCGGCTTGTTTGCTATTCCTGCTGGAATTGCGTTTGCTCTCAATCATTTTTCTGGCAAACGATTTATTCAACATATACTCAATACCTTGATGGCGATGCCTACCGTGGTCATTGGCTTATTGTTATATGGTTTATTGAGTCGCTTAGGTCCTCTTGGCCAATTCAATTTATTGTATACGCCCACTGCTATTATTCTCGCTGAAGCTATTTTGATCTTTCCTATCATGATGAATCTCACGATCGTTGCCGTGACATCAGCCGATTCACGCCTAGTACCGACATTAATCAGCCTCGGAGCCAAACCTATTACCCTCTCAATACATGTTGCTCGACAAACTCGCTTTGCTATTCTCGCAGCGATTATTACGGGGTTTGGTCGTGCGATTGGCGAAGTTGGTGCAGCAATGATGTTAGGTGGCAATATAGAAGGTTTCACCCGAACGATGACGACTGCTATTGCACTCGAAACCAGTAAAGGAGAATTTGAAATTGGTTTAGCGCTAGGTCTATTACTGTTATTAATCGCCTTTATCGTCAACTTTTTACTGTCATGGCTTCAACGAGGTCGAACATGACTGCCGCCTACCAACTCACCGATATTAAAGTTTACCGCGATCAATCTTGCATACTAGACATCCCTGCTCTCTCTTTACCTCAAAACAACTGCATCGCGTTATTGGGTGACAATGGTGCTGGAAAATCAACATTACTTGATTTACTGGCTTTTACAACAGCTCCTAATAAAGGTGAAATTATCTTTGCTGGCCACGCTATTCAACCACCCTTATCGGCAGCGCAACGGCGAACGATTGGTTATGTATCACAGCATCCTTACCTATTAGCGGGCACAGTCATCGACAATCTTAAGCTTGCACTAAGATTACAAGACATTGATTCCCAACAACACTCATTTCTAATTCACCAAGCACTAGAACTAGTTGATCTTCACCATATTGCCACACAGCCAGCTCATACGCTCTCAGGCGGTGAATTAAAACGCGCGGCCATTGCTCGTGCGACTGTATATCAGCCCGATATTTTATTGCTTGATGAGCCATTTTCACATCTGGATCAAAGTCACCGCCAACAACTTGAAGATATTATTGAACAACTTGCCCAACAGCAGAATAAAACCATTATTTTCTCTACTCATGATCGCTTGCAAGGCTTATCACTTGCCGATTCCAGTATTAATCTTGTCAATGGTAAGACAACAGAAAGTCCTTTATTGAACCTGTTCAGTGGCCAGTTAAACTATCCTGTTTTTGATACTGGACATCTTCATATCCATACCACCAGCACGCTAATCAATGCCCATCACATCGCCATTGATCCCCGCGAGATAATTATCTCTAGGCAAGCCTTGAAATCCAGTATGCGTAATCAATTTTCAGGGCGATTAACGTTGATTGCTGAAGAATCAAATGCTATTCGACTCACCATTGACTGTGAAGAGCAATTTCACGCACTGATTAGTTCCGACTCTTTGGCAGAGCTTAACCTATCGTTAGGCGACACTATTTGGCTCAGTTTTAAATCCACAGCTGTGAGTGTGTTTTAAGCCATTTTTCACCCTGTAACGTCGTGTGAAAAATCACTTTATTGACTGTTTTTTTGAAAGTCATACCCACTGGCATAATATTTGCGTTAAGATAGAGACATGTCCGTTAAATCATATCGAAAACATCTGTGAGACCATCATTACAGCTACGTATAGGCCAAAGCCTATCGATGACGCCTCAGCTACAACAAGCCATCCGTTTATTGCAGCTTTCATCGCTCGAACTCCAAACCGAAATTCAAGAAGTGTTAGAAACCAACCCGCTTCTAGAAGTCGAAGAAAATGTTGAATTTGATAACAGCGCTTCTGCTAACGAAGATTCTGATGATGGACTAGAAAGTACTAGCCAAGAAATCACCCAACTCGAACATGCTGACATTCCAGAAGAGCTCCCAACCGACAGCCAATGGGAAGATACTTTTGATAGCTCGCCTACGATTACGCATTCACAGCCCGTGGGTACTGCAGGAATAGAACGTGATAATGAGGATGAAAGCAGTGGCAGTCTCCAAGAGCACTTGCTGTGGCAAATGCGACTCACTCCTTTCTCAGATCTTGAACAAGCTATCGCCACGATCATTATTGATGCCATTGAAGATGATGGTTATCTAACAAGTTCACTTGAAGATATCCAGCAAAGTCTAGGTGAAGAATCCCCTGCTGAACTTGATGAAATTGAAGCAGTACTGCATCGTCTACAACACTTTGACCCTATTGGTGTAGCTGCGCGCGATCTACGCGAATGCCTACTAATCCAACTCAACTTACTTGATCAAAATACCGATGATATAGAATTACTCACTAAGTTGATCGATCAGCATCTCGACACCTTAGCAAAACGTGATTACGCCCAAATTAAACGTTCACTAAAGATAAGTGATGATCAATTAACCGAACTGGTTAAGCTTATTCAACTGTTAAACCCTCGACCAGGCAGTCAAGTTCAAGTTGAAAAAACGGAATACATTGTTCCTGATGTTTATGTACAAAAATTTCAAGGTCAATGGCGATTATCGCTCAATCCCGATAATGCACCGCGCTTACAGATCGCTGATCATTATGCTCAATTAATAAAAAGAGCAGATAACAGTTCAGAAAATACCTACTTAAAAAATAACCTCCAAGAAGCGCGATGGTTCCTAAAAAGCTTACAAAGTCGCAATGAGACCTTGATAAAAGTATCTGAGGCTATTGTTGAGCGACAAAGAGGCTTTCTTGAACATGGCGATGAAGCTATGCGCCCACTCGTTTTGCATGATATTGCTGAAGAAGTAGGCATGCATGAATCGACCATTTCCCGCGTGACAACCCGAAAATATTTACACACACCTCGCGGTATCTATGAATTGAAATACTTCTTTTCTAGCCATGTCAGTACTGATAGCGGTGGCGAATGTTCAGCGACTGCAATTCGCGCTATTATTAAGAAACTAGTTGCGGCTGAAAATCCAAGAAAACCTCTCAGCGATAGTAAAATTGCTGATATTCTTGGAGAACAGGGTATCAATGTGGCACGGCGCACCATTGCAAAATATCGCGACACATTAACAATTTCGCCATCGAATGAACGTAAGCGGCTGGTCTAAGCCAGTCTTTTTTAACCAACAGGAGTTAAGCCTTATGCAATTAAACTTAAGCGGACAACATATTGAAATCACTGACAGTCTTCGTGACCACGTTAATACTAAATTTGAAAAACTAACTCGTCACTTTGATCATATGACCAATGTTCATGTCATTCTAACTGTTGAAAAACAACGCCAAAAAGCAGAAGCAACTGTACATGTAAGCGGCGCTGATCTGTTCGCATCCGATGAAAATGAAAATATGTACACTGCCATTGAGCATTTAGTCTCTAAACTTGATCGTCAGATCATCAAACATAAAGATAAAATCAAAAACCACCATCAAGCTGATGGTGCTGATATGAAACATAACGCAGGTTAAGAAAATTTATCTATGCTCATCGCCTCACTACTCGTCAATGCTGACAATATTCGCTGCCAGAGCAGCGCCGCATCAAGTAAAAAGCGGGCTATCGAAAACCTAAGCCATCTTTTGGTAGCCAATACTAAGGCGATAACAGCAGATAAAATCTTTCAGGTGCTACTTGAACGTGAACGCCTAGGCTCAACAGGATTAGGAAAGGGCGTGGCTATACCGCACGCCCGTATCCCTGGTATTTCACATACTATTGCCGCGATGATGACCCTCGCATCACCCATCGATTATGAAGCAGCTGATAATCAACCTGTTGATATTATTTTTGGACTATTAGTGCCCGAAGAAGACAGCGACTATCATCTCAAACATCTCGCAAGGTTAGCCACCATGTTTAGTGACCCTCAAATCTGTCAATCTATTCGTGAGACAACAGATACTAATAAGATGTTTGATTTATTACTGGCCATTGACGACGATTAAGTCACTATGACATTACCCCATCAATCAGAAAGTCATCACGGAGTATTAATGAATCTTTCTGGTGAAGGCGTGTTTTTTATTGGTCAAGCAGGTATTGGCAAAAGTAGTTTGGCGCTTGAACTACTTCATCAAGGTCATCAGCTTATCGCCGATGATATCGTTGAATTTTCCAGAAACAATAATTCAACGATAACAGGTAAATGTCCTACCCTATTATCAGGGCTACTTCATTGTCGTGAATTAGGTCTTATGACTGTTCAGGAACTGTTTGGTCCCAGCTCTTGGCAAGCTCAAACCAACTTAAAATATGTGATTCATTTACAAAAAGATGTTGTCTTCACCAGCACCATTACACCTAAAAATGATACACATACCATCTGTAGTGAGTCTTTTGCTAAATTAGTGCTAGATATTAATACCCCAGCATCCCTATCTCATCGCATCATGACTTGGCTGACACTGCAAACAACAAACAATCATGCTGAAACAACATTACTGCAACGGCAAAAATCTCAAATGTTAATGTCATGACCGTTGCTATCTTAATCGTCTCTCATAACCAAATCGGCACCGAATTAGTTAATACTGCACGGCAAATGTTGTCCTCAACGCCATTGCCAACCAAAGTAATCTCAATTGGAATTAATGATGACCCTGAGCAAATTACAACTCAACTACATGATGAAGCTGAGGGATTAGATCAAGGCAATGGCATTTTGGTGTTGACCGATATGTTTGGCTCCACACCTTGTAACGTTGCGTGTGCCGTTTCAGATCGCGAAGATATCCGTATTGTTTCCGGTCTCAATTTACCGATGTTAATTCGAGTTTTTAATTACCCCAATCTTAGCCTTGATGAACTAAAGAAAAAAGCACTTAGTGGTGGCCAAGAGGGAATCACCTGCTGTCTAGATATGAAGGCCAAGCTATGATCGAGCAAACATTCACCATTATCAATAAACTTGGGCTGCATGCACGAGCTGCAGCAAAACTGGTCACAACTTCTTCACAATTTGAAGCTGATATCCAAGTCACTCGCGGCGAACGTACGGTGAATGGTAAAAGTATTATGGGATTAATGATGCTGGCAGCGGCTAAAGGCACTGAGATTATCGTCAGTGCAAAGGGCGATGATGCACAACAAGCTCTGCTCAGCATTGAAACGCTCATTAATGACTATTTCGAGGAAGGCGAATGACTCTCGAGTTACAAGGCATTGGGGTTTCGCGTGGTATCGCTATTGGCCGAGCGCATATCTTATTTCACAACAAACCAGATGTCCGTGAATACCTTATTCCCGCCTTTGAGATTGAACAAGAAGTCGACAGGCTTATCAATGCCACTGAGCAAGCTAGAGAACAGCTAAAATCAATTCGAAATCAAATTCCAGCCAATGCTCCGGCGGATGTTGCATCCTTCATTGATACTCATTTACTCATGCTGAGTGATTCATCGCTCACCAAAGTACCCATTGAGATGATTAAAACTCGTCGCTGCAATGCTGAATGGGCGCTGCAATTACAACGAGATGCCTTGATCAATGTCTTCAATGAAATGGATGATCCTTATTTACGTACTCGCCAAGATGATGTCGATCATGTCGTCAATCGTATTCATCGCATCTTGGCCGATGAACATGTCGTGGTCGATCATGAAATTCCAGATGGTCGGCTTAAGGGACACATAATCATTGCCGAAGATTTAACCCCGGCCGATACCGTATTAATGCAACATCAAGAGATTGCTGCTTTTGTGACCGAGCATGGTGGTGCAACATCTCACACCACTATTTTGGCGCGTAGCTTAGGCATCCCAGCCATCGTTGGTATTGAATCAGTCCGACGTTATATTCAAGATAATGAACCACTCATTATTGATGGTACAACTGGCATGCTTATCGCGGGTGCAGATGAAACAACGATCACCGAATACCAGCAACGATTGATTGCCTTTGAACAACACATTGCCTCCCTTAGTCGCTTTAAATCACAGCCTACAAAAACTCAAGACAACAAAGAAATCACCTTGCTCGTCAATGCAGAGCTACCAGAGGATATTCAATCAATAAGCAATGCAGGTGCCGAAGGGATTGGCCTCTACCGTACTGAATTTTTGTACATGAACCGTACTTCGCCACCCGAAGAAGAAGAACAATTAGCAGCCTATCGTGATGTAGTGGAAAGTATGAATAGTTATCCTGTAACAATTCGAACTTTTGACTTAGGCGCTGATAAAACGGTTGATGGCGGTCGGAATATAGGACCAACGGTAACGAATCCTGCTTTAGGATTGCGAGCTATTCGTTTATGTTTAAATCAACCAAGTATGTTTCGCACGCAATTACGTGCCATTTTACGTGCTTCGGTATTTGGGAAAATTAAGATCATGTTTCCCATGATCTCCAGCTTACAAGAATTAACGCAAGCACAACGCCTGCTTGAAATGTGTAAAGAAGAACTTGATAACGAAAACTTGGAATATGACCGACATATTGAAACAGGAGTGATGATTGAGATCCCCGCCAGCGCAATCTGTGCTGAAATGTTTGCTCAGAAAGTTGATTTTCTTTCTATCGGCACCAATGACCTAATTCAATATACTTTGGCAATCGACCGCATCGATGATCAAGTCAACTATCTTTACGATCCTTTACACCCTGCGGTTTTACGATTAATTCAAATGACTTTAGAGGCTGGTAAAAAACATAATACGCCCGTATCCATGTGCGGTGAAATGGCTGGCGATCCTAAATTCACCAGACTTCTTCTTGCAATGGGGTTGAATAACTTCAGCATGCATCCCAATGCTTTATTGGAAATCAAACAAATTATCAATGAAACGAACCTAAGCTATTTACCAGCCAACACATTAGATATTGTCAATATGGCTCGTCGATTTGATGCTGAAACATTATTAGAGCAAATTAACAATCCAAAACACTAACACAAATATTTAGGTCTATCCGCCCACCCTCAAGCAGGCTAGAATAGTGCGTACATTACACTTCCTCTGAATTTAGCTATTGGACTGGATCATGACCGATACCAACCACGAACATGCCCTCAATCAGCCGTTCCAGACGCTAGATGAAGCTGTTAAAAGTGGTCGTTTTGTGCGCATGCGTCGCCTATTAGCGAGTCTTCACCCTGCTGAAACAGCACATTTACTAGAATCACTCCCACCGACAGAACGTAAAGTCTGCTGGCCAATTATTAATCCCGATTTGCGCGGTGATGTTTTATCTTTTGTCGGTGATGATGTTCGTACTGACTTAATTCAACATATGGACACCGCGGATCTGGTCAGTGCAACCGAAGATCTGGATGCGGATGATGTCGCAGATATTCTGCAAGATCTACCTAATCATGTGATGCACGAAGTATTACGCGCTATGGATAGCCAACATCGTCGCCGAGTAGAAACGGTTCTTGCTTATAATGAAGACTCCGCTGGCGGTTTAATGAATACCGATGTGGTTACTGTTCGTGCGGATATCACCTTAGAAGTCGTACTGCGTTATCTACGAATGCTGAATGATTTTCCAAGCAATACGGATAGTTTGTATGTCGTCGATCATAACGATCATTACTTAGGTACATTACCGTTATCACAAGTGGTTAGTCGTAGTCGCTCATTAACCGTCAACGAAGTGATGTCGCATCAAATTAAGGCGATTAATGCCAATGTATCCGATAGTGATGTCGCACTCCGATTTGAAAAACATGACTTGATCTCTGCTCCGGTCGTTGATGGTGCTAATCGCCTATTAGGCCGTATTACGATTGATGACGTAGTCGATGTTATTCGTGATGATGCCGAACATTCTATGTTAAGTATGGCTGGTCTGGGCGAAGATGAAGATACCTTTGCTCCTGTGGGGAAAAGTATCCATCGCCGCTCATTATGGTTAGGCGTAAATTTACTCACCGCATTTCTAGCGGCATGGGTTATCGGTTTATTTGATACCACAATTGAAAAACAAGTTGCACTCGCCATATTAATGCCCATTGTTGCCAGCATGGGAGGTGTCGCCGGCAGTCAAACATTGACTCTAGTCATACGTTCGATGGCACTGGGTCAATTGAATGATAAAAATCAACGCTGGCTACTTCGCAAAGAAGTTTTAGTCGGCGCAAGTAATGGTTTCATTTGGGCTATTGCCATCGCATTGGTCACCATTTTATGGTTTAACAGTTTGGCTCTTGGCATACTGATTGGTGTCGCTATTATTATTAATTTAACTGCTGCTGCACTAGCTGGCGTAGCAATACCCATCCTCTTGAAAAAATTCGGTAGTGACCCCGCTTTATCTGGCGGTGTATTATTGACTACTGTTACCGATGTGGTGGGATTTATGGCATTTCTCGGATTTGCTACTCTATACATCGTTTAACCTAAATTCTTTATCGGAATAACTTTATGTCAGGTAATAGCTTCGGAAAAATATTCACCATCACTTCGTTTGGCGAAAGTCATGGTCCTTCGATAGGCTGTATTGTCGATGGTTGCCCTCCTGGACTTGAATTAACTGAAGCAGATTTACAAGGCGATTTAGATCGTCGTAAACCCGGTAAAACACGTTTTGAGACACAACGGAAAGAGGCCGATCGGGTCAAAATTCTATCTGGCGTGTTTGAAGGAAAAACCACTGGCACACCTATTGGCATGGTCATCGAGAACACCGATCAGCGCTCAAAAGATTATGGCAATATCATGCATCAGTTCCGCCCTGCTCATGCTGATTACACCTACCATCAAAAATATGGCTTTCGTGATTATCGTGGTGGCGGCCGTTCTTCAGCACGTGAAACAGCAATGCGAGTTGCCGCTGGCGGCATCGCCAAAAAATACTTGCGGGAACGTTACGGTATCGAAATTCAAGGTTATTTAGCCCAACTTGGACCTATCGTCATCGAAAAGCTCGATTGGGATCAAATGGAGAAAAGTGCCTTTTTCTGTCCTGATCCTGATAAAGAGCAACAGCTCGCCGATTATATGAAGGCATTAAAAGGGAACTCTATCGGTGCCCGCATCAATGTCATTGCCCGCAATGTACCACCGGGTTTAGGTGAACCTGTTTTTGACCGCTTAGATGCCGACATTGCCCATGCCATGATGAGCATTAATGCCGTTAAAGGAGTGGAAATTGGTGCTGGCTTTGAGGCGATCACTCAAAAAGGTACCGAGCATCGTGATGAAATTACTCCCGAAGGCTTTTTGAGTAATAATGCCGGCGGAATTCTCGGTGGCATTTCTAGTGGCCAAGATATTCTGGTGAGCATGGCTCTGAAAGCCACCTCTAGCCTGAGCATCCCTGGTCACAGTGTTAATACCGAAGGTGAACCCGTTGAAGTCGTTACCAAAGGCCGTCATGATCCTTGTGTCGGTATTCGTGCAACGCCTATTGCTGAGGCAATGTTAGCCATTGTGTTAATGGATCATATGCTTCGTCACCGAGCACAAAATATGGATGTCAACTCAGGTACACCCATTATTCCTGCTCAAGCATAAACCTCTGGAGTGTCTCTTAGCAAAACACCTTACTGGCGATTATCCGGCTTTTATTTTTTCTACTTTGCTTCGCTCGGTGTGCTCGTTCCCTATTGGGGGCTTTATCTTCAATGGCAAGGCTTTTCCGCCCAAGATATTGGTGAATTAACCGCCATACTTCTTGCTACCCGCATTATCGCACCAAATATTTGGGGTTGGATCGCAGATCGGCATGGTCAGCGAATGCGTATTGTCCGTTTCGCTAGCCTTGCAGGTATCATCGGCTTTTCTGCCATCTTACTAGACAACAGTTATTTATGGATTGCTGGGGTTATGTTGGTGTTCAGTTTCTTCTGGAATGCATCATTACCACAGTTTGAAGCCACCACATTGCAACATCTCGGTGAACATACCCATCACTACAGCAAAATCCGCTTATGGGGTTCTATTGGGTTTATTTTTACTGTCGCCACGCTTGGAACACTACTAGAAACCTTTGATGCCTATATTGTGCCTTATGCCATGTTAATAAGCATGGGGGCCATCTGGCTAGTAAGTCTGACGGTACCTGAATCTGCATCACGTCATTTACATTTGACTCATCAACCACTCTTTTCCATTGTCAAACGTCCTGAAGTACTCGCATTTTTATCAATGTGCTTTCTCGTTCAAGTTAGCCACGGACCTTATTACACGTTTTATACCATTTACTTGGAGCAGCATGGCTACAGCCGTAGCCTTATTGGTCAACTTTGGGCGCTAGGTGTTATTGCCGAAGTCATTGTTTTTTTATTTATGCACCGCTGGCTTCCTCGCTTTGGTATTCGAAAAGTATTATTGCTTAGCTTATTACTCAGCAGTCTTCGCTGGCTAATCATTGGTTTCTTTCCCGATTCATTAATATTATTGTTATTTGCTCAACTATTACATGCAGCCAGCTTTGGCACCTTCCACGCAGCTGCTATCGCGTGGGTGCATCATTATTTTGTAGGTAAAAATCAAGGACGTGGACAAGCGCTTTATAGCAGTATTGGTTTTGGCGCTGGTGGCGCTATCGGCAGTTTATTTAGTGGTTATTTTTGGTTATCTCCCGGACCAACAGTCACCTTTAGTTTAGCCGCTGTCGCATCATTATTGGCATTTATAATCGGCCTCCGATGGTTAAATGTATCCATTGAAAAATAATGTTCATTTAATTTGTATTTGATAGTCCCTAACACCTTCCCATAACGCCTCACAATATTTATAATATCGCCTACCTTGGATAAAAGGAGTTCGGCATAAAGACAGTTTCTGCTGTCTCTCACCAAGCATCTATGAATTTTTCTATCAGCAAAGGGCTTAATTTGCCCATCGCGGGAACGCCCGTACAATCGATCGACGACGCTAACCCAGTTGGCTCCGTAGCCATTTTAGGTAATGAATACGTTGGCATGAAACCAACCATGCTGGTTGAAGAAGGTCAGTCGGTAAAACTGGGTCAAACACTGTTTACTGATAAAAAGAATCCTAGCGTTCATTTTACTGCACCGGGCGCAGGCACTGTCAAAGCCATAAAGCGTGGTGCCAAACGAATATTACAGGCTGTTATTATTGAACTTGATGGTGATGATGAGATCACATTTCAACGCTATGAACAATCACAACTCGCTGGCTTAACCCGTGACGAAGTAAAGAAAAACTTGTTAGATTCTGGTTTATGGACAGCATTACGCACTCGTCCTTATAGCAAATCACCCCAACCAGACAGTACTCCCAACTCAATATTTGTTACGGCCATTGATACCAACCCATTGGCAGCAAACCCAAGCGTAATTATTAACGAATACGCTAATGATTATGCCAATGGACTCACAGTGTTAAGTCACCTGACCGATGGCAAAATATTTGTGTGCCAAGCGGAAAATGACACTACGCCATCGACGACTCAAGCTAATATTGAAACACATAGCTTTTCTGGGCCCCATCCAGCGGGCCTAGCCAGTACTCATATCCATTTTCTTGATCCCGTCAGTGCTCACAAGACAGTCTGGCAAATTAACTATCAAGATGTGATTGCTATCGGTAAATTATTTACCTCCGGCCGATTATGGGTTGAACGAATTATCGCTCTCGCTGGACCCTTAGTGAATAAGCCTCGCCTATTACGCACTCGTTTGGGTGCTCATACTGAAGATCTTGTCCGTGATGAAGTGCAGCATGTTCAATCTCGTGTCATTTCCGGCTCAGTATTATGCGGCCATACTGCTAACAACTGGGCAGCATACTTAGGTCGCTTCCATAACCAAATATCCGTTATTGCTGAAACGGATAAGCGTGAATTTTTTGGCTGGATCAATCCTGCCGGCAAACACAAATTTTCTGTTCTGAATGTGTTCTTTTCAAAATTACTTGGTCAAAAAAGCTTTAACTTGACCACTTCACAAAATGGTAGCCCTCGCGCCATGGTGCCCATTGGTACTTTTGAATACGTAATGCCACTTGATATTTTGCCGACCCAACTATTGCGTGCATTAATCGTAAAAGACACTGATGTTGCACAAGCACTGGGTTGTCTTGAGCTAGATGAAGAAGATTTAGCATTATGTTCTTTCGTATGCTCCGGCAAATTTGATTACGGCCCCATGCTAAGAACTAACCTCACACAAATTGAAAAAGAAGGATAACCATGGCCCGTTTACGACGTTACCTTGACCGGCTAGAACCCTTATTTCAAAAAGGCGGACCTTATAATAAGTTTTTCGCTGTATTTGAAATGGTGGATACCTTCCTTTATTCTCCGGCCGATACTACCCGTGGAACGCCTCATGTGCGTGATGGTATCGATTTAAAACGCTTAATGTCCTATGTTGTATTAGCGACATTCCCGGTGATTTTAATGATGCTATGGAACACTGGCTTCCAAGCGAATAGTGCCATGGAATCACTTGGTATGACTGAATTAGAAGGTTGGAGAGGCTCACTGATCAGCTACTTAGGCGTCGGCTTTGATCAAACCAGCCTGTTTGGCAATATGTTCCATGGCTTGCTGTATTTCTTGCCTATCTACCTAATGACATTGATTGCTGGTGGTACGTTCGAAGTCCTATTTGCAGCAGTGCGTAACCATGAAGTCAATGAAGGTTTCTTGGTTACATCAATGTTGTACACATTGATTTTGCCTGCTTCTACACCTCTTTGGCAGGTTGCTCTCGGTATTATTTTCGGCGTGGTATTAGGCAAAGAAGTCTTCGGTGGAACCGGTAAAAACTTCCTTAATCCAGCCTTAACAGGCCGTGCATTTTTATACTTTGCTTATCCAGCACAAATGTCGGGCGATGCTATTTGGACAGCCATTGATGGCTTTAGTGGCGCAACACCTTTAGCGCTTGCTGCTGCTGGCGGCTTAGAAGCTATTGTAGGTTCAGGCTTCACATGGACCCAGTCATTCCTTGGCTCCATACAGGGCTCTCTAGGTGAAACATCCACTCTGGCATGTCTGCTGGGTATGGGCTTCTTACTCTACACTCGGATTGCGTCATACCGTATTATTTTTGGCGTGTTCGCAGGCATGGTGGCGACTTCATTATTATTCAATCTAATTGGTAGTGATACCAACCCTATGTTTGCACTGCCTTGGTATTGGCATTTAACACTGGGGGGATTTGCTTTTGGCATGATCTTTATGGCAACCGATCCAGTATCAGCCGCCATGACAGATAAAGGCCGCTGGATTTACGGATTCTTGATCGGCTTCATGACGGTATTGATTCGAGTGGTGAACCCTGCCTTCCCAGAAGGCATTATGTTAGCCATTTTATTTGCCAATATTTTTGCACCATTAATTGATCATTTTGTTGTGCAAGCTAACATTAAACGAAGATTAGAGCGAAGTTAGGGCGATGGCAGAAAATAATCAAAAACAAGGGTTCTTTGCAAGCATACTGAGCTTACCAAATGATAATCCCAAAAAGACTATCATTGTGGCGACCTTGCTTTGCCTAGTATGCTCAATATTAGTTTCAACCTCGGCGGTAGTGCTCAAGCCACTACAAATAGCCAATAAAGAAGCAGATATTAAGAAGAATATCTTAGCCGTCACTGGCCTGTTAACTGAAGGTGCTGATGTAAACGCTATATTTGAACAGTTTGAGGTCAAAGTGGTAGATCTCGAAACAGGTGAATATGCCGATATCGATGTGGCGAGCTATGACCAATACAAAGCAGCTAAAGATCCACAACAAAATGTTGAGCTCACAGCGGAACAAGATATTGCCAGCATTGGACGACGCGCCAAATTAGCCTCTATTTATTTATTGAAAGATGGCGACAGCATCTCACAAGTGGTGCTACCAATTCATGGGTATGGCTTATGGTCGACGCTATATGGCTTCATTGCTTTTGAAGGTGATTTTAATACAATTAAAGGCCTGCAATTCTATGCACATGCGGAAACACCGGGCTTAGGTGGTGAAGTAGATAATCCTAAATGGCGACAGCAATGGCAAGGCAAAAAAGCCTTCAATGATGATGGTGAATTAAAAATCGAAGTTATCCGTGGGCATGTTGACTTTAAAGTTGCGGGTTCGGAGCATAAGGTTGATGGTTTGTCGGGTGCGACACTCACTAGCCGAGGCGTATCAAACTTAGTGAATTACTGGCTAGGAGATCATGGTTTTGGTCCTTATTTAAAACACATGAATAAGGCGGAGAAATAATAATGGCAAACGAAATAAAATCTGCAGTATTCGATCCTCTAATTGATAACAACCCCATCACATTACAAGTATTGGGTGTCTGTTCAGCTTTAGCGGTAACAACCAACATGATGGCAGCGCTGATCATGAGTATCGCGCTCACCGTCGTCACCGCTTTTTCCAGTGCGATTATCAGCTCTATTAGAAATCATATCCCTTCCAGTATTCGTATCATCGTACAAATGACCATAATTGCTTCATTAGTTATCGTGGTTGATCAACTCCTTAAGGCCTATGCCTATGAAGCCAGCAAACAACTTTCGGTCTTTGTTGGCTTGATTATCACTAACTGTATTGTGCTTGGTCGAGCCGAAGCTTATGCGATGAAAAATCCTCCGCTAATGAGCTTTGTAGATGGTATCGGTAACGGTCTTGGTTACAGTTTAATCTTAATGATTGTTGGTTTTTTCCGTGAACTTCTAGGTGCTGGCAAACTATTTGGCCATCAAATTATCCCTGTCGCTAATGAAGGTGGCTGGTACATTCCAAATGGCTTAATGTTGCTACCACCAAGTGCCTTCTTTGTGATTGGCTTATTAATCTGGGCTATTCGTAGTTGGAAAAGAGAACAGATTGAATCTCCTGATTACCAAATCCACCAAGTCCATCGGACAGAGGTTCTATAGATGGAGCATTATCTAAGCCTCTTTGTTCGTTCTATATTTATTGAGAACCTTGCCTTATCGTTCTTCTTGGGGATGTGTACATTCTTAGCGGTTTCTAAGAAAATTGAAACGGCTTTAGGTTTAGGTATTGCCGTCATCTTAGTTCAAATGATTACCTTACCTGCCAATAACTTAATTTATCAATATCTACTTAAAGACGGTGCCTTAGCATGGGCAGGTTATCCCGATGTTGATTTAAGCTTTCTCGGCTTAATCAGTTATATCGGTGTGATTGCTGCCATGGTGCAAATCCTCGAAATGGCAATGGATAAATATGCACCTGCACTCTATAACGCCTTGGGTATTTTCCTACCATTAATTACCGTGAATTGTGCCATCTTAGGGGGTACCTTATTCATGGTCGAACGTGATTATAATTTAGCTGAAAGTGCCGTTTATGGTGTTGGTAGTGGCTTGGGCTGGGCATTGGCCATCACAGCAATTGCCGGAATCCGTGAAAAACTGAAATACTCTGATGTACCAGATGGCTTACAGGGACTGGGTATTACGTTTATTACCGCAGGACTAATGGCAATGGGCTTTATGGCATTTTCGGGGATTCAATTGTAATGGAAATCATACTCGGTATTGTGCTATTCACTGTCATCATTATGGCACTGGTCTTTTTGATTTTAAGTGCCCGATCAAAACTAGTTTCGACAGGTAATGTTGCCATTGTTATTAATGGTGAAAAGACAGTACACACACCCGCAGGTGGTAAGTTATTAAGCGCGTTGTCTGATGCAGAACTCTATGTGTCCTCTGCTTGTGGTGGTGGTGGTACTTGTGGCCAATGTAAGGTCAAAATCTTTGAAGGTGGTGGCTCAATCCTGCCGACTGAAGAATCACATATCACTAAACGTGAAGCCGCTGAAGGCGAACGTTTAGCGTGCCAAGTAGCTGTGAAGCAAGATATGAAGATTCAGGTACCAGAAGAAGTTTTTGGGGTGAAAAAATGGCAATGTACCGTTCGCTCTAACGACAATGTAGCCACCTTTATTAAAGAATTAATCCTCAACCTGCCTTCAGGTGAAAATGTTGATTTCAAAGCCGGTGGCTTTATCCAAATAGAATGTCCACCTCATGTGAGTGAGTATAAAGATTTCGACATCGATGAAGAATATCGTGGAGACTGGGATCGCTTTGATATGTGGCGTTATACATCAAACGTAAAAGAAGATGTCGTACGTGCTTATTCCATGGCGAATTATCCGGAAGAAGAAGGCATCATCATGCTCAATATCCGTATCGCATCACCACCTCCCGGTGCAAGTGACGATACTCCCCCTGGGCAAATGTCTTCCTTCTTATTCAACTTAAAACCAGGCGATATCGTCACGATATCAGGACCTTTTGGTGAATTCTATGCTAAAGATACCGATAAAGAAATGATCTTTATTGGCGGTGGCGCTGGTATGGCACCAATGCGCTCACATATCTTTGATCAATTACGCCGAATTAAAAGTTCACGTAAAATCTCCTTCTGGTATGGTGCCAGAAGTGCTCGAGAAATGTTCTATGAAGATGACTTCAATGAGCTTCAGGCAGAAAATGAAAACTTTAACTGGCATGTTGGCCTATCTGATCCAACGGAAGAAGATAATTGGACTGGACACACTGGGTTTATTCACAATATCCTACGTGATAGCTACCTGAATGATCATCCAGCACCAGAAGACTGTGAATATTATATGTGTGGTCCACCGATGATGAATGCCGCAGTCATTAATATGCTTGAAGATCTTGGGGTAGAACCTGATAATATTTTCTTGGATGACTTTGGTTAATGTCTATTTTTATCGCTACATTTATCATTATCTCTATTGCTGTTATTGGCATGGCTGTCGGTGTACTGTTAGGCAGACCGGCCATTAAAGGCAGCTGTGGCGGCCTCAACCAAGTTGGCTTGGCAGGTAGTTGTGGTGGTGTATGTTCAATAGAAGAAAAAGAAATTTGTGCCAAACGGAAAGCTAAAGTGCAGGAAAGCAATTAACTCAACGAGGTTCCAGCTATGCTCGCATCATTAAAAGTTAAAGACTATATGACGGTGAATAAATGCACATTCACTCCAGATATGGACATATTGCGAGCCATTCATAAAATGCTGGAATCGCGAATTTCAGGCGCGCCTGTTCTCGATGTACATGGCAATATGATTGGCTTCTTATCTGAAAAAGACTGTATGCAAGTCGCACTCAATGCTGGCTATAACCAAGATGGTGCTGCAGGCCGAGTATCAGAATTCATGTCAAACAGTGTTGACACCATTGAAGTTGATGCCCCTATCCTTGAAGTCGCAGAACGATTCCTAAAAGGTTCTTTCAAACGATTCCCTGTGGTGAAGGATAATCGATTGGTTGGCACCATTACACGGCAAAATATTCTTCGTGCTCTCGAATACCTTTCTGATCCCGAAAGCACTCACAGTCCTAATAAGAAATTAGCTCATCAGTCGGTGCATAGTTAGAGAAGTGTATGTATCCCTCTGATTGGTCATCATCAAGTTGGCTGACCCCTCGATTTATATGGATAACCGTCTCGTCGGCACGATCCCACATCGTACGTGCATTAGAGTACTTATCAGCACCTGAAAGCAGGCAGAAGCCTGTTAAACAAACAGCTGGGGTTAAGGGCCACCGGTTCAGTTTTAACGCTTCTAATTCCTAATTAAAAAGCACCTGTTTGACGGGTGCCTTACAATACAATAAAAAGCTACTTTATAACTAGCCAGCTGTTTTCATATAATGCTTTTTCAACTGCTTAGTGACTTGCCACATGCTTTTTAAGCCTTTAGGAAAGATCACATAGTCACCAGGTACAACTGTCACCGCTTCACCACCATCTGGTGTCACAACAATCTCACCTTCTAAGATATATGAATGTTCTGTTTCTTCATCAAAATCTAAACGGAATCCTGTCACTGGGCATTCCCAAATATTCCAATCAGCAATACCTAATTCAGCTTTACGAGCATCGCTTAGATTCTTTTCTACAATAATTTCTGGCATAACAATCCTAATTCAATCTATTAATAAGTAATGCCAAAATCATGATTCCATGATGAACTATGGCATCCGCTATAATTCGGCAAGCGAATGATAGCAAAGTTGAATATTATTTTCTGTGTTTCTTAGATAATTTTCAGCTTTAAATTATTACTACACTGTATTTAAATTCTGCCGGTGCGTTCTAAACGTCTATTGACAACATAATGATACAACATAGCTAATAGTGGTTTTACCATTGGTAGCTTTAGGATAAAGGCTAATGGCTGCAACCACCTGGTTCGTTGCATTAAAATGATATAAGCATCAATTTCACTGACAATCTGACCATCTTCAGTTTGAATATGTAGTTCAGACAAGGCACGTTTCGGATCAATGCCTAGCTGACAAAGTTCGTTATCTTTATCTGTTATATCGAACCAATTCACATCCTCAACACGTTTTCCACTTAGCCATTCGTACCGCTTACGGTCACGTATACAGCTTGGGCAAGCGCCGTCATAAAATATGGTGATATTGTGTTGTTGAGTACGCATCATATAGATATACACCTTACATGTACTCATATTACTCTTTAGATGATTAAAGAGTGTATTTACCGATGGCTGATTACCATTCTGTGGTTTCTAACCTTGTTTAAGTCAGTCCATTACCAAATTTCAGCCAATAAAAAAGGCCAGCCTCAATGAGGATGTGATTGTATATTGTTCTGGATAACCTACTCTATTCACCCCATCCATGCGGTTCACCCCTTCGGGCTTGCTTAGCTCATTCAATATTCCATCTATTTATGAGTCAGGATTACCTACTCTGATCGAGCAGTCTTATTGCTAGATTTCAGACATAAAAAAAGCCCATCTTCTACTGAAGATGAGCTGTTTTAATATAAAAGCCTGGCAGTGACCTACTCTCACATGGGAACTCCCACACTACCATCGGCGCTAAATCGTTTCACTTCTGAGTTCGGGATGGGATCAGGTGGGTCCAATTCGCTATGGCCGCCAAGCATAAACATCGTCAGTTTTCACTGACTATAAATGGGAAGTAAATTAAGATTCTAGATAAAAATATATTATGTCGCGAACCCCAAGAATACTTGGGGTTATATGGTCAAGCCTCACGGGCAATTAGTATTGGTTAGCTTCACGTGTTACCACGCTTCCACACCCAACCTATCAACGTCGTAGTCTTCAACGGCCCTTCAGGAGCTTAAAGCTCT